>DASPOT010000254.1:0-4446 GCA_035625875.1 Mycobacterium sp. | reverse complement strand
TTGCAGAACCGGAAGGTGTGCTCGATATCGAAGCGGCGCAAGTAGGCTCGCCAGCACGTGTCGAGGTCGATCGGGCCCGGGCCGGCAGCCCATAGCCACAGCGTCTTTTTGGTGCGTGTGGTGGGTTTGGGTAGGTGTTCGACGTCGATGCGGATGACGGTTCCGGTCACGATCGGCGGGGCGTCGTGGTGGGTCCATCGTCCGCGTCCGGCGAGTTTGGGATGCAGGCCGCTCCAGGCTTGGACGTGCACGGTGCCGTAGCGGCGGTCCTGGGCGTGTAGTTCGGTGTCGGGGGCTGGCCAGGTCGACCGGTTCGCGCAGCTGAACCGGTGGCCGTGGCGGCGGGGACGGCCGATGGTGCCCGGCTCGGTCGGTGCGGGGTCGGTATAGAAGACTCGGTCATCGCGGATGCGGACCACGATCGTCGCGGCGAGATCGCCGAGTTCGTGGGTCAGCGCGATCGGGTCGTAGCCGGCGTCGAAGACGAATATGGGGATCGCTGCTGCGGTATGGTCTCTGCCGAGCTGCGCATGGATCCGACTATGGTGTAGCCGCCGGGTCAGGTCGCTGACCTGGGCGACGGTCACGGTGGTGGTGTCGTTGCCCACCGGGATACGTCGTGCGTCCATCGGTGCGGTCCAGGAGTCGGCCGCCCAGTCCAGTTGCGTGATCCACTGATAGGACCAGCCGGCTACGATCGGCTGTCCGGCGGAGTGTTTGGACGCCGAGTAGTAGTACCCCCGTTGGGGACTGGTCTCGGCGTCACATCGGGGCCAGGTGGAGGCGTCCACGGCGAACACCAGCGGCCAGCCGCTCGGCCGGTGCTCGACGAGCAGCTCCCGCATCGCCTCGTCATCGACCTCACCGCGGGCGAGCGCCTTGTAGAGGCTGCCGTGGCTGCGGCGAAACGCCGGTTCCAGGCTCAGCGCCGGCACCGAGGCCACCGGCGAGGGCATGCACAACACGGTGTCGGTCAGCTCGAAGGCGGCATCAGGCCAACTGGTCCAGCACTGGTGCAAGCCCGTGCGGAAGCCGGTCAATGTCGTGATCGCGCAGCGTGTCTCATCAGATCGACTCTTCTGCATGGCCATCCCATCTTCACCAGACAGTATTAGTACTGTCTGGCATGATGGTTGGAGAATCACCTCGACACGCACGATGGCACAATCGATCGAACAACGACTAGCCGGCTACCAACGTCGTTACCGCGAGCTGGCAGCCGAACTCGCCGATCTCGGCTACATCGCCGCCGGCAGTATCACTCAGCGCAGCACGCGCTGCGGCACCCCGAGCTGCCGCTGTCACGCCGACCCGCCCCAACTCCACGGCCCCTACTGGCAGTGGACCGCCAAGGTCAACGGAAAGACCGTCACCCGACGCCTCAGTCAGACCGACGCCAAGCTCTACCACGAGTGGATCAGCAACGACCGGAAATTACGCAAGACGATCACCAGAATGCGGCAGGTCGCCGCCAAAGTCAGCGAACTGATGATCACCAAAGCCAACAAGGCCAAGGTTTAATCGCAAGCTAAGTCAGGTGTTAAGTAATCGCACTTGCTCGACCGCGGACCAGTGCGAGGCGGTGGACGATGAAGTCGGCATCCGTGACCGGCGCTACTGAGGAGACGGTGCGCCAGTCGCCAAGGCAACTGCGGCCTGTGCCACTTTCCGCGCGAGAACCAGGCCCGTCAGCGTGGGATTCACCGAGCCAACGGTCACAAACAACGCCTGATCGGCGCAAAATGCATTGCCCAAATTATGAAACTTCCCGGTGGTATCGGTCACTGAGGCTTGCGGGCTCGTGCCCATCCAGAGTGTTCCAGCCTCGTGGTAAGTCGTTCCGAGACCATCGCGGTCCTGACTGGTCACCTGAAGGTTCGCCGCATTGCCGCCGGCCAGTTGATTCGCCAGCGCGAGGATGGCCGCATCCATCGCGTTCGCCAGCTTGTCTTCGGATGCGGTTGTGGTCAACTGCACATAGGCGCGCGGCACGCCGAACTCATCCACCTCGTATGGGCTGAGGTTAATCCATCGCCCGGCCGGATTCGGAACGCTCGTCGCCTGGTCGCCGATCTGCTGCGACACGCCCCGGAAGCCAATCGATATCCAGCCGGCCTGCTGATTGGCGAGCGTGGCATCGAGCTGGTCGATGTCAGGGATCATCGAGTAGAGCAGAGCGTCTGAGTTTCCTGCAGGGTCCGCGGAGGCCGTCACCTGAATGTGAAACTTTCCCTGCGGCGTCGACCCCCGTACGAGGAGCGCCCCGGTTTGAAGAGCGGCTGGAAGCGTGTTGCCGGGATCGAGCGCCGCGCGGTTAATGCGCACGAAGATATTCGACCGCCAGTGGGCCATTAGGTTTCGGCCAATCAGTTCGGCAGCAGGATTGTTCGGACTGGTCGGGAATGAAACAAGCGCGAGGCGCGTGGACTCAATTGTCCCAAGTGCGAGGATCACGGCGCAATTGGGTGCGACCGGCAGGGAATAGCCTGAGCCATTTACATTCACCTGAACACTCGCCACCGAGCCGTTGGCCGTGTTGAGCCGCGTCACGTGTGCGTTAGGCACGATGAACAATCGGCGCTGGGAATCCGGCAGGCTTGCTGCATCGCGGGCGGCTTCAATCAGCAGATCGATACTGCTGTATTTGTCAAAGGCGAAAAGGCCGGAAGCCGGCGACTGCCCTTGGACCGCCAGAGGCGGATCCTCCACGGAATCAAGGTTTGGCACTGTGTTGGCCTGCAAAATGCCAGAGACCCGCTGCTTCAACAGATTGAATAGCGGGCCTTGGATAAACTCGGTATCATCCGCGACACCTGTTTGCTGCACCATGAGCGGGTAGTTTTGCGTAAGGTATTGAGCAACGCTTGGCGGCCAAGCAGCCAGGTCGCTCGGAAGCAGGCGTGGACACCATCCTCCCCAATAAAGTGATTTGCCGCCGATGCAGTAAGCCTGGCCGATGAAAGGAACGTTACCACGCCACGCCATCCCCCAAACCAAATCCCTCGCAACGCCGGGATCGTTTGCGGGATAAAGTGGGTCCGGCACGTCGAGCCCAATATCTGGAAGATTTTGAAGATGAGTGGGAATGAGAAACGGGCCCGCATCCAGCACGAGCACCTTTAGATTGTTGGCCGCACCAAAGGTGTAAATTTTCTCGGCGCAGTACCCGCCGAACATCCCGGCGCCGATTACAACTGCGTCAAACCGCCGCGTCCCCCCCTCCGTAGCTTCGTCCCAAGTATTGCAAACAAACCTGCTCAACACGTCCAGGCCCAGGGTCGTTCGCTGCGCGTCCGGCGGTGGGACAATGGGCCGCCCGGAATCGATCAAACGATCTAGTGGCATTGGTATGGCTCCGTCTCTCTTGCGGGACCAGTTGGCACCGATCTACGTCGCGGGGTGTCACGAAAACCTCCTTCTCGGACGGTAAGCAGCATGATGGCTTACGCAGCCAAGCGTGGTAGTCGGCCTCGTTGTGATGTCGGGCTCCGGGCACTGGTCGCCTTCTACGTGTCAACCGGAGCGCGGGCGTCGGAGTTGCTGTCGACCACGCTGGCCGGAGTGGACCCGGGGCGTCAGTCTGCCTGCGTCCCTTGGGGATCAGATCGGCCATCTCCACCTGGTAGAGCCGCAGCCACACGAACGCGTCCGTGGACGCCGGCAGTTCCTGCAACTCACGGGTTCCCTTGCGGACCGCCCCTTCAGCAAATTCTTCGACGTCGAAGGCTTGTTCTTTGGCCATTGCCTTTTCCCTTCGCTCGCCGGTCGTGAACCCTTTCATTGGTGGCCTGCGGACGTTGCTCCTGCGGGTGACGGGTGTCGGCGCAGGGCAAACAACGCTCGATCAAGGATCTTTCTGGGCCGAGTCCATTGCACATCAAAGGGTGTGGCACGGACAAGGGTGCGGTCCACTGAGCGGACCGCGAACCCTGAGCCACCGAATCCATGGTCGGGAAATCGCCAAACAGGGCGATCTCTTCGGCGCGGGCGGGGTGGTGTCTACTCGATGCGCGTGATGGTGTCCACTGTCGAGACGCGCCACCGCGGACACCGACGTGGCAGGTCCCCAATAGTCGGTCCAGCCGGTTCTAGAGCCAGGTTGTGTTTGATGTCGGTTCAGTTGATGTCGCAGGCCACGGGGTGATGGGTGTGGCTGCATCGGGCAGCGTACTCGGCCGGGGTGAGGTAACCCAGCGCTGAGTGGCGTCGGTTCTCTAGGGCTCAGCCGGATGCAGCGGCGTGATTCTCGGAGTTTGTGCTGCTCAGAAGCCGATTATGGCCGCTGTCAAGTTGGTGAGCGGTGCAGCCGAAGCGGATGATCTCGGAGTCGATACGCAACCGGAGGGACCATCGTGGGCGAGGTGTCGTACAAGGGTCACCGGTATCCGGCGGAGATCATCGCGCACTGCGTGTGGCTGTATCACCGGTTCCCGCTGAGCTTGCGCG
>DASPOT010000253.1:0-50801 GCA_035625875.1 Mycobacterium sp. | reverse complement strand
TACAGCTCACCGCTGCCACCGACCTCCTCGGCGATGTGCCGGGCATCCTCGGTGGATTGGAAAGCGCCGTGGCTGCAGACCTGGGTTCCGCTGGGTCGCTGGGCTCCATCGGCGGACTGCTCGATCCCCTCGCCGGACTGGTGGGCGCGTCGTCGATCCTCGGCGACCCGGAGTCCTTTATCCAACAACTGATCATCCTCTTCGGTATCGACCTTGTCAGGAATGCGATTAACGACGTCACCTTGGTGGCAGGCGTTACCATCAACGTCCTGTTCTTCGAGCCTCTCGAAACTGTGCTGAACACCATCGGCGGGCTGATAAGCAGTCAGCCCGGTGCTCGTGCCGATCGGCACCATCTTTGACGATCTCGGCGGGTTGTCGACGCTTATCGGAAACGGGATCCAAGAATTCGGCGTCGACACCGTTCCCGCCATCAACCAGCTTCTGTTTGACATCCCGACACAGCTGGTCCTCTTCGGGTCGGCGCTGTTTGACCTAATACCGGGCGTGGGCGCAGCGTCCGACGTCAGCGCACTGCCGGACTTCAGCGCGCTATCGGACGTCAGCTCGCTGCTGAACCCGGCGGACCAGCACGCTGCTGAACCCCGCCGATTTCGCAACGCTGTTCGACCAGCGGGCATCAGCTCAATGGTGGGCACCCTCGCAGCTGACATCCCGACAATGCTGTTGAGTCTGATCCCCTGAGTCCTGAATAGCGGCAGCGGTAGGCGTCGTTCCCGGGTTGTTGCGGGAAGGACGCCTGCACGTCGGGTAAGCGAAGAAGGTAGACACCCGGGTTTCTGGGGCAGGCTCGCCCGGTTGCCGGTCAAGACCGATTGGGCATGCCGCGACCGAGGTCAGAGCCGAAACTGTTGAGCGGCAGCGCTTCTGCTCGGCGACGCGGTGGCCGCGGCCGCGCAATAGCCTTACGGTCGACTGGTGTTGTCGCTGAACCGGTTGAGCGGGCACCAGGTGTACCGAACAGGCCCAGCTGCGTCGGCGGTTGCCGATGGGGGTGTGCAACTCGTGGGCCCGGTGGGGCAGTGTGGTCGACCACCGGTCGACCACACGTTCGGTCAGAAGGCGACGACGAGGTCGTGCCAGTCTTTTTGCTTGGGCCGTTGATAGAGGCAACGTTCGATGCCCTCAATGATCTGCCTGAACTGGCTGTGATCAAGGGTCCAGATGAGGATGACGCCGGCATGTGCGCGCTGCGCCTCGGCCCATTCTCGGGCCAGCGGCGCGAAGTCGCGGCTGTTGCGGGTGATAAGCACACGGTTCTCGCTCGCGGCAAGTTCGAGTACCGCGGGATCGTCGAGCCCTTCCAGCGCGGGCTCTTCAGCGAGGGCGAGCACGTCGTGTCCGGCGGCGCGCAAACGATTGGCGATCCTACGAGGGGAGAGGTTGGCGTCGAGCAGCAGCCGCACGAAGAGCGGTTACGAGTTCGAGGTGAGGTGCACGAAGGGGTAGAGCTCCAGCCAGTCATCGACGGCCCGCCGGTTCTCGGCAATCGCGCCAGCGATTTGCTCGGGATAAGCATCGCGGTAAGCGAGCGCGAGACGCACCTGGCGTTCGTTGAGCTGGGTCTCCTTGACCAGCCGCGGAATTGATCCGAAGTCCTCGAGCATGTGGATGATCTCCCAGACGTCGAGGCCAGAGCCGATCACCCAGGGCCGGCGGCGATGATCGTCGCCGCGAAAGGCGATGCCGGGAAAGCGTCTTGTGCGGACTGCTTCCTCAGTGAGAGCTTCGACGACGGCGCTCTTAGAGCGCCGTGTGCGGCGGGCCTCTTCCTCGACTATCCGATCGGTCGACAGGGTGAAGCGCACGCTAAAAGGTTCGCCCTTGCGGGTTCGGATGCGGTCCTGGTTGGTCATTTCCAGAAGAATATCACACAAAACTTACAATGTGCGAAGCGAGAAGAAGACCAAGTTATGTCAGCGTCTCTACCGCCTGGTACAGCGTCAAACGAGAGTCGAAACTGTCGAGCGGGCACCAGGTGTACCGAACAGACAAGCTGCGTTGGGGGTTGCTGATGAGGGTGCGCAGCTCGTGGGTGGTGCTGCCGGTTCGACAAGGTCTGCAAAAGGCTTGCCGCGCCGCCGGAATTCGCATTCGCCGGCGCCGCGAAGGGCTGGGCCGAGACTGCGAGAGTCGAGAACGACTGCCACGTCGGGCAATGCGCCGTTTCGTCGAATTTTCCGCCAAATTTGTCGCTTACGAGATGCCGGCAGCCTAGGATCCCTGACACATAACCTGTGACGATCGTTCTCCAACACTTAAGTGAACAGCGGTGGCCCGAAACGTCGTCAACCAGGGGCTTGATGGCATCGTCGAAGGAGGAAAGCACATGTCGTTTGTGGTCACTAACCCGCAGACGCTGACAGCGGCAGCCGGAAATATGGAGGATATCGGCTTGACGATGGCTGCGAACAATGCGGCCGCCGCCGCACCGACGACCGGTGTGGTTCCCGCGGCCGCCGATCCGGTGTCGGCGCTGACCGCGGCCCAATTTGCCTCGTACGCCGAGATGTATCAGGCGATCAGCGCGCAGGCTGCGGCGATCCATGAACTGGTGGTGGCCACCTTGGGTTCCAACGCCTGTGCGTATGCGGCCGCCGAGGCCGCCAACGCGATCACGGCCCGCTAAGCGGGGGTGTGGCGGTGAGTGTTTTTGCGCCGTGGCCCCCGGAGGTCATTTCGGGGATGATGTATTCCGGCCCGGGGTCGGGGCCGATGATGGCTGCTGCGGCCGCCTGGGACGGGTTAGCCGCCGAGTTGAGCTCCACAGCGACCTCGTATCAGTCGGTGGTTTTGGGGCTTATGGACGGATGGCAGGGCCCGTCGGGGGGGTCGATGACAGGCGCGGCCGAGGCCTATCTGTCGTGGCTAACGGGCACCGCCGCGCAGGCTGAGCTGGCGGGCGCGCAAGCCAAGGCCGCGGGGACCGCGTTTGAGACGGCGTTTGCGGCCACGGTGCCACCGCCGGTTATCGCGGCCAACCGCACGTTGTTGATGGCGCTGGTGGCGACCAACTTCTTCGGTCAGAACACGCCGGCGATCATGGCCACGGAAGCCCAGTACCTCGAGATGTGGGCCCAAGACGTCGCGATGATGGTCAGCTATGCGCTGTCGTCGACCCAGGCGACAATCATGCAGGCGTTTGCCGCGGCGCCGCAGGTGGTCAGTGGCATGGTGGGCGCCCTGCAGTCCGCGGTCACTCATGTGGCCGGCGGGAGCAACGTCCTGGCGTCGCTGCCTCAGCTGGTCCCCACCGCGTTGAGCCAGCTGGTGGCGCCTACGGCATCGGACCCGGGGTCTGGCGCGCTGTCGGGCATCCTGAGTTTGCTGGGTTTGGGTAACGGGGCGTCCACCACGGGGCTGGGTGGGCTGTTGGGCAGCGTATCGCCGACATCGGCGGCGACATTGGGGTTGCAGGGTGTCTATTACACGGGGATGATGTCGACCGTCCCTGCGCGGATGTTCATGGGTATGGGCAACTCGATGGCGAATGCGACGACAGGTTTGACGGGCAGCGAGGGTTTGCTGGGCACCATCGGCAAATTGGTCGACGGCAAGCTTGAGGCGGTTGTGGGCAGTGTGGCTAACCAGCTCAGGTCGTGGGGCTCGGCGGTGACCGCGCAGCTGGGTCACGCGACCTCGTTGAGCGGGTTGTCGGTGCCGCACGCATGGTCGGCGGCGGCGCCAGCGATGACTCGGGCGGCCCCGGTGCTGCCGAATACCAGTGTCAGCGCCCCGACACTGGCGCCCCAGGCTGGCATGCCCGGCGGGCCGTTCGGTCAGGCGCTAATGGGGACGTTGAGCGGGCGCGGTCTCAGCAGTATTGTCGCCAAGGCGCCCAAGGTGATACCCCGCTCGCCAGTCGGCGGATGACAGGAGGGGATGCCATTGCAGCACAATGTGATTAGCACCGGAATGACTTCGAGATAAGGAGATATTCAATGCCTGCGCGTTTTATGACTGACCCGCACCAGATGCGGGCGATGGCGGGCCGTTTCGATGTGCACGCCCAGACGGTGGAGGATGAGGCCCGCAGGATGTGGGCGTCCTCGCAGAACATTGCCGGTGCCGGCTGGAGCGGTACCGCGCAGATGACCTCTTACGACACCATGGGTCAGATGAATCAGGCGTTTCGCAACATCGTGAACATGCTGCACGGGGTGCGCGACGGGCTGATCCGTGACGCCAACAACTACGAGGCACAAGAGCAGGCCTCTCAGCAGATCCTCAGCAGCTAGCACTGAAAACTGCAGCCGGGAAACAACTTTCCACGTCAGGAGGAATTCAACCATGACGATCAATTACCAGTTCGGCGATGTGGATGCCCACGGCGCCACCATCCGCGCCCAAGCCATGGCGTTGGAGGCCGAGCATCAGGCCATCATTCGTGATGTGCTTGCTGCCGGGGACTTTTGGGGTGGTGCCGGGTCGACGTCCTGTCAGCAGTTCATCACCGAGTTGGGCCGCAACTTTCAGGTGATCTACGAGCAGGCCAACGCGCACGGCTCCAAGGTGCAAACCGCGGGCTCCAACATGGCCAACACCGACGCCGCCGTCGGCTCCAGCTGGGCCTAACACCCACGCCCGTAAAAGAATTCATCGGTGATGTGGTTCCGATGTGCCACATCACCGACCTCAGGCGCGATTGATTGCCGTTCTAAAGAGCTAAGAGCGGTAATCCGCCGGTTCTCAATGCGTTGCGGGTGGATCGCGGCGGACCGTCGGGCCAGAGATTGCCGAGCTTGGCTTGGATCCGACGTGGCTGCTCATCAGTCCTGGATCTGGTGTGGTAGCACCGACAGGTTTTTGGTGAAGTTCGTGGCCACCTCATGAGGCTGACGGATCCCGTCGGGTAGATTGCGGGGGTGTCGGTGGGCAAGGCGTTGGTTGGTGTCATGTGCGCGGGTTGGCTGGCTGCCTGCTCGACGGGGCAATCGGCTCACCCGCCCGACATCACCAAGCTGTTCGAGGTCAAGTCGACCTTCGGCCCGGAGTTCCGCGTGACGACCAAAGGCCCGTCGGGAATCGACCCGAGAATGGTGGGGCCGCAGAAGCTTCCGCCGGGGGTGACATTCGACCCGCCGGACTGCGCCGACTATGCTGCGGGTCAGCGCCTACCCACTGGGCTGCAGGGCAAGATGGCCGCCGTCTCCGCTGAAGGGAACGGCAACCAGTTCATCTCGATCGCCATCCAGGCCACCAAGTCGGTGCCGTTTAACGCCGTTCCGGAAAAGTGCAAGCATGTCACGTTTGACGCCGGCAAGTTAAGCGGTGTCATCGATGCCGTGGATGCACCACGAATTGACGGTGCCCAAACGGTGGGAACCCAACGGCAGATCCAGGCAAGCGCCCCGGGGAAGCAGCTCTCCCGTGAGATCTACAATTACACCGCATACCTCGGCGATCTGGTGGTGATGGTCAGCGTCAACCCGGTAACGGTTCGCGATCAGCCGCCAGCACCGATCGACGCCGAGCGTGCCCGCCGCCTGCTGACCGACTCCGTGTCGGCCATCCGCAGCTGAGGAGGTCTAAAATCCTCCCGCCGACGCACAGGCTCCGAGGATTGTGGTGGAGGCGTAGTTAGCGGCGTTTGCCAAATGGTTGTCGGGCGCAGTATAGGTCGATATTGCCAGAGAGAATGCGCGGCGATACTGCGCGGAAAGTTCAGCGAAATCCTGCAGTGTGGGGTTCCCGCTGCGCCGGCCAAGCTGTTCGAGCTTGCTGGCATACATGTTCATCACTGACGCGGCGGCGTAGTTGGTCGCTTTCTGCTCCTGGTTCCACAGAATGGCAGGAATATTCGGATCGATCTTCTGCCATTCGGCGGTTTGGCCACCAAACTGATCCAACGCGGACCGCCAGTCAACGCATACCGGATTAAGTCTGGTGAGGAAGGGCTCCGGGTTAGAGGGGTTGCCCAGCGGTGCGACCTGTGATGGTGGGGCCACCGGCGGGACCATTGGTCCCCGTGCCGCGGCGGAACCGTCGGTAATGGCGGCGCAGATCGCCCCAAGAGCAGACGATGCGCTGTTGGCGGTACCCGCCAGGTTGTTGTCAGCCGGGGTGTATTTCGGGATGCGTTCGGCGTAGTCGCGCGCGTAGGCGATGAACTGCTCATAGAGTTCGCGCATCACCCGATGGGGTGTCAACCTGACCAACCCGGCGGTTTGCGCGGCGGCATTGCGCATTGCCTGCCCTGCGGCCAGGAATTGCGCGCGCTGCTTCTGGGTCCATGCGGAGGCCGGAACCGACCGATCTCGATCGTTCCACAAGAGCTCTCCGTTGTTCGCGAGGTCGTTGTTGATGGATGTCCACGCTGCGCAGCTGGGGTCTTCGGTGATAACCGCGACCGGCCCGGTGTCGTTTGCGCTGGCGATCGCCGACGACGGGTCCGAGCCCCTCTTCGAGGGTGCCTGGGGCTTTTCCGAACCGCCGTCACCCAAAAGCAACGTCACCGCAAGAGCGGTAGCCAGCACAGCGATGAGGGTCACTGCTCCCAATGCCCACTTGAGGCTGTTACCTCGTGTTGGTGGGTCGGCATCCGACGGCACGCTGCTCAGCTTAAGTCACTCGAGTCACGAGCCGCCCCGGTTTCTGCTGGTCGACGAATGACCTGGGTGGTTGAGGCTCCGAGGCGTGGTGCGGTTGTCGCGCCCGCGATGGCGTCGGGTTGCGTGACCTACCCGAGGTCATAGGTGGCGAACGTGTCGCACTTGTTCGGGTCGCCGGTCTGGTAGCCGACGGTGAACCACTTCTGTCGTTGCGCCGAGGAACCGTGTGTCCACGACTCCGGGTTGGTGTGTCCGGTCGCGGCCTTCTGAATGCGGTCGTCGCCCACCGACGCCGCGGCTGAGAGCCCGTCGGCGATGTCCTTGTCGCTCAACGGCCGCAGGTATGGCACTCCGGTGCTCTCCTGTTTGACGGTCGCTGCGTAATGTGCCCACACCCCGGCGTAACAGTCGGCCTGCAACTCGGTGCGCACGCCGGCGCCCTGCGCACCCTGCGCGCCCTGCT
This sequence comes from Mycobacterium sp., assembly GCA_035625875.1. Classification (GTDB taxonomy): domain Bacteria; phylum Actinomycetota; class Actinomycetes; order Mycobacteriales; family Mycobacteriaceae; genus Mycobacterium. The sequence continues at coordinate 43,766 of DASPOT010000253.1, read as the reverse complement.
GGGCGCGGCCGAGCAGCCCCTGCAGGTCCTGGACATGATGGCCGAACTCGTGAGCCACCACGTACTCCTGCGCCAATGGCCCACCGCTGGAACCGAATTGGTTGACCAGCACCTGGAAGAAGTCGGTGTCGAAGTACGCGGTCTTGTCCACCGGGCAGTAGAACGGCCCGACGGCGCTGGTCGCGGGTCCGCAGCCGGTGTCTACCCGGCCGCTGAACAGCCGCACATGCGGGCGGGTGTAACCGGGCATCAGCTGCTTCCACACCGCGTCCACGGAGTTGGCGGTGGCCACCACGCGACACTGCACGTATTTGTTGGCGTCGGCTCCGGTGCGGCACTTGTTCAGGTCGAAACCGGGCGCCGCGTCTTCTCGGGTGTTGACCGGCTGCTGGCCGGTCACGCCACCGGGATCGACGCCCAGGAATAACGCCAGCAGGACGACCACCAGCCCGGCGAGACCGCCGCCGACCGCGATGACGCGGCCGCCGCCAGATGTCGACGTGGTGCTGGTGTCGATCTGCATACCCTCGTTGAAGGTCATCGCACGCTCCGTTGCAATCTGGCCTCAGTCGGCTGCCCGACGGCACCAGCTTCGCACACCGCGATATGCCTGCGGCTGGCGACGGCAAAGATTTCGCGCGTCATTCCCTGCCAGGAGCGGCGGTACGCGGCCGGTTTGGCTACCACGCGCAGCCGTGCTACCGGGAGCGTCTCGGCGCGTCGAAGTGGTTCAGCCAGGCCGGGATCTGTTCGCCGATTCGTGGGTCAGTTCCGTCCGCCAGCCTCGAAGCTCGATCCCGGATCACCGTCACATCGAGCAATCCGGCCCGGATCAGGGCGGACCCACCAGAACCTGCTGGTGCCTGGTTCCAGTGGGCCTTGAACGACCGCAGCACTTTGACTCTTGTCTTTTCGGACAGCACCGCGGCGAACGGGGAGTTCTGGCGCATCTTGCACGCCTCCTCCGACCGGCTGGTTAGCACCTCGATGAGCCCATCGAGACCGCCGTCAAGCAGACGCTCCCACTTTGCGAAGTAGTCCATCGTCAATCCATCGCGACGACGGACGGTTCGCCATCGACGTAGGTTTTCTCGAGCTTTGGAGATGACAGCATCACCGCGCCCAGCGAACGGCGCTCGCTCGCGGCTGATTCACGAGCGGCAGCTATCACGTCGTCGTCGATATCGTGTGTCGTTCGCAAACGCATCAGACGGCCTGCGGCCGATCGCTCGCGCCCGGACCGGGTACGTCCGTGACGGCGACTACTGCCGCGCGATGGCGAACCGCTTTGTCGGGTAGCTGCGCAGGTTTGCGGGAAGCCGGCGCAGGGCCATATTCAGCAGCGGCCCACCGACGAACATCGCGAGCCGGGCCGGGCCGGCGGGCTTGTGCGCCATGGTCCAGGTCAGCCGGCAGCCGCCCGGGATGACCTCAACGCGCTAGTCCTCGGCGAAGGCGGCGACGACCCTTGTCGAGCACTTGTTGAATCGAAAAGCCATGTGGCTGTGGGGCTCCCACGCAAGGAACTCTCCCCCGCAGAGCGGGAGGTACCCCCGTGGCCGACGATGCCGCCGCGCATGTCGACGATCCGGGTGGCACCAACGCCGCGCGGGCTCGGGGCTGGTCCAGGTCACCTTGGTGATCACGGTCGCCCAGCGCGGCCAGGACTCGGGGTCGGCGAGCATGCCTGATCGGGCGTGATGGCCAGGTCGACGCTGTTGTGGAACCGGTACGGCGCTTGGCCCTACACACTATCCGGGGCCGTCGCTGGCGGCGGCCAGCAGCGGCACCACGACATCGCTGATCGGCGTGGCCAGGCGGTGGGCACGCGCCTTGCGGGTGATCACCCCGTTGCGGATATCCCATTCCAGTCGCCGGTGGGCCTCCCGGTCGGCCAGCATCGAGGTGCCCATGTCGGCGGGAGTACGGCGGAAAAGCTCGGCCATCTCCTCGACCACGTCGTCACCCAACCGGGCGCCTTCGGCCCGCGCGACGAGCAGGCATTCGGCGAGATAGCGGCGGGACAGCGCGGCAACGTCGTCGCGGCGAAACATCCCGGCCCGGCGACCGGAGAGCACCATGAGTCCGGCCAGCGCGTTCACCAATAGCTTGCGCCAGAGCGCAGTGGTGAAGTCCGGATCGCAGTTCACCGTGCACCCGGCGCCGCGCAGCAGTTCAGCGATGCTCTCCGCGGCCGGCCCCGTGGGCAGCACCAGCCGGGCTTCGGTGCGCAACCGCACCCACCCTTCTGGCTGGGTCTCGGCGCCGTACCAGACGATCCCTGGAACCACACTCGACGACGGGCAGTGCGGCTGCACCTGCTCGACCTGCTCAACGCCGTTTTGTAGCACGGCGACAACGGTGCGGTCGTCGCACAGGCGGGCCAGCCAGCCGTGCGCGTCATCGTTCTGGGTGGCTTTGACCGCCAGCACGACCACCTCGACGGGACCGGCGATCTCCCCGGGATCGGTGCGTACCGGACCGGGTACCACAATGGGATCCGCGCCGTCGGGCCGCAGTTCGATCTGCTCGCGCGGTGTGCGCCCGCAGACCACCACCGGGTGACCGGCGGCGTGAAGAAGTGCGGCGACCGTCGTACCGACGGCCCCCGGACCGACAACAGCAACGTGCGTAGCGACGTGCACGAAAGTACCGCACGCCCCGTCCCCCTACACTGGTCAGGCGTTCAAACCGTTCCAAAGGAGTATTTGTGCTGCGCAGCCACGCCGCCGGGTCTTTGCGGGCCCCCGACGCCGGGCAGCAGGTGACGTTGGCCGGCTGGGTGGCCCGCCGCCGCGACCACGGTGGCGTCATCTTCATCGATCTGCGCGATGCCTCCGGCGTCTCCCAGGTGGTGTTCCGCGCGCCCGACGTGCTGGCCCAGGCGCATCGGTTGCGCGCTGAGTTCTGCATCGCGGTCGAGGGTGTCGTCGAGATCCGCCCGAAGGGCAACGAGAACCCCGAGCTGGCCACCGGTGAGATCGAGGTGAACGCGACATCGCTGACCGTGCTCGGCGAGTCTGCACCGCTGCCGTTTCAGCTCGACGAGCCCGCGGGGGAGGAGTTGCGGTTGAAGTATCGCTACCTGGATCTGCGCCGTGACGGGCCGGGCTCGGCGATTCGCTTGCGGTCCAAGGTGAATGCGGCCGCCCGCGAGGTGCTGGCGCGGCACGATTTCGTCGAGATCGAGACGCCGACGATGACCCGCTCGACCCCGGAAGGGGCCCGCGATTTCCTGGTGCCGGCGCGACTGCAGCCGGGATCGTTCTACGCGCTGCCGCAAAGCCCGCAGCTGTTCAAGCAACTGCTCATGGTGGCCGGCATGGAGCGCTACTACCAGATCGCCCGGTGTTACCGCGACGAGGGTTTTCGCGCCGACCGTCAGCCGGAGTTCACCCAGCTCGACATGGAGATGAGCTTCGTCGAGGCCGACGACGTGATCGTGATCTCCGAGGAGATCCTCGCCGCGCTGTGGGCGCTGATTGGCTATCAGCTCACCACCCCGCTGCCGCGAATCACGTACGCCGAGGCGATGCGACGCTTCGGCACGGACAAACCCGACATGCGCTTCGGGCTGGAGCTCGTCGAGTGCACGGAGTTCTTCAAAGACACCACCTTTCGCGTCTTCCAGGCACCGTATGTCGGTGCGGTCGTGATGCCGGGTGGGGCCGCACAACCGCGGCGCACGCTGGACGGCTGGCAGGACTGGGCCAAACAGCGCGGGCACAAGGGGTTGGCCTATGTGCTGGTAGGGGAGGACGGTTCGCTTTCCGGGCCGGTGGCCAAGAACTTGACCGACGCCGAACGTGACGGCCTGGCCGCCCATGTCGGCGCGTCGCCCGGTGACTGCATCTTCTTCTCGGCGGGCCCGGCGAAGACGGCGCGCGCGCTTTTGGGCGCGGCCCGCGTTGAAATAGCGCGGCGGCTCAACCTGATCGACCCGGACGCCTGGGCGTTCGTCTGGGTGGTCGATCCGCCGCTGTTCGAGCCCGCGGACGAGGCCACCGCCGCGGGTGAGGTCACCGTCGGCACGGGTGCGTGGACGGCGGTGCACCACGCGTTCACCGCCCCGAAGCCGGAGTATGAGACGTCGATCGATACCGACCCAGCTGCCGTCCTGGCCGACGCATACGACATCGTCTGCAACGGCCACGAGATCGGCGGGGGATCTATCCGTATTCATCGCCGCGACACTCAGGAAAAGGTGTTCGCGGCGATGGGCCTCGACAAGGCCGAAGCGGAAGAGAAGTTCGGTTTCCTGTTGGAGGCGTTCATGTTTGGCGCGCCGCCGCACGGCGGCATCGCGTTCGGCTGGGACCGGACCACCGCGCTGCTGGCCGGCGTCGACTCCATCCGCGAGGTGATCGCGTTCCCCAAGACCGGCGGCGGCGTGGACCCGCTGACCGACGCGCCCGCGCCCATCAGCGCCCAGCAGCGCAAGGAGTCCGGAATAGACGCCACGCCCAAGGCGTAGGCGTTCCCGTTTGACCCAGCACCGAGATCGACGTTAGCGCGGGTTTTCCCGCCAGTTTTTGGCGCTAGCGTCGATCTCGACGATACCCACACCGTTGAAGTGCGTTGTATACGCGGTTGATGACGTCGCGCGGCGGCCACCACCCGCACAACGATCCAGCCGCAGCCATCGACCACCTCATGCCGCCGAATGTCCGTGACGTATTGCCTGCGGTCGCTGCGATGCTGATCGCCGTCGTACTCGGCGGCCATCTTGTAGTCCTCCCAACCCATGTCGAGCAGGGCGACGGTCTTGAAGCCGTCAAGGACGGGTATCTGAGTGGTCGGTACGGGCAACCCCGCGTCAATCAGTAAGAGCCGCAGCCAGGTCTCCTTGGGAGACGCTGCTCCTCAGACGCGCCAGCTGGCGCGCAGCCCGCAGCCGACGCAAACCCCGAGCACCCGGGTAGCGCTTGGCCAGCAGCAGCACATCCTCGACCGAAAACGGGGTCACCCCGCATCAGCGCGTCGAGTCGTGCGATGGCCTGCGCGCGTGGCAGATGCCGACCCAAATCGTAAGCGGTTCGTGCAGCGGTAGTGACCGGCAGCCGTACGACATGGGCGATCTCATCGTCGGCGACGGTCTCGTTGCGCACCACGAGGCCGCCCTTTTGCGGCCTCGTGGCGCTTGGCGAGATCAGCTCGATGGGAACATCGGCGTCAACCCACTGCGCACCGTGCAATGCCGAAGCGGCGACACCCGCGATGATCGCTCGCCGTCGGGACCATAGCCGCGCTCCAACGGTCCGATCAGGCAGCGACGGCTCGCGGTGTTGAGGCATATAGACGTTGCGGAAGATGGCGCGATGCCGGTGCCGAAGGTCCGACTTGGTGAGTTTGCCCAGTGCCACAGCCTCGCTGCCGATAAACACGTCGCGCATGGCCGACATGATGGTAGCCGCCACCGACACCAGCACCGAGATCGACGTTAGAGCGTTAGCGAGTGCAGTTTTCCGCGCTGACGTCGATCTCGGCGTCGTCGCGTAGTCGCTGCGGTCGGACAAGCTAGCGCGCTGCTGGAATAGACGCGACGCCTAGCCGGGTTGACCGGGCATGACCCAAGTTCCCGACGCCGAAACCATCAAGGCGTTCAACAAGACCATCGTCGACGAGTTCCGGGCCAATGACGGCCAGGTCGGCGGCCAGTTCGCGGGCGCCGACCTGCTGCTGCTCACCACGACCGGCGCCAAGTCCGGGCAACCGCGGCTGAACCCGCTGGCCTACCTACGTATCGACGGCAAGCTGATCATCATCGGCTCCTTCGCGGGCGCCGACGTCGATCCGGCCTGGGTGCACAATCTGCGGGCCAACCCGCGAGCGCAGGTCGAGATCGGCACCGAATTGTTCGACGTCACCGCCCGCGAGCTGGCGCCCGCCGAGCGTGACGCGATCTTCAGAGAGGTCACCGCCGCAGCGCCGGGTTTCGCCGACTACCAGGCCAAGACCAGCCGGGTGATTCCGCTGTTCGAATTGCAGCCAGCCTGACCCGGGCGATCATGGGATCCTCACATCGCTCGAATGTAGTTGTCGGGGTAGGGCGCTGTCGTCGCCGAACCACCGCGAATTAACTAGTGCGCGATCAGTTTCGACCACAGCTTGTGGACGGTGCTGCGCACCGGATGGCCGGACCGCAAAGTGTTGACCGCTTCGGTTGGGAAGAGCGTTTGATCAGGTCCGCACTTGGGCCAGGCTTCAGGGCCTTCGGTAGCCAGCACCCGGTTGGCCACCGCGATCTGCTGCTCCCGCGAGGCCTTCGCCGGTGAGCCGTGGCCGCCGTTGGCGTTCCAAGTCGACTGTTTGAATTGCAGGCCACCGTAGAATCCATTGCCGGTGTCGGCCGACCAGTCACCACCCGACTCGCATTGGGCCACGGCGTCCCAGTTGACGCTGTCTGCGTATGCGACACCGGTGGACGGGTCGATGAACAGCGAGATGACGACGACGATGAACGCGGATTTCACGAACGACTTGCACAACGTTTCCGCGTTGAGCATTTCGCGAATATGCACCATTTAACCGATCTAACAAACCAGCGCGAAAGTTGTCAACATCTGAGGTCAATTATGTTTATCGGGGTTGCTGGTGTGATGGGTGATGGTTGTAACCAGAGAGATATAAGTTACTAGAGTTGCTAGAGTTGTTATAGTGACTAGTGTTTTGGGTGTGTTCAAATGTTCATGACTTTCCCGCGTCTAAAGTTACCGAAGTGTCGCAAGTGATTTTTGTGACTTTGGCAATTCTTGAGATGGGGATTAGGTCCGAACTGCTCGGCCGTCATGCGCGACCCTGGCGCGGCGACCAGACCGCGCAGCTGCTGCACGGCACGTGCCGCGGGCCGACACGAATTGCGCCGCATTCCGGTCCCGGTGCAGCAGCCAGATTCGCCCTGGGGTAACTAGGCGTCATGGCTTCTTCGCTGCTTACCCGGTCGGCCGACAGCGCGCTCGCGGCTGTCCAGCGCCTGCGTGCCGTGTTGTGGCCGATAACACAAGCATCGGTCGCCGCCGGCCTCGCCTGGTTCCTCGCCCATGACGTGCTCGCTCATCGGCAGCCGTTCTTCGCACCTATTTCCGCCACCGTGTGCCTGTCGGCAAGCAACGTGCTACGGGGGCAACGCGCCGTCCAGATGATCATCGGAGTGGCGTTGGGAATCTTCCTGGGTGCCGCGGTGCAAGCGTTGGTGGGTACCGGCGCGATCGCCATCGCTGTCGCGGTGCTCATCGCGCTGAGTGTCGCGGTACTGATCGGGCGCGGTTTCATCGCACAGGGGTTGATGTTCGTGAACCAGACCGCCGTCTCGGCCATCCTGGTGTTGGTGTTCGCCCGCAGCGGCGGCGTCGTTGTGGAACGCCTCTTCGACGCGCTGATCGGTGGCGGATTGGCCGTCGTGTTCGGCATCCTGCTGTTCCCCGCCAACCCGTTGACCCTTCTCCGCAGTGCGCGCGCCGGTGTGTTGGCCGCCCTGCACGACATCCTCGTCCAGGTTGCAGACGTGATCGGCGACCGGACATCAGCCGGCGCGGACTGGCCGCTGTCAGTCGTTGATCGGCTACAGCAACAACTCGCCGGGCTCACGCAGGCGCGCACCACTGCCCGCATGGTCGTGCGGGCAGCGCCTCGCCGATGGGCGGCACGCGACATCGCTCGCGACGCCGATCAACAGGCGGCACAGTTGGCTCTCCTGGCTAGCTCCGTGCTTCACCTTGCCCGCGCCGCGCCTAACGTCAATGGTTGGCTTCCGCACCCCATGCACGCCGCAATCGCTGAACTTGCCGCAGGGGTAGCGCTCGCCGATGCCGACCCCACCGCGGCGGCCGAACACGCGGCCGCCGCCCGGCATCATGTTCTGCACGCAGCCACCCGGAACAGAACAGCCGGGGTGCTCGTCGGCGTCATACAGAGCTGCGTCGACGACCTGCAGCGGGTAATCGACCTCGGGCAGGTCCGGTCGCGTCGCCGAGGTATTCCTTGACCAGTTGGTTGGGGGCCTGCGTCAGCCAGGCCTCGGTGATCAGCTCCCGCAGTCCGACCACATCGATCTCGGCCAGTTTGACCAGCACGGCCGGATAGCCGTCGAAATGTGGGGTGGTGAAGTACACCCTCGGCTCGTCGGCGATCAACGCGAATTTGACGCCTTCGTCAGCCACCCGGACGCCGAGGATGTCACCCGACGGCGGTTCCAAGCGGCGCGCGGCGAAGGCTTCACGGTCGGACTTGCGCAGTGGCCGCTCCCAGGCCATCAGCTTTTTCCCGACCCGCCAGTCGTGTGGCGACGCCTCCTCGGTGAGCGGCAGCTCACCTACGATGCGGACGACGTCGTCCCACGTGGCCACATATCGATTGTGCTCTCGCCGCAAGGGCGATGGCGCGCTTGGCCACGACTTCCTTGACCACTATCCGGATTGGGCCTGCCGCATCGCCGGTGACTGACCGAGCCATTCGTGCAGCTTTCGGTAGATCAACGGGTGATTGAGGAGGTCCAAGTGGTGCAGACCGGTCAGGGTGAGCCCGTGTGCGGGCTCGAACGGAATCCGTCGCGACCTACCTCGGCCGGCCGCGCTCTGCGGGCGCACCAGGTGATCGCCGATTAGGACACCGACCGCCCGCGGTGCGGCGGTGGTGGCGACGAAGTGGTACCCGGCCCCGGGCAGAAAGGGCACCTCGTGGCAGCGATCCCGCAGAAATTCGTCCGGATCGCAGTCGCGCCAGTCCTCGTCGAGCAGTGCGCCAAACCGCAGGTCTTTCACACCAGCGCTGCGCGCGTTGAGAAACGAGGCCAGAGCACGGGTTTCGGGTAGCTGAGCTAGCGCCCAGGATGCTACGTTGACCCCTTTCTCCAGGTCGGCTCCCAAGTGCGGGGAACCCAAGCAGACGACGTGGCGCACGGCGTCGGTCCAGGCGTGCTGTTGCTGCCGGCCGTAATGGGAGGCGCTGCGCGTCACCAGGCCGCCCATCGAATGGCCGACCAGCGCGATCTCCTCGACCGGCGTCGGCCACAGTGTGTGCAGCCGGTTCAGCAGGTCGGCGAGGGCTTTCCCGTTGTGGGAAACGTGTAGCCCCGTGTTGTACCGCAGGTAGACGGGGGTGAACTGCAGGTCGTCGCGCAGCCGTGTTCCGTACGGGCGCAGATCCTCGCCGCTGCGCGGCCGTCGCCACCACGATCGTTCCGTAAGACACCAGCCGTGGACGAACACCGCGATCCGACCAGTGGCTGCCTCGAAAGCTGTCGCGATGGAGTCGGCGGTCAGGGCGACAAGCTTCCCCCGGTGGCGAACCTGCATACTCAGCGCGAATCCGTTCCCACGGTTGGCCAGCTGGTCCCCGTAGATGCCATTGACTGCAGCGATGGCTCCCGCTGCCGTGGGATGCGATTCGACGGTGTCATCCTCCGCGCGGCCATACACTTCGGAGGCCACTGCGCCGACAGCGTTGATCGATGCTCGGACCCCTCGGTCGACCGCCCAGTAGGTCATCGCGGCGATAGCGTCGTGAACAACCTGGGTGGGTTTCGACGACGGTCCTATCGCGCCGAAGACGCGACCTGCGATCCCCTCGTGCATGTCACGCACCAGAGTCGTGAGAACCCGGGAGCCTTCGCCGGCAAGCTCCGCCAGTGATCGGATTTCATGTGGCTGCACGAGCTAGCTCCTCCCTGATCGGGCTCGATGTGCACGTTTAGGTTCATTCTGCGTTGGGGTTGGCCTACGGCAACAGCGGGTATCCAAAATGACCGTGGGTGCTGTGGTGGCCGCGGATAGCGACGACCGGGTGGGCGGGAGCGTCGGTTGCGCGGTCGCGGCCGGCCACTCGGCGATGCAGCCTCTTGGCGATTGTGATGGGATCAGCGGTATGAGCGCTGGTCACCCTCAATCCGCGATCGGCGCATACCATCCTGACCAGACACCACTGGCTCTGGTAGACGTCAGGAGGTAGCTCGTTGTCGTTGCCCGACGCTCTGCCCAAATCCCCGTCGGTCGCTGCGCTTTACGATCCCGACCAGCTACTCGCCGGCTACCGCGCCGCGTGGGCCCAGCAGGCATTGTTCGAGCTGCGGGGCGGGCGGCCCGGTTTCACGGGGTACGACGAGTTCGTCGATGCCGCCGGCAACGTCCGGCGGGGCTGGTCGGAGCTCGCCGAGCTCATCGGGGAGCGGGGGCGCGCGGGTCTAGACCGGCTGCGTGCGACGGTGAGCGCTCTGGTCGACAACGACGGCATCACCTACATCGCAATCGACCACCGGGACGACGACACGCGCGGCAACGGTCACGGCGCCGCCGCGCCCACACCCTGGCACCTGGACGGCCTGCCGCTGCTGGTATCGCCGAAAGACTGGGAAACACTGGAATCCGGTGTGGTACAACGCAGCCGGCTGCTCAACGCGGTGCTGACCGACCTCTACGGTCCACGACGCGCCATCACCAGCGGGCTGCTACCGCCCCAGCTGCTGTTCGCCCATCCCGGCTATGTCCGGGCGGCCAGTGGGATCGAAATACCCGGGCGGCGTCAACTATTCCTGTACGGCTGCGACGTCAGCCGGGACCGCTCCGGGGGTTTTCTGGTCAACGCGGATTGGACCCAGGCACCGTCGGGAGCCGGATACGCGCTGGCCGACCGTCGCGTGGTCGCGCACGCGGCTCCGGTCCTCTATGAGCGGTTCAGGCCGCGTCCCACCTCGCCGTTCGCGCAGACGTTGCGGCTGGCGCTGATCAACGTGGCGCCCGAGGCCGCCGAGGATCCGGTGGTGGTGGTGCTCACCCCCGGCATTCACTCCGAGACGGCCTTCGACCAGGCCTATCTGGCATCGGTGCTGGGGTTCCCGCTGGTGGAAAGCGCTGATTTGGTGGTCCGCGACGGCAAGCTGTGGATGCGGTCGCTGGGCACGCTGAAGCAGGTCGATGTCGTGTTGCGCCGCGTCGACGCCGATTACGCCGATCCGCTGGATCTGCGTTCCGATTCCCAGTTGGGCGTGGTCGGGCTGGTCGAGGTGCTACGGCGCGGAGCGGTGACCGTGGTCAACACACTCGGCAGTGGCATCCTGGAAAGCCCCGGAATACTGCGGTTCTTGCCCGAGCTGGCCCAGCAGCTGCTCGGCGAAACCCCGTTGCTGGCAACGGCTCCGCTGTACTGGGGCGGCATCGACGCCGAGCGCTCGCACCTGCTCACCCGCCTGTCATCGCTGCTGATCAAGCCGACCACCGGTGGCCAGACCATCGTCGGGCCCGCGCTGTCGTCGAAACAGCGCAACGCGCTGGCGGCACGCATCGAAGCCACACCGTGGCAGTGGGTCGGTCAGGAGCTGTCGCAGTTTTCGTCGGCGCCGACCGACCACTACCCGGGCGGGCTGGCCGCCGCCGGCGTCGGGATGCGGTTGTTCACCGTCTCACAACGCGGCGGCTACGCGCCGATGATCGGCGGCCTGGGGTATGTCTTGGCTCCCGGAAACTCTGCGTACAAACTGAATACCGTTGCAGCTAAAGATATCTGGGTTCGGCCGCCGACGCGGGCCCAGGCCGAGGTCATGGTGCCCGCTGTGCAGCTGCCCGCGACGAAGCCCAGCGGCACCCGCGGCATCAGCTCGCCGCGGGTGCTGTCCGATCTGTTCTGGTTGGGGCGCTACGCCGAACGTGCCGAGAGCACGGCCCGGTTGCTGACCGTCACCCGCGAGCGTTACCACGAATACCGCTACCGCCCGGAGATGGAGGGTGGTGAATGCGTGCCGGTGCTGCTCGCGGCACTCGAGCACGTCACCGGCACCGGCACTCAGGGTTCCGACGCCGAGAGGGTCGCCGCCGCGCCGCGGACGCTGTGGTCGCTGACCGTGGACTGGGAGCGCCCCGGTTCGCTGGCGCAGTCGGTTGAGCGTCTCAGCTTGGCGGCCCGGGCGGTGCGCGACCAGATGTCCAAGGACACCTGGATGGTAGTCGGTGGCGTCGAACGAGCACTGGCGCAGCTGTCGAGCCGAGAACCGGCACCATCCGTCGAACCCGCGGCTGATGACACCGCACTGGCGTCCGCACAATCCCTGACGCTGGCGGGGATGCTGGCGCTGTCCGGGGTGGCCGCCGAATCGATGGTGCGCGACGTCGACTGGACCATGACCGATATCGGCAAACGGATCGAGCGCGGGGTGTGGCTGACCGCGTTGCTGCGCGCCACGCTGGGAAAGGCTCGCAGCCCTGGAGCCGAGCAAACGATCATCGAGTCCACATTGGTGGCCTGCGAGTCGTCGGTGATCTACCTGCGGCGCAACGTGGGCGCGGTGAGTGTTGCCGCCGTGGCCGAGCTGGTGCTCTTCGACCCCGAGAACCCGCGGTCGCTGGTGTACCAGTTGGAGCGGCTACGCGCCGATTTGAAGGCACTGCCGGGGGCGTCCGGCTCGTCGAAGGCTGAACGGTTGGTCGACGAGATCAACACCCGGCTGCGCCGGCTCGACCCGGCCGACCTCGACGTGGTTACCGCGCAGGGGGAGCGCGCCGAGCTGACCGAGTTGCTGGAAGGTGTGCACATCGGCCTGCGCGATTTGTCCGGCATCATCAGCGCGACCCAGCTTTCAGTGCCCGGCGAGATGCAGCCGCTGTGGGGACCCGAGCGGCGTCGGGTGGTGCCATGACGGACATGCTGCCTGAATCCGATGGCCCGGCTCCTCCTCGGCCGTCCCGGCCGCATCGTCGCCAGGCGGAATCCGATGGCCCGGCTCCTCCTCCGCCGTCCCGGCCGCATCGTCGCCAGGCGTCCACCCGCCGCTATCGCGTCACCCACCGCACCGAATACCGCTACTCCGACATCGTGACCAGTTCCTACGGCCGCGGGTTTCTCAAGCCGCGTGACTGCGAGCGGCAGCGATGTCTGGCCTACGAGTTGCGGATTGAGCCCGCACCCGCCGACAGCTCCACCAGCCGCGACACCTACGGCAACGTCAGCTCGTACTTCCACGTCACCCAGCCGCACCGCGGCCTGACAATCACCAGCGACTCCATCGTCGAGGTGGACCCGCCACCTGCCGAGCTCTATGAGAGCGGATCTGCGCGCGCCCCGTGGGAGGGCGCCCGCCCCGTCGGCCTGGAGGGGGCGCTCGCTACCGAATTCACCCTCGACCTGAACCCGCCAGAGATCACCGATGAAGTGCGCGAGTACGCCGCGCCCAGCTTCGTTCCAGGGCGCCCACTGGTCGAGGTACTGCGCGACCTGGCCTCGCGCATCTACGCCGACTTCACCTACCGCTCCGGTTCGACGACGGTGTCCACCGGAGTCCACGAGATGCTGGTAGCCCGTGAAGGGGTCTGCCAAGATTTCGCCCGGCTGGCGATCGCCTGCCTGCGCGCCAACGGCCTGGCCGCCAGCTATGTGTCCGGCTGTCTGGCCACCGACCCGCCGCCGGGTAAGGATCGGATGGTCGGCGTCGACGCCACCCATGCATGGGCGGCGGTGTGGATACCGCAGAACCACTGGCTCGGGCTAGATCCCACCAACGACCAGATGGTCGACGAGCGATACATCATCGTGGGCCGCGGTCGCGACTACGCGGATGTGCCGCCACTGCGTGGCATCATCTACACCAACTCCGAGAACAGCGTGATCGACGTCGCCGTCGACGTAGCTCCCTGTGAAAGTGAGGTGCTGCATGCGTGACTTCGTCTGTCCCAACTGCGGTCAGCGCCTGACGTTCGAGAACTCGATATGCCTGTCCTGCGGTGGCGCACTGGGGTTCTCGCTGCACGATATGGCACTGCTGGTGATCGCCGCATCCGAGCGCGGCCACGCCGGCGCCGTCCAGGCCGACGAGTATCAGTTGTGCGCCAATCTTCATCTCGCCGAATGCAATTGGCTGGTCGAGGCGGGTCAAGGCAACGGGCTGTGCGCATCCTGCAACTTGACCCGGCAACGGCCCAACGACGCCGACACCAAGGGATTGGCGGCCTTCGCGCGGGCTGAACGAGCCAAGCGGCGGCTGATCGCTGAGCTGTACGAGCTGAAGTTGCCGATCATCGGACGCGATGAGGACCCCGACTACGGACTGGCATTCGAGCTGCTATCCAGTGAGCACGAGAAGGTCCTCACCGGACACCATGACGGCGTCATCACACTGGATTTGGCCGAGGGTGACGATGTGCACCGCGAGCAGCTGCGCGTCGAGATGGAGGAGCCGTACCGCACGCTGCTCGGGCACTTCCGTCACGAGATCGGGCACTACTACTTTTATCGGCTGATCGACCCATCGCCGGATTACCTGGCGCGCTTCCGTGAGCTGTTCGGCGACCCGGATGCCGACTACCAGCAGGCGCTGGACCACCACTACCGCGACGGCGCGCCCCCGGGCTGGGAGGAGCGCTTCGTGTCGTCATATGCGGCCATGCATCCTGCCGAGGATTGGGCGGAGACCTTCGCGCACTACTTGCACATCCGCGATGTCCTGGACACCTCGGCTGCATGCGGTATCGCGCCGGCCGCGGCGACGTTTGAGCGGCGGGCGTTGGGCCCCAGCGCTTTTCCCACCATCGTCGAGATGTGGCTGCCGTTGTCCTGGTCGCTGAACATGGTGAACCGTTCGATGGGCCACGACGACCTGTACCCATTCGTGCTGCCGGTCGCCGTGCTGGAGAAGATGCGATTCGTCCACACCGTCATCGACGAGGTGACATCGGAACCGGCCAGGCCGGCGAGCGCCGCCAGCCGGCGCTAGTCCGGCGATGATGTTTGTGCTCGGTGACCGGCACGGTAGGCTACTGATGCAGGGCGTGGCGGGCCGGCAAATCACTTGGGAGGGGTGGTGGACACCGTACTTGGTGTGTCGATGGCACCCACGACGGTCCGCATGGTGCTGGTTGAAGGCCAAAACGCCGATGGTGTCACCGTCGACGAAGACAACTTCGACGTACCCGTTGCGCGCGACGCGGCAACCCCAAGCGCCCCCGACCGGGTGGTCTCGGCGATTCTGGGCACGCGCGAAGGCGTGGCCGAGAGTGGCTATCAGCTGGCGTCGACGGGGGTGACCTGGACTGACCCTGCCGCGGCCGCCGCGCTGCGTGATGCCCTGGCCGGTCGCAAGGTTGAGAGCGTCATGCTGGTTTCGGCCTTTTTGGCTGCGGCCGCGCTGGCCCAAACAGTCGGTAGCGCAATCGGTTACACGCAGACCGCGTTGTTGTTCGTCGAACCCGATTCCGCGACATTGGCGGTGGTCGATACCGCTGACGGTTCGGTCGCCGATGTGCACCGGGAGCCGCTGCCTGAGGACGACGCCGAGGCGGTGGCCAAGCTGACGTCGATGGTCTCGGGTGCGGAGGCGCTGGAAACGCGTCCGGATGGTCTGGTCGTCGTCGGCTCCGACGGTGTTGATGTCGCGGTGATCAAGCCGTATCTGGAGGCGGCGACCTCGCTTGCGGTGAGCGCGCCTGAGGAGCCGGAGATGGCGCTGGCCCGGGGAGCGGCGCTGGCGTCGGCGAATGCGCCGTTGTTCGCGTCGTCGACCGCTGCGATCGCTTACGCGCAGGATCCCGGCACCGGTGCGGTGGACCCGTACGCTGCTGCCGGTTACCTCGACGTTCCCGCCGATGCCGGCGAGGGCCTGGCCTACAGCGCGGTCGCAGATGAGGGGCCAGACGCCGCCGCTCTTGCGGGCGCCGCCAACGCCTACACCGCGGTCGCCGGCCAGGAAGACTTCCGGACCGGCGCATATCCCAACTTCGGCGCCGAGCAGAGCGAAAAGCAGCATCCACGCACACCGTTCTTGGTGGCCATGGGTGTGTTGACGATCTTCATTGTCGGGGTGGCGGCGCTGGCGATCGCGCTGGCGTTCGCTATTCGGCCGCACGTCGATCAGCGACCCAGCCTTGCCGAACCAAAAGTGGTGGTGCCGGCTAATCAGGCGCCGACGCCGCCGCAAGCGCCCCCCGCCCCGCAGGCACCGGCCCCAGCTCCGGCTCCCGCAGCCCCCGCGCCGGCTCCTGCTGCTCCACCAGCACCCCCGCCCGCGGTTCCGCCGCTGCCCGCGCCTGCTGCTCCACCGGTACCGCTGCCGGCTCCGCCAGTACCCGCACCGGCGGCTCCGCCGGTACCCATCCCCGCCCCTCAAGTACCCGCGCCCGCGCCCGCCCCGCCGGTTCCGGCCCGACCGCCGGCACCACGAATCCCCGTGCCCGGACCGGGGGTTCCGGCCGGACCGCCGGCCATCCCGGCCCCGCACATCCCGGTCCCCGGGATCCCCGGCATCCCGCATCTGTAGTGCTGCTGGAGACGTACGGCTCAGCTAAGAGGTCAGAGGAGCGACCCAGCCATCGGACAGGCGACGGTAAGTGTAGATGTGACGAACTAGCAAATATCGGGTGCAGGCGCGCGGTTTCTCAGCATGCACCCAGCCGGCCCGAGCTGGTGGTTGCCCGATTGAGCAGCACACGCTGATGCCATGTCGCGGCGACGTGGTATGCCTGAAACCGTGTCCGACAGTCTGTTCGACCTACCCGGCGCACCGAAGATGACCGACCGCGACTGGGGCACGTCGGCCGGGGCGCCGCTGGCGGTGCGGATGCGCCCGGCATCGTTAGAAGAGGTGCTCGGGCAGGACCACCTGCTGCAACCAGGTTCCCCGCTGCGCCGCTTGGTCGAGGGCTCGGGCGTAGCGTCAGTCATCCTCTACGGCCCACCCGGAAGCGGCAAGACCACCCTGGCGGCGCTGATTTCGCAGGCGACCGGTCGCCGCTTCGAGGCGATGTCAGCGCTGTCGGCTGGCGTCAAGGAAGTCCGGGCCGTCATCGACCTCGCACGCCGGACGGCAGCGCACGGCGAGCAGACGGTGCTGTTCATCGACGAAGTGCATCGGTTCTCCAAGACCCAGCAAGACGCCCTGCTGTCCGCGGTGGAGAACCGGGTGGTGCTGTTGGTGGCGGCGACCACCGAGAACCCGTCGTTTTCGGTGGTGGCGCCGCTGCTGTCGCGATCGCTGATCCTACAGTTGCGGCCGCTCACAGCCGACGACATCCGCACGGTCGTGCAGCGCGCGATCGACGACCCGCGCGGCTTGGGCGGGCGGGTCGCGGTGCAGGACGACGCTGTCGACCTGTTGGTGCGGTTGTCGGCCGGCGACGCCCGCCGCGCGCTGACCGCGCTGGAGGTGGCTGCCGAGGCAGC
The DNA here is from genome assembly GCA_035625875.1 of Mycobacterium sp. Classification (GTDB taxonomy): domain Bacteria; phylum Actinomycetota; class Actinomycetes; order Mycobacteriales; family Mycobacteriaceae; genus Mycobacterium. The sequence continues at coordinate 26,633 of DASPOT010000253.1, read as the reverse complement.
GGGCGAGAGGGTGACGGTCGGGGCCATCGAGGAATCCCTGGATGAGGCCGCAGTCCGCTACGACCGCGAGGGGGATCAGCACTACGACGTCATCAGCGCCTTCATCAAATCGGTACGCGGCTCCGACGTTGACGCCGCGCTGCACTATCTGGCGCGCATGCTGGTCGCGGGCGAGGATCCACGGTTCATCGCCCGCCGGCTGATGATCCTGGCCAGCGAGGACATCGGCATGGCCGACCCGACCGCGCTGCCGACCGCGGTCGCCGCCGCGCAGACGGTGCAACTGATCGGCATGCCCGAAGCGCAGCTGACACTGGCGCACGCCACCGTCCACCTGGCCACCGCGCCGAAGTCGAACGCGGTCACGACAGCCCTGGGGGCCGCGATGGCCGACATCAAGTCGGGCAAGGCCGGACTGGTGCCGGCCCATCTGCGCGACGGGCACTACTTCGGCGCGGCGGCGCTGGGTAACGCGCAGGGTTACAAGTACTCCCACGACGATCCGGACGGCATTGTCGCGCAACAGTATCCGCCCGACGAACTGGTCGGCGTGGACTACTACCGGCCCACTGGTCGCGGCGCTGAACGCGAGATCGCCGGCCGGCTGGACCGGTTGCGGGCGATCATCCGGAAGAAGCGCCGGTAATCAACGAGAAACGGCGCGGAAAGGGCACGCGGATGAAGACGTTCACCGACGACGAGATCAACGAGCTGCTGCCCGCCGCGAAGCCGTACAGCTTCGTCATCCTCAAGGCGGGGCCGAACTCCAGGGACAACACGGCGCCGGCGATTGTCTGGGAGCAACTTCGCCGCACCTTAGGGCTGCGCGACGACGGTGTGGTGGCGGTGATGCTGCTGGTGACCGATGCCTCGGAGATCTACGGCATCAGGGTGTTCGACGCGACGGTCGAGGACACCACCGCGCTCATGAACGATGACCCCGGAGTGGCGGCCGGGGTCTTCACGTTCGAGGTGCACCCGTGTCGAGGATTCCCCGGCGACTCGCTGCCCTGATCGGTCGGAGTGTGAACGACACGAGGCACAAAGCGACAGTGCCGGCCGACGGCCAGTCGGCCGGTCCACCGCGGTGCTGCCGATCGGACCAGCTCGGGCGCCCGCAGGTGGGCGAGCGCGAGGTCGAACTCGCACTCGTCGAGTTCCTCGACGCTCGCTTCGCGGATTTTCGCGTTCTTGATGGCCGCGGATTGTTCCCTGTTGCGCTCCATCGCGTCGCGGCTGTCGAACGCCGCGCAGGACACGGCGCGTCCGGACGCGCGGTCAACCATCAGGCTGGCGCTGCAGAATCCTTCGAGGCCTTCCAACTCAGGCAGGACGGACGTCTTGTAGAACTCGCCCGGCGCGGATTGCGCGGCTCCTCCTCAGGCCGCTCCGCGGCCCGCATCGTCGCCGCGCGTAGCCCGGATTGCGCGGCTCCTCCTCGGGCCGCTCCGCGGCCCGCATCGTCGCCGCGCCTAAACCAGCTCGGGCACCCGCAGGTGGGCGATCGCCAGCTCGAATTCGTGGACGTCGAGCTGGTCGGCGCCCAGGTTGCGAAGCGTGCGCAGCGATCGTGCCCGGTCTGCGTTTCGCTCCATCGCGTCGAGGCTGTCGTATGTCGTGGAAGACACTGCACGCCCAGATGCTCGGTCGATCATCAGGCTGGCGCTGCAGAAACCCTCGAGTTTCTCGATGTCAGGCAGCACGGACGTCTTGTAGAACTCGATGGCCTGGCCGAACTGATCGGGCCGGATTTTGAGCCAGATGGCCCGCACGCCTGCACCCGCACCCGAGTGGTGGTCACGGTGCAAGAACGCGATCTCCCACCTGTCGACCGTCGGGCTACCGCCCAACACCTGCGCCGCCCGCTGCTGCATGGGCCGTACCCGCTCGCCGCTTGCGTGCATCGCTTTCTCGGTCTCCCAGGCGCTGGTCACTATGCATCTGCCAGACTGCCGGTCGACCAACAGCGACAGGCCCACACAGCCATCCATCTTCTGGAGCACCGGCATGACCTCATCGCGAATATGCGCAATTCCAGCGTCGATCAACGAGGGTTGCGCCTGGATAGTGGTAGAGCGTGCGTACACGATCCACTCCCTCACCTGTCGGGGCAGCGCCCCGGTGGCGCCACCGGTTCACTCAACACCTTGCTCCGATGAGATTACGCATGGCAATGGGTAACGCGGATGTGATTGAGGATTGGCAGGCCGCCGAGGCTGCCCCTTAGGCTGGGCTGCGTGGATACCGATGTGCTGGATGTGGACACCGCGCGTCGCCGCATCGTTGATCTCACCGAGGCGGTGCGCTCGTTCTGCGCGACTCACACCGACGGGCTGTGCAACGTGTTCGTCCCGCACGCGACCGCGGGGGTCGCGATCATCGAGACGGGCTCCGGTTCCGACGACGACCTGGTCGACACGCTGGAACGGCTGCTGCCGCGCGACGGCCGCTACCGGCACGCGCACGGCTCATACGGCCACGGCGCCGACCATCTCTTGCCGGCGATCGTCGCGCCGTCGGTGACGGTGCCGGTCCAGGGTGGCGCCCCGCTGTTGGGCACCTGGCAGAGCGTCGTCCTGGTCGACCTCAACCGTGACAATCCGCGGCGGTCGGTGCGGCTGAGCTTTGTCAACGGGTGAGCGGGCGGCACCAAATGGCGGCCCGATTCGTTAGTTGTTTAGCGCGGTTAACCAGAACGGTACTGTAGTGCGGTCGAATAGGCGCCGAAACGGGCTGCGAATACGCTGGGAATAGGCCTCGGCACGCCAACGGCAAAAGGAAGCGGAAAGTGCAAACACACGAGATCAGGAAACGGTTCCTTGATCATTTCGTGACGGCGGGCCACACCGAGGTGCCGAGCGCCTCGGTGATCCTTGACGACCCCAACCTGCTGTTCGTCAATGCGGGCATGGTCCAGTTCGTGCCGTTCTTTCTGGGCCAGCGCACACCGCCGTACGCGACGGCCACCAGCATCCAGAAATGCATCCGCACTGCCGACATCGACGAGGTGGGTTTGAGCCCCCGGCACAACACCTTTTTCCAGATGGCCGGCAACTTCTCGTTCGGCGACTACTTCAAGCGTGGCGCCATCGAGTTGGCGTGGACATTGCTGACCAAAAGCGTCGAAGACGGCGGATACGGCTTGGACCCGGAAAGAATCTGGGCCACAGTCTATTTCGACGACAACGAGGCCGCACAGCTCTGGCAGGAGGTGGCCGGGCTGCGGCCCGAGCGGATTCAGCGCCGCGGGATGGACCACAACTTCTGGTCGATGGGCATTCCCGGGCCGTGCGGGCCGTCGTCGGAGATCTACTACGACCGCGGGCCGGAATTCGGCCCCGAAGGCGGCCCGGCGGTCAGCGAAGACCGCTACATCGAGCTGTGGAATCTGGTGTTCATGCAAAGCGAACGCGGCGAGGGCACCGGCAAGACCGGCTTCGAGATCCTCGGGCCGCTACCGCGCAAAAACATCGACACCGGCATGGGTGTGGAGCGGGTCGCGTGTGTGCTGCAGGACGTGCACAACGTCTACGAGACCGACCTACTGCGGCCGGTCATCGACACCGTGGCGAAGGTAGCCCCTCGCAGCTATGACGTCGGAGACCACGACGACGACGTGCGCTACCGCATCATCGCCGACCACAGCCGCACCGCAGCCATCCTGATCGGCGATGGGGTCAGTCCCGGAAACGACGGCCGCGGCTATGTGCTGCGCCGGCTGCTGCGCCGGGTGATCCGCTCGGCGAAACTGCTGGGCATCGAAGCCCCGATCGTCGGCGATTTGATGGCCACCGTCCGCGATGCGATGGGCGCGTCGTATCCCGAACTGGTCACCGACTTCGAGCGGATCAACCGCATCGCCGTCGCCGAGGAGACCGCGTTCAACCGCACGCTGGCATCGGGGTCACGGCTGTTCGACGAGGTGGCCAGCGCCACCAAGGCTTCCGGCGCCACAGTGGTTTCGGGCTCGGATGCCTTCACCTTGCACGACACCTACGGGTTCCCCATCGAGCTGACGCTGGAGATGGCATCAGAAGCCGGCCTGACGGTCGATGAGCACGGCTTCCGCGAGCTGATGGCCGAGCAGCGCCGTCGCGCCAAGGCCGATGCCGCCGCGCGCAAACACGCGCACGCCGACTTGAGCGCGTACCGTGAGCTGGTCGACGCCGGCCCCACCGAGTTCACCGGATTCGACGAGTTGACGTCCGAGGCGCGGATCTTGGGCATCTTCGTCGACGGCAAGCGGGTTCCGGTGTTGTCGCATACCGCCGATGGTGCCGATCGAGTCGAGCTGGTTTTAGACCGCACCCCGCTGTATGCCGAGTCGGGCGGGCAGCTTGCCGACGCCGGCACCATCAGCGGCACCGGCGCAGGGGCGAGCGCCCGGGCGGCGGTCACGGATGTGCAGAAGATCGCCAGAACCCTGTTTGTGCACCACGTCAACGTGGAGTCCGGGGAATTCGTCGAGGGCGACACCGTCGTCGCAGCGGTTAACCCGGCGTGGCGCCGGGGTGCCACCCAAGGGCACTCGGGCACCCACATGGTGCACGCCGCTTTGCGGCAAGTGCTGGGGCCCAACGCTGTTCAGGCCGGATCGCTGAACCGGCCGGGCTACTTGCGCTTCGACTTCAACTGGCAGGGGTCGTTGACCGAAGAGCAGCGCATGCAAGTCGAAGAGGTCACCAACCAGGCGGTGCAAGCCGACTACGAGGTGCACACGTTCACCGAGCAGCTCGACAAGGCCAAGGCGATGGGCGCGTTGGCGCTGTTCGGGGAGAGCTACCCCAACCAAGTGCGAGTCGTCGAGATCGGCGGGCCGTTCTCGCTTGAGCTGTGCGGCGGCACGCACGTGCACAATTCGGCGCAGATCGGCCCGGTGACGATTCTCGGCGAATCGTCGGTCGGCTCCGGGGTGCGCCGGGTGGAGGCCTACGTCGGGCTGGACTCGTTCCGCCATCTGGCCAAGGAGCGGGCGCTGATGGCCGGGTTGGCCGCGTCGCTGAAGGTGCCATCCGAGGAGGTGCCCGCCCGGGTGGCCAACTTGGTGGAGCGACTCAAGGCCGCGGAGAAGGAACTCGAACGCACCCGGCTGGCGAGGTTTACCGGCACGGGCACGCTCACCGCAACGGCGGCCGAGCGCATCGGTAACGTCCTGGTGGTGGCGCAGCGCATGTCCGGTGAGATGACGGCGGGCGACTTGCGCTCCCTCGTCGGCGACATCCGCGGCAAACTGGGCAGCGACCCGGCGGTGGTGGCGCTGATCTCGGGAGGCGACGGGGATGCCGTGCCGTATGCCGTCGCTGCCAATCCCGCCGCCCAAGACCTCGGGATCCGCGCCGACGACCTGGTCAAACACCTGTCGGCGGCGGTCAGCGGCCGGGGCGGCGGAAAGGCCGACCTGGCACAGGGCACAGGAAAGGACCCATCCGGCATCGACGCCGCGCTTGATGCGGTCCGTGCAGAGATAGCGCGGGTCAGCTGAGTGGCCTCGTCACAGCGCCGCGGGCCCGACCGGCCCGGCTACCCCAACCAGGCAGGAGACCCGGGGCGCGGACGGCGGCTGGGCGTCGATGTGGGCGGCGTGCGCATCGGCGTGGCCGCCAGTGACCCCGACGCCATCCTGGCCACCCCGGTGGAAACCGTCCGTCGTGACCGGTCCGGCAAGCATGTGCGCCGGCTGACAGAGCTAGTCGCCGAACTGGAGGCGGTCGAGGTGATCGTCGGGCTCCCGCGCACCCTGGCCGACCGGACCGGCCCATCGGCCCGTGACGCGATCGAACTCGCCGACGCGCTGGCACGGCGGATCGCCCCCACACCGGTGCGGCTGGCAGATGAGCGGCTGACCACTGTCAGCGCGCAGCGATCATTGCGCGCGGCGGGTGTGCGGGCGAAGGCTCAACGTGCGGTCATCGACCAGGCGGCGGCGGTGGCGATCCTGCAAGGTTGGCTCGATCAACGTCGCGCCGCGGTGCCCGGGGAGGTCACCGGTGCCTGACGGCTCGCAGCGCGAGCGGGCCCAACCCGTGGCGGTCGGGCCGCCCCGACACCGGATGAGCCGCGCCCAGCGGATCCGCGCCGAGCGCGGACGTCGTCGGCGGCGCATGGCCGGCGCCATCGCCACCGTCCTACTCATCGCGGTCGTGGTGGCGGCGGTCTTGGTCGGCTCCAGGCTGTGGCACACCGTGTTGGGTCCCCACAACGACTACACCGGGTCCGGCAAGCGGGACGTGGTGATCCAGATACAACCCGGCGACTCGACCACCGCGATCGGGGAGACGCTGCAGCATCACGATGTGGTGCGCACCGTCCGGGCGTTCGTCGACGCGGCGCACGGCAACGCGGCGATTTCGTCGATTCAGCCCGGCTTCTACCGGATGCGCACCGAAATCCCGGCGGCCGCCGCCGTCGCGCGGCTTGCCGATCCGAACAACCGGGTGGGCAAGCTGGTCATCCCGGAAGGGCGTCAGCTCGACGACACCACCGACATGAAGACCAACGCGATGACCCCGGGAATCTTGACGTTGATCTCCCGGGCCACCTGTGTGGACCTCGACGGGACCCGGCGGTGCGTCCCGGTGACCGACCTGCGCACGGCAGCCGGTACCGCTGCTCCGGCGATCCTGTCGGTGCCGGCCTGGGCCACCCAGGCGGTGAAGAAGATGGGCAAAGACCATCGTCGGATCGAGGGTCTGATCGCGCCGGGAACATTCAACGTCAACCCGTCGGCCTCAGCCCAGACGATCTTGGCGACCCTGATCAGCGCCGGCACCGAGCAATACGTGGAATCCGGTCTGGTGGACACCGCCAGATCCCTGAACCTGTCGCCCTATGACGTCCTGGTGGTGGCGTCGCTGGTGCAGCGCGAGTCCAAGCCGGAGGACTTCCCGAAAGTGGCCCAGGTCATCTACAACCGCCTGCGCGAGCACCGCACGCTGGAGTTCGACTCGACGGTGAACTACCCGCTGCACCGCCGGCAGGTGGCCACCAGCGACGCCGATCGCGCACAGCGCACCCCGTGGAACACCTACGTATCCGAGGGGCTGCCGGCCACCCCGATCTGTTCCCCCGGGGTCGACGCGCTGCACGCGGCCGAGCATCCCCAGCCGGGCGACTGGCTGTACTTCGTCACCATCGACTCGCAGGGCACGACGCTATTCACCAGCGATTATCAACAGCATCTGGCCAACATTGAGCTGGCCAAGCGCAACGGTGTCCTCGACAGCGCCCGGTAAGAAGGCCGGGATACTCGGCTCACCGATAGCGCATTCCCGGTCTCCGCAGTTGCACCTGGCCGCCTACCGCGCGCTGGGCCTGCACGACTGGACCTATGAGCGCATCGAATGCGACGCCGACGAGCTGCCGCGTGTGGTCGGCGGGTTGGGGCCGGAGTGGGTCGGTGTCTCGGTGACGATGCCGGGCAAATTCGCTGCGCTGCGGTTCGCCGACGAGCACACCGCCCGCGCGGACCTGGTCGGGTCGGCCAACACGCTGGTGCGCGCGCCGCGCGGCTGGCGAGCCGACAACACCGACATCGACGGTGTGGCGGGGGCGCTGGGTGCGGCATCGGGACGCGCCCTGGTGTGCGGGTCGGGCGGCACCGCGCCGGCGGCCGTGGTGGCGCTGGCCGGGCTCGGTGTCGACGGCATCACCGTCGTCGCCCGCAACCCGGACAAGGCCGCCCGGTTGGTGGACCTTGGAACCCGCGTCGGTGTGGCGACCCGGTTCTGCGGCCTGGACAGCGGTGCGTTGGCCGATGAGGTGGCAGCCGCGGAAGTGCTGGTCAGCACGATTCCGGCGGATGTGGCAGCGCGGTATGCCGAAACGTTCGCCGCGGTCCCGGTGCTGTTGGATGCCGTCTACGACCCGTGGCCCACACCGATGGCCGCTGCGGCGGCCGCGACGGGTGGCCGGGTGATCAGCGGTCTGCAGATCCTGCTGCATCAGGCGTTCGCCCAAGTCGAACAATTCACAGGGCTGCCCGCGCCGCGGGAGGCGATGGCCGCGGCCTTGGGTTAACGTCCGCCCATGCTGGTGGGGGTCTTGTTGCTGTGGATGGGCGCGCTCAGCCTCTACGACATCAGGCAGCGGCGATTGCCCAACGCGCTGACGCTACCCGGGGCGGCGGTGATCCTTTTCGGCGCGGTTATCGCCGGATGCGGGTTGCCGGCGCTGGCCGGTGCGGCGGCGCTGGCTCTGATGTATCTCCTGGTGCATCTGGCGGCGCCGGCGGCGATGGGCGCCGGCGACGTCAAGCTGGCTATCGGCCTGGGCGCGCTGACGGGTTGCTTCGGGGTCGAGGTGTGGTTTCTGGCGGCGCTGGCGGCACCGCTGCTGACCGCGCTGTGGTGCCTGCTCGCGACGGTTCGACGGGATGCGGCTGCCGTGCCGCATGGCCCGTCGATGTGTCTGGCCAGCCTCGCCGCCGTGGCGCTGGCAGCGCTGTAGTCGTCTGCGCGTGGGCCGGCTTCTCGCCCCGGTCGGGTCGATAGCCGGCAAATCAACCAACCCTCCTGCTCACACCGTTACCTGGGGCTTATCGGCCCGGAGCCCGATGCTTTGCCCGGCGCGCAAGCCCGACGTGGGAAGATGGGACGCGTGTTGCGCTGGACCACCGCCGGTGAATCCCACGGCCGCGCGCTGGTGGCCGTGCTCGAAGGCATGGTCGCCGGGGTGGCCGTCACCAGCGAAGACATTGCCGAACAGCTGGTCCGCCGCCGGCTCGGCTACGGCCGCGGCGCCCGGATGAAGTTCGAACGCGACCAGGTGACCATGCTGGCCGGGGTGCGCCACGGCCGCACGCTGGGCGGGCCGATCGCCATCGAGATCGCCAACACCGAATGGCCGAAGTGGGAAACCGTGATGGCCGCCGACCCGGTCGACCCGGCAGCGCTGGCGGACCTCGCCCGCAACGCGCCGCTCACCCGGCCGCGGCCGGGCCACGCCGACTACGCCGGCATGCTCAAGTACGGTTTCGACGACGCCCGCCCAGTGCTGGAGCGCGCCAGCGCCCGGGAAACCGCCGCCCGTGTCGCCGCCGGGACCGTCGCGCGATTGTTCCTGCGACAGGCGCTAGGCATCGAGGTGCTCTCCCATGTGATCTCCATCGGCGCGTCGGCACCCTACTACGGTCCGCCGCCGCAGCCTGACGACCTGCCCGCGATCGACGCCAGCCCGGTTCGCGCCTTCGACAAAACCGCGGAAGCGGCCATGATCGCCGAGATTGAGGCCGCCAAGAAGGACGGCGACACCCTGGGCGGCGTAGTGGAGGCCGTCGCACTCAGCGTGCCGGTCGGCCTGGGATCGTTCACCAGCGGCGACAACCGGCTGGACAGCCAGCTCGCCGGCGCCGTGATGGGCATCCAGGCGATCAAGGGTGTGGAGATCGGTGACGGTTTCGAGACCGCGCGCCGCCGCGGCAGCCGCGCCCACGACGAGATCTACCCGGGCCCCGACGGTGTCGTCCGCTCGACCAACCGCGCCGGTGGGCTGGAGGGCGGCATGACCAATGGCCAGCCGGTGCGGGTGCGGGCGGCGATGAAGCCGATCTCCACGGTGCCGCGGGCATTGGCCACCGTCGACATGGCAACCGGCGATGAGGCCGTCGCGATCAACCAGCGCTCCGACGTGTGCGCAGTACCGGCCGCCGGAGTGGTGGTCGAAACCATGGTGGCGCTGGTGCTGGCCCGCGCGGTGCTGGAGAAGTTCGGCGGCGATTCGCTGCCCGAAACCCGCCGCAATATCGAGGCGTACCTACGCTCGGTCGCCGACCGAGAGCCGGTGAGCGACCAGGTCCGGGCGTCAGGATAGCCGCGGTGGCACCCAAGGCGGTACTGGTGGGCCTGCCGGGCTCGGGCAAGACCACGATCGGGCGACGGCTGGCCAAGGCGCTCGGGGTCAGTCTCCTCGACACCGACGTCGCGATCGAGCAGAAGACCGGCCGGCGCATCGCAGACATCTTCGCCACCGACGGGGAGAAGGAGTTCCGCCGCATCGAGGAGGACGTGGTGTGCGCCGCGCTGGCCGAGCATGACGGCATCGTGTCGCTCGGGGGTGGCGCCGTCACCAGCCCCAGGGTGCGCGCCGCGCTGGCCGGTCACACCGTGATCTTCCTGGAGATCACCGCCGCCGAAGGGGTGCGGCGCACCGGCGCCAACAACGTGCGCCCGCTGCTGGCCGGGCCTGACCGCGCCGAGAAATTCCGCACCCTGATGGCGCAGCGGGTTCCGCTGTACCGGCGAGTCGCGACCATCCGGGTGAACACCAACCGCCGCAACCCCGGCGCGGTGGTCCGCCACATCGTGTCGCGGCTGCAGGAGGACGGGCAGCCAACGGGTTTGCGGCGCCGTCAGTCGCCCATGCAAAGCTCAGCGGAAGCCGCACAGCCGCCATCGCCACCGAGCCCGGCCACCCCCGCAGCGCTGGCCGCCCCCCGTGCCGAGGCCGGCAAATGACTGACACCGCGACACCGGTCACCGTGGAGGTGGCCGTCGACCCGCCGTACCCGGTGGTGATCGGCACCGGCCTGCGCAGCGAGTTGGACGAACTGCTCTCTGACCGGCATCGGGTCGCGATCCTGCATCAGCCGGTGCTGGCGCAGACCGCCGAGGCGATTCGAAGCCACTTGGCCGCCAGGGGCGTTGACGCGCACCGCATCGAAATCCCCGACGCCGAAGCCGGCAAGGAGCTGCCGGTCGTGGGGTTTATCTGGGAAGTGTTGGGCCGCATCGGAGTTGGCCGCAAAGACGCCCTGGTCAGCCTCGGCGGCGGGGCCGTCACCGACGTTGCCGGCTTCGCGGCGGCAACCTGGCTGCGCGGTGTCTCGATCGTGCATGTACCCACCACACTGCTGGGCATGGTGGACGCCGCTATCGGCGGCAAGACCGGTATCAACACCGACGCCGGCAAGAACCTGGTCGGAGCGTTTCACCAGCCGCTCGCCGTCCTGGACGATCTGGCGACGCTGGAAACGTTGCCGCGCAACGAAATTATGTCCGGAATGGCTGAAGTGGTGAAGGCGGGCTTCATCGCCGACCCGGTGATCCTGGACCTCATCGAAGCCGACCCGCAAGCCGCGCTGGACCCGGGCGGCGACGTGCTGCCGGAGCTGATCCGGCGTGCGGTCACCGTCAAGGCCGATGTCGTCGCCGCCGACGAGAAGGAATCACAGCTGCGCGAAATCCTCAACTACGGCCACACTTTGGCGCACGCGATCGAGCGCCGGGAGCGCTACCAGTGGCGCCACGGCGCGGCCGTGTCGGTGGGTCTGGTGTTCGCCGCCGAGCTGGGGCGGCTGGCTGGGCGGCTCGACGACGCCACCGCCGACCGGCACCGCACCATCCTGACGTCGCTGGGCCTGCCGGTCAGCTACGACGCCGATGCGCTGCCGCAGCTGCTGGAATACATCGCCGGCGACAAGAAGACCCGGGCCGGGGTGCTGCGGTTCGTGGTCCTGGACGGGCTGGCCAAGCCGGGCCGGCTTGAGGGGCCGGACCCGTCGCTGCTGGCTGCCGCCTATGCGGAAGTCGGTACCCGATGATCGTGAACGTCATCAACGGCCCGAACCTGGGCCGGCTCGGCCACCGGGAGCCCGAGGTCTACGGCAACACCACCCACGACGAGCTGACGGCATTGATTGAACGGGAGGCCGCTGAACTCGGACTGAAAGTTGTTGTGCGGCAAAGCGATAGCGAAGCGCAATTGCTGGAATGGATCCACTTGGCGGTCGACGCCGCCGAACCGGTGATCCTCAACGCCGGCGGCCTGACTCACACGTCGGTGGCGCTACGCGACGCCTGCGCCGAGCTGACCGCCCCGCTGATCGAGGTGCATCTCTCCAACGTTCATGCCCGCGAAGAGTTTCGGCGCCACTCCTACATAAGCCCGGTCGCGACCGGGATGATCGTCGGGCTCGGGGTACAGGGCTACCTGCTCGCCCTGCGTTACTTGGCCACGGTTTACCGCTGATCTTCCTCTGGCGGGTGAGCGGGCTTCGTCTGCGCCTCACCGGGTTTAGTCGGGACGGCCCGCGTCGTGTCCTCACCCTCGGCGGTAGCGACCGCCGAGGCGCGTTCCTCAGGCTGGGCTACGGCGACCTCGCGGGTCGGAGTTTCGTCGGCGCGCACGGCGGCGAACACATCGGTGTCGACGCGGTCCTCGTCACCGCCACGGTGCGGCACCGGGGACGCGCTGCGGTCGACCGCCCAGCGGCCGCCGGTGACACCGCCCATTCCCGGCAGAAACACCAGCAGCGCGGTGAAGGCGGCGAACGTCGTCAGCTCGTTGATCAGCCCCCCGACATAAAGCCCCTCGTGGACCAGCGAAATCAACCACGCCACCGCGCCGCTGAGCACCCCGGCCACCAGGCCGGCCAACAGCCAGGTCATCGCCAGATCGGCGCGCCGATCCGGATCCGGGTTCGCCTTGGCGTCGGCGCGCCCGTCGAGCACCCCCCACGCGGCGACCCCGATCACAAAGAGGATCACCAGCGCAAGGCTGATCAACGCGGCCTGCGTCGGAAACGTGTTGATCAGCGCCCCCTGGATGAAGCGGACGACGACCATCGCAGCGGCGAACACCAATCCGCGCAGCATCCAGTAAGTCATGGGGCCACAGCGTAGCGAGTAGCGTCATCGGTCGTGACACATTCTCAGCGTCGAGACAATCTCAGCACGCGGATCGCTGCCGCCGGGCTGGACGCGATGCTGGTAACCGACCTGGTCAACGTGCGTTACCTGTCGGGTTTCACCGGGTCCAACGCCGCGCTGCTGGTGTTCGCCGACGACCGGCCCGCGGTGCTGGCCACCGACGGGCGGTACCGCACCCAGGCCGCGCAGCAGGCGCCCGACCTCGAGGTGGCCATCGAGCGGGCCTGCGGGCGGCATCTGGTCGGGCGGGCCGCCGCCGACAGTGTGCGGCGGCTGGGCTTCGAGAGCCATGTGGTAACCGTCGACGGGTTCGACGCGCTCTCGGCGGAGGCGGGGTCCACCGAATTGGTCCGCGCTTCCGGGACGGTGGAGGCGCTGCGCGAGGTCAAAGACGCCGGCGAGGTGGCGTTGTTGCGGCTGGCCTGTGAGGCGGCGGACGCCGCGCTGACCGACCTGGTAGCGCGCGGCGGCCTGCGGCCGGGCCGAACCGAACGCGCGGTCAGCCGTGAACTCGAGTCCTTGATGCTCGACCACGACGCCGACGGGGTGTCGTTCGAGACGATCGTGGCCGCCGGCGCGAACTCGGCGATCCCACACCACCGGCCCACCGATGCGGTGCTGGCCGCCGGCGACTTCGTCAAGATCGACTTCGGTGCGCTGGTCGGCGGCTACCACTCCGATATGACCCGCACCTTCGTGCTGGGCCAGGCCGCCGACTGGCAGCTGGAGATCTATCAGCTGGTGGCCGCCGCACAGCGGGCCGGGCGGGAGGCGCTGCGGCCCGGAGCTGAGCTGCGCGACGTGGACGGCGCGGCCCGCCAGGTGATCGTCGACGCGGGCTACGGCGAGCAGTTCGGCCACGGCCTCGGCCACGGCGTGGGTCTGCAGATCCACGAAGCGCCGGGGATCAACGCGACAGCCACCGGTACACTACTGGCGGGCTCTGTGGTGACCGTGGAGCCCGGCGTCTATCTGCCCGACCGCGGCGGTGTCCGGATCGAGGACACGCTGGTCGTGGCCACTAAGGCATCGGCTACCTCCGGACACGCACCGGAATTGCTGACCCGGTTCCCCAAGGAACTGGCCATTTTGTAGGAGACTCACCGACTGTGGCAACGACTGCCGATTTCAAGAACGGGCTGGTGCTGGCGATCGACGGCCAGCTGTGGACGATCGTCGAGTTCCAGCACGTCAAACCGGGCAAGGGCCCGGCGTTCGTGCGCACCAAGCTGAAAAATGTGCTGTCGGGCAAGGTCGTTGATAAGACATTCAACGCCGGCGTGAAGGTGGAAACCGCCACCGTCGACCGGCGCGACACCACCTTCCTGTACCGCGACGGCTCGAACTTCGTGTTCATGGACGCCGAAGACTACGAACAGCACTCGTTGCCGGAGTCCCTGGTCGGCGACGCCGCCCGGTTCCTGCTGGAAGGCATGCCGGTGCAGGTGGCCTTCCACAACGGGACGCCGCTGTACATCGAGCTGCCGGTGACCGTCGAACTGCACGTCACCCACACCGAGCCGGGCCTGCAGGGTGACCGGTCCAGTGCGGGCACCAAGCCGGCCACCCTGGAGACCGGGGCGCAGATCAACGTTCCGCTGTTCATCAACACCGGCGACAAGCTGAAGGTTGACTCACGCGACGGCAGCTACCTCGGCCGCGCCTGATCATGTCTGGCGGTAAGCCGGTCAAGGGCCGGCACCAGGCCCGCAAACGGGCCGTCGACCTGTTGTTCGAGGCCGAGGCCCGCGGTTTGACCCCCGCCGAGGCGGCCGACGCGCGCGCGGCGCTGGCGGAGGCCAAGCCGGATGTGGCGCCGCTGCACCCTTATACGGCCGCGGTGGCTCGTGGGGTCAGTGAGCACGCCGCCCATATCGACGACCTGATCGCCGCTCATCTGCAGGGCTGGACGTTGGAACGACTGCCCGCCGTGGATCGGGCCATTCTGCGGGTCGCGGTGTGGGAGCTGCTGCACGCCGACGACGTGCCCGAGCCGGTCGCTGTCGACGAGGCGGTGGAGCTGGCCAAGGAGCTGTCCACCGACGATTCGCCCGGCTTCGTCAACGGAGTGCTGGGCCAGGTCATGTTGGTGACGCCGCAAATCCGGGCGGCCGCCGCGGCAGTGCGTGGGAAGGACGGCACGCGGTCATGAACCGGCTGGAACTGCGAGTCGTCATCGCCGGGGTGCTGGCTGCGACGGTCGTGTTCGCCGCCGTGGTCTGCGCCGCGTACGGGCTGGCCGTCGTCGCCGCGGCGTTGGCCGTCTACGCGCTGGGTGTCGGGGCCTGGTTGTATCACGCGATCGAACGCTACGTCGTGGCGCGGCGCATCAGCACCGTTCGCTCGGCGGCCAAGCCGTTCCAGCCGCTACTTCCGGTGATGGTCGCGATCATGGGTCTGACCCAGGCGGTCGTGCAGGCGCTCAGCGATGCCACCGAGGAGCAGCCGCGGCGGCGCTGGGACCTTCCGGTTCGACGGTGGATGGAGATCACCCGCGTTAATCACCGGGTCGAGGACAGCGACGACGAGCTCGACGGCTGAATCACCGGTGCACCCGGCCACCGACCGCCACCTCGTCGCGTTGGCTATGCGTTAGGGCGGTTGGTTGGTCACATTCGATGCGGCACTGGCGGATTCGGCACCTGGCGGGGTGGTGCGGGTGCTTTAGCATCGGCTTCGAGCCAATAGCGGCAACGGTCACATCTGCCACACGAGTCTCCCGCAGCCGGGGTAGACATTTTGCCCGCCTCGGAACCGCGTCGACGGCAGGATGCACGGGTCTGGCAATGAACCGCTCGCGCCGCGAGGTCGAACGATCGAGTGCACTGACGTGCTGGCCCGGGCGGCGCCGCCGGCCCGGTGCCGCGCGGAGGCGGACAAATAGTGCATTGGTCTCCACGGAGACTCATATGGCAGACGTGACTGTTGCCGGGCAGGCCCGCATCGACGAAATGGCCACGCGCTGATCGAAGGCGGGACACACTGACGACATGCACCGAGACAGCGGGCGCCCGAGACGGCTTCGGGTTTCCGCGTTGGCGGCGGTAGCGAACCCGTCGTACTCGCGAGTCGATACGTGGAATCTGCTCGACGACGCCTGCCGTCAGCTCGCCGAAGTCAACCGTGCCGGGCTGGACACCACCCACGAAGTGGCCCGGGTGAAGCGTCTGCTCGATCGGATCGGCGCCTACGAGCGGTACTGGCTATACCCGGGCGCGGAGAATCTGGCGACCTTCCGCGCACACCTCGAGATGCTTTCGACGGTGCGGCTCGCCGAGGAAGTGTCACTGGCCGTGCGCCTGCTGTGCGAATACGGCGACCGCGCAGGGCTGTTCGACACAAGCGCGCCGCTGACCGAGCAGGAACTGGTCGCGCAGGCCAAACAGCAGCAGTTTTACACCGTTCTGCTCGCCGACGATGCCCCGGTGACGGCTCCCGACAGCCTGGCCGAGTGCCTGCGGGCGCTGCGCAACCCGTCGGACGATGTGCAGTTCGAGCTGCTTGTCGTGGCGAGCATCGAGGACGCCATCACCGCCGTCGCGCTGAACGGCGAGATTCAGGCCGCGATCATCCGCCATGACCTGCCGCTGCGGTCCCGCGACCGGGTGCCGTTGATGACCACGCTGCTGGGCAGTGA
Organism: Mycobacterium sp.; assembly: GCA_035625875.1. Lineage (GTDB taxonomy): Bacteria > Actinomycetota > Actinomycetes > Mycobacteriales > Mycobacteriaceae > Mycobacterium. The sequence continues at coordinate 10,352 of DASPOT010000253.1, read as the reverse complement.
CGGCGACGACGTAGCGGCGACCGACACCCACGACTGGGTCGAATGCGGCGAGTGGATCAGGGAACTGCGGCCACACATCGACCTGTATCTGCTCACCGACGAGTCGATCGCTGCGGAAACCGAGGACGAGCCGGATGTCTACGACCGCACGTTCTACCGGCTCAACGATGTCACCGACCTGCACAGCACGGTGCTCGCCGGTCTCCGGAACCGTTTCGCCACACCATTTTTCGACGCCCTGCGTGCGTACGCGGCGGCCCCGGTCGGCCAATTTCACGCTCTTCCGGTCGCGCGTGGTGCCAGCATTTTCAACTCCAAGTCCCTGCACGACATGGGCGAGTTCTACGGCCGCAACATCTTCATGGCCGAGACGTCGACCACCTCCGGCGGGCTGGACTCACTGCTGGACCCGCACGGCACCATCAAGGCGGCAATGGACAAAGCTGCCGTGACCTGGAACGCCAATCAGACTTACTTCGTCACCAACGGAACATCGACCGCCAACAAAATCGTCATACAGGCCCTGACCCGCCCGGGCGACATCGTTCTCATCGACCGCAACTGCCATAAGTCGCACCACTACGGACTGGTGCTCGCCGGGGCGTACCCGATGTACCTGGACGCCTACCCCCTGCGGCCGTTCGCGATCTACGGAGCGGTGTCCCTGCCCACCATCAAAAGGGCGTTGCTCGATCTCGAGGCGGCCGGACAGCTGCACCGGGTGCGCATGCTGCTGCTCACCAACTGCACCTTCGACGGCGTCGTCTACAACCCCCGGCGCGTTATGGAGGAGGTGCTTGCGATCAAGCCGGACATCTGCTTCCTGTGGGATGAGGCGTGGTACGCGTTCGCCACCGCGGTGCCGTGGGCCCGGCAGCGGACCGCGATGGTCGCCGCCGAGCATCTCGAGCAGATGTTGTCGTCCCCGGAATACGCTGCGGAATATCGGAATTGGTCCGCGTCGATGGAGGGGGTCGACCGGTCGGAGTGGGTTACTCGTCGGCTGCTTCCCGATCCTAGTCGCGCGCGGGTCCGGGTGTACGCGACGCATTCCACCCACAAGTCGCTGTCGGCGCTTCGGCAGGCGTCGATGATCCACGTCCGCGACCAAGATTTCAAAGCGCTTACCCGGGACGCGTTCGGTGAGGCGTTCTTGACCCACACTTCGACGTCGCCGAACCAGCAACTTCTCGCGTCGTTGGACTTGGCGCGCCGGCAGGTCGACATCGAAGGGTTCGAGTTGGTCCGGCACGTCTACAACATGGCGCTGGTCTTCCGGCACCGCGTCCGCAAAGATCGGCTGATCAGTAAGTGGTTCCGCATCCTTGACGAGTCCGACCTGGTGCCCGACGAGTTTCGGTCTTCCGCCGTCAGCTCGTACCGACAGGTCAGGCAGGGTGCCTTGGCCGAGTGGAACGAGGCGTGGCGGTCCGACCAGTTCGTGCTCGACCCGACACGGGTCACCTTGTTCGTCGGCAAGACCGGAATGAACGGGTACGACTTCCGTGAGAAGATCCTGATGGACCGGTTCGGCATCCAGATCAACAAGACGTCGATCAACAGCGTGTTGTTGATCTTTACGATCGGCGTCACTTGGTCGAGCGTGCACTACCTGCTCGACGTGCTGCGCCGGATCGCCACTGACTTCGAGCGCAGCCAGCGCGCAGGCGGCAAAGACGACCGCGCCTTGCAACAGCGCCGCGTCGAGGAGATCACCGAGGATCTGCCGCACTTGCCCGACTTCAGCGAGTTCGATAGCGCGTTCCGTCCCGACGGCGCCAGCAAGTTCGGCGACATGCGGTCGGCCTTCTACGCCGGATACGATGAGTCCGACCGCGAGCACGTCTTGCTGGGCGCGGCCGGGCGACGGCTTGCCGACGGGAAGACCCTGGTGTCCACCAATTTCGTCGTCCCCTACCCGCCCGGCTTCCCGGTACTGGTTCCCGGCCAGGTGATCTCCAAGGAGATCCTCTATTTCCTCGCCCAGCTCGACGTGAAGGAAATCCACGGATACAACCCCGATCTCGGGTTGTCGGTCTTCACCCAGGCTGCGCTGGCGCGGATGACCGCGGCTCGCAATACGGTTGCCGCGATGGGTGCGTCGGCGCCGGCGCGGGCGCTGGCGCCGGCCGTGGTCGGGTGAGGCCCGTTACGTGTGCCACCGACATCGGCCGCGCTCTCGCCGACGCGGATGCCGTGGCCTTCGCGGTACCCGCCGGTGTGGCATCTGAGTTCGCCGACGTAGATCGCGCCGCGCCATTGTGCGGTTCGGCGGTGGACCCCTGCACAGCCGCGATTCCCTCACCGACGCTGGGGGCCTGGCGACACACGGGGAGGTGCCGACACCATCCGCGGTCTCGCCGCCGACCCCGATCCGTTGGTGCGCGCGGCTGCCCTGGCGGCACTGGGTGAATTAGGCTGTGGTGACGACGATTTGGTCGCCGTTGAGCAGGCCTTGCAGTCATCGGCGTGGCAGGTGCGCGAAGGTGCGGCCCACGCGCTGGCGGGCGCTTCGGCCGAGCTGGCTGTGCCAACATTGTCGGAGGCACTGTCTGACTCGCACCTTGACGTGCGCAAGGCGGCAGTGTTGAGCCTGACCCGGTGGGCCGCTTCGGAAGTCGCGGCACTGTGACGCGCTGAGCGTTGCGCTCAAGGACAGCGACGCCGACGTCCGAGACTATGCCGACGGGCGCTGGCGGCGGGTTGAGGCCCGCTGTTGGCGATGGGCCTCGTGCCAGGCCCTGAACCTAAAGATCTTGATCTGTTTGGCCTTCGGGGCGGGCCTACCGTGAGGCAGGTATCATCCGCGGATGAATCAGCGACAACCAAGGTGACGGAAGCACGCGATGCCCACTGTGAAATGGCTCGACAGACAGGCCTGAGGACCACGACTTTCCCGCAGCCGCCAACTATCTTGCCTTGCTCGCCGATCCGCAAACGGTCACCGCGTTGACTGAAGAGCTGCGCGCCGGAGCTCTATCGTGGACAAGAAGGCCAAAGACATTTTTCGTGCAGCGCGGCTGCGTCTGCTACCCGTCGACAATCCCCACGTGGCTTCCGATCTATCCAAGATCAAAAAGGGACATCCGCTGTCGCCCATCCTGCTCGTCCGCGGCGACTTTGTGTCGCGCAATAGGTGAGCGGTGATGGCCCATGGCCCCGGCGGCGACGGGAACACACTGTCCGTACTGCTCGTTGCAGTGCGGGATCACCCTCGACGTGTCGGGAGGATCCGTCGTGCTGGCGCCGCAGGATGACTTCCCGACCAATCGCGGGGGTCTGTGCGCTAAAGGCTGCACGGCGGCTGAGTTGCAGCACACCGGACCGGCTGACCAGGCCCTGCTGCCCAATGCGGCGGCTCCGTTCACCCTGCGGCACATGGCCATGACGGCTCACCCGATGGGCAGCTCAGATTCCGTTTACATGCGGCTTCCTGCTCACCTCGCCGGCAGGGTGGGCATTTTCCGCCGGTTGGTACAGCTCCGGTTCAGGGCCGAAGGCCACCACACCCGCCGGACATGTGGCCATAACATACGGACATGTGGCCGTAACAAATTGGGACTTTCGGCACTATCCCCGCTGCGCCTGCCGAGCAGAACCTTGATACCTAGCCTGGACAAACGCGGCCAGACCATCCTCAGGATTGGAGAGTGGAAAATGAGTACGACCACGGAGACCCGCGCGCCTGCGTCCAAGGTCTACCAAGCACCGGGAAACCCTGGGAGCCCAGTAGAGGTCAAGCCCCGCTACGAGAACTTCATCGGCGGCCGGTGGGTCGCGCCGGTTAAAGAGCAATACATGAAGAACCTCTCGCCGACGAACGCCAAGGTGTTCACCGAGGTGCCGCGCTCTACCCCAGAGGACATCGAGGTGGCCCTCGACGCCGCGCACGCCGCGAAGAAGGAGTGGGGCGAGACGTCGTTGACCGAGCGGGCGAAGCTCCTGAACCAGATCGCGGATGCCATCGAGGACAACCTCGAGATGCTGGCGGTGGCGGAGAGCTGGGACAACGGCAAGCCGGTCCGCGAGACGCTGGCTGCTGACATCCCGCTCTCCGCCGATCATTTCCGTTACTTCGCCGGTGAGACCCGGTCGCTAGAGGGCTCGAGCACCGAGATCGACAAGGACACCGTCGCCTACCACTTCCACGAGCCCTTGGGCGTGGTGGGACAGATCATCCCGTTCAACTTCCCGTTGCTGATGGCGGCGTGGAAGATCGCGCCCGCGCTGGCCGGCGGGAACTGCACGGTGATCAAGCCGGCGTCGACGACGCCGTGGTCGATCCTGAAGCTGGCCGAGGTCATCGGTGACCTCGTCCCTGCTGGCACGCTCAACATCGTCACCGGCCCCGGCGGCGAGATCGGCAAGGCGCTGGCCTCCAACCCGCGGATCTCTAAGATCGCCTTCACCGGCGAGACCGTCACCGGCCGGCTCATCATGCAGTACGCGGCGGAGAACATCATCCCCTCCACCACCGAGTTGGGCGGCAAGTCGCCCAACATCTTCTTCGCCGACGTCATGGCCGCCGACGACGAATTCCTGGACAAGGCGGTCGAAGGCCTGGTCCTCTACGCCTTCAACAAGGGCGAGGTCTGCACCTGTCCTTCCCGGGCCCTGATCCACGAGTCGATCTACGACCGGTTCATGGAGCGCGCCCTGGAGCGGATCGCCCGGATCCGCCAGGGCAACCCGCTGGATCTCTCCACCCAGATGGGCGCGCAGAACTCCAAGGCCCAGCTCGACAAGATCACCGAGTACGTCCACATCGGCCTGGAGGAGGGCGCCGAGTGCCTCATCGGCGGCAAGCAGCCCAAGCTCGAAGGGGAGCTGGCCAACGGCTACTTCTTCGAGCCGACGGTGCTGAAGGGCCACAACAAGATGCGGGTCTTCCAGGAGGAGATCTTCGGCCCGGTCCTGGCCGTCACCACCTTCAAGGACGAGGCGGAGGCCCTCGAGATTGCCAACGACACCCTCTACGGTCTCGGGAGCGGCGTGTGGACCCGCGACGGCAAGCTGGCCTACAGGATGGGCCGGGCCATCCAGGCCGGGCGGGTGTGGACCAACTGCTACCACATGTACCCCGCAGGTGCGTCCTTCGGTGGCTACAAGATGTCGGGTGTGGGGCGCGAGCTGTACAGGCCGACGCTGACCGAGCACTACACCCAGACCAAGAGCCTGCTCGTCAGCTACAGCGACTCACCGCTTGGCCTGTTTTAAACCAGCGAACGCACCGCAGCGAGCGAGGCCGTCATGAAGACCGTCGCCCCGATAATCACGACGCCGACCGCGGTCGACGCCGTAACCGAGCTCCGGCAGCGACGCGGCCAGCTCGTCTTCTACCAGTCCGGAGGCTGCTGCGGCGGCAGCCTTCCGATGTGCTTCGAGGAGAAAGAGTTTCGCATCGGCGACAACGACGTCTTGCTCGGATACGTCGTCGGCTGCCCCTTCTACATCGACCCCCGTCAGTACGAGAAGTGGAAGCACACCCAGCTGATTCTCGACGTGGGCGAGGGAGAACCCCAAGGGTTCTCCCTCGCACCGGCTGACGATTGCCACTTCATCACCAGATCACGAGTGTTCACACCAGAAGAGCGTGTTGCTCTCGTCGTCACCAGATCACGAGTGTTCTCACCAGAAGAGCGTGTTGCCCTCGAATAAGGAGGTATCCCGTGAAAGCTGCCGTCGTCCACGATTTCAAGCGGCCATTGACGATCGATGAGGTTCCCATCCCGGAGCCGGGTTTCGGAGAGATCGTCGCCAAGGTGGAGACCAGCGGGCTGTGTCACACCGACATCCACGCCGCCCATGGCGACTGGCCCATCAAGCCCACACCGCCGTTCACCCCCGGTCACGAGGGGGTCGGCGTGGTCGAGCGGGTCGGTCCCGAGGTCAAGGGCGTGCGCGAGGGCGATCGGGTAGCCGTCCCCTGGCTGGGATACGCCTGCGGGGCGTGCGAGTACTGCGCCTCCGGGCGGGAGACTCTCTGCCCCAACCAGCAGATGACCGGCTACACGGTTGACGGTGGTTGGGCCGAATACGTGAAGGCCAAGGCGGCCTTCGTCGGGCACGTCCCCGACGGCATCGACCTCCTCGACGCCGCCCCGCTCACCTGCGCGGGGGTGACCACCTACAAGGCGGTCAAGGTCTCCGGGGCCCGCTCGTCGGACCTGGTGGCCATCTACGGCATCGGCGGGTTGGGGCATCTCGCCATGCAGTACGCCAGAATCCAGGGTGCGTCGGTGGCTGCGGTGGACCTCATCGACAGCAAGCTGGAGATGGCCCGCAAGCTGGGGGCGGAGTACACCTTCAACTCCAAGCGCGACGACCCGGTCGAGGGCATCCAAGCGCTCGGCGGTGCGGACGTCGCCATCTCGGTGGCGGTCTCGCCCGTCGCGTTCGAACAGGCGTACCGCAGCCTCAAGCCCGGGGGCACCCTGGTTTTCGTCGCCCTCCCCGCGGACAACTTCATGCGGCTACCGATCTTCGAAACCGTACTGGGGGGCATCACCATCATCGGGTCGATCGTGGGCACCCGAGTCGACCTGGCCGAGACCTTCCAGCTCCACGCCGAGGGGCGCACCCACATCGTGCGCGAACCCATAAAACTCGAGCAGGTCAACGAATCCATCAAGGCGGTCGAGGACGGCCAGGTGGACGCCCGGCTGGTGTTCGACTTCCGCCCGGCGGCGTAGGTGGGAACGCGGCCATAAGCCATACCCCACCTCAGACGGCTACGGCGCCGGACCGGGGGCCGCACCGTCGAATGCCCCCGCAGCGGGGGCCAGCCCCCCGGGGGTGTTCACCGCCGGGGGGCTTGGGGGAGGCCACACCCGACGAGCAACGCGTCGCCCTCAGTCCCTCGGCGCCCCGGCCAAGTCCCACATCCGGGTCGCACTGAGCCCGCGAAAAGGGGATAGAGCCCGCTTAGAGTTCCAGCGCGCGGTAGGTGCGGCGCACGAACTTCGGTTGCACGGCTTGCAGTTTCGCTCGCGACGTATTGCCGGCGACCGCTGCGGCCGCGTCCGCCGACAGCGCGGCAAGATTCTGAACGAAGTACAGCAGGATCAGATCCGCGGCCGGGTCGGCCTGCCACCACGTCCCGTACGCGCCAGGCCAGCTGAAGGTGCCAAGCCCGCCCGGACCGAACAGCGGCGCCGACTGGGCCGGATCGGTCACCACCGACAGGTTCAACCCGAACCCGCGGCCGATCCAGAACGGCGCCCCCAGGAAGGGATGGCGCTTCTGCTCGTCGTTGAGCCGATCGGTGCGCATCGCGCGCGCCGACTCGGCTGACAGCACCCGTACCCCGTCGACCGTCCCGTCGCCCAGCAGCATCCGGACGAACCGCAGGTAGTCGTCGGCCGTCGACCACAGCCCACCGCCGGCGTTACAGAACGCCGGCGGCGCGATCCGCGGCGGCCCCATTACCCCGTGCTGCAGCCGGTCGTCTTCGTCGAGCCGGTACATGGTCGCGGCACGCCAGCGCGCCTCGGGCGTAACGTAAAACCCGGTGTCGCGCATGGCCAGCGGGCCCAGGATCCGCTCGTCGAGCACCTGGTGAAACGGCTTGCCTTCGATGCGGGAAAGAATGACGCCGAGCACGTCGATGGCGTGGCTGTAGGTCAGCCGCTCACCCGGCTGATGCACCAGTGGCAGGGCGGCGAGTGCGGCCACCCAGGCGTCGGGACCTTGCCCGAACGGCAGCCGAAGGTAGGCCCGCGAGATCGGCCCGGACACCGAGAATCCATACGCCAGGCCGCTGGTGTGCGTGAGCAGGTCTTCGACCAGGATCGCTCGGCGCACCGGATGCGTGCGATCCAGCGGACCGCTCGGGTCGTCGAGCACCCGCATGTCGGCGAACTCGGGCAGCCAGCGCACGATCGGGTCATCCAGCGCCATCTTGCCCTCGTCGACCAGGCTCATCGCCGCGGCGACGGTGACCGGCTTCGTCATCGACGCGATGCGAAACAGCGTGTCGCGCCGCATCGGCAAGCCGGCGTCGATGTCGCGGTAGCCGATCTCGTTGACCTGCAACACTTCTGCGCGCCGCCAGACCACGGTTACCGCACCCGAGAGCAGCCTGGCATTGAGGGCCTCGCGGATCGACGCCTGATTGCCGTCGAGATTCACCCCGGTTCAGGTTAATGTGCGCCGCTGCGCACGGATGAGCCAGAACGCCATCTCAACCTCGATGCCATCGATTTCACGGCGCACCGTCGCGGCCGCGTCCTCAGCGGAACAGATCTTCCTGGCGAATGCAGGATGCGCAATCCGCGTGTTCCCGCTGCCCATGCTGGCCTCCGCTGTCTTACGCACACTTCATCAAGATGGACAGCACCTGTCAAGGCAGTGACGCACCGGACATGAAGTCACACGACGCCCGGAGGAGTTGTTGGTGACTAATAAATCGCCGACAGATTCGCCCACGTCAACCGCGGCGCGTGCAACCGCGGTGAGTCGGCGACTGTGTACCCGGGCTGTGCTCCCTACACCGTTGCAGCGACTGGACAAACTCAGCGACCTGCTGGGCGGACCGGAGATCTGGATCAAACGTGATGATTGCACCGGCCTCGCCGGCGGTGGGAACAAGGTTCGTAAGTTGGTCTGGCTGATAGCTGACGCCGTCATCCGTGCTGCCGATCTCGTCATCACCTCAGGTGCACCGCAGTCGAATCACGCGCGACAGACCGCGGCCGCAGCGGCAATGTGCGGCTTGGGGTGCGAGCTGATCCTGCAACGCGGTGTAGCGCATCGAACTGCCGAATATGAACGATGCGGAAATATCCTGTTGGACCACATTTTCGGCGCCGACATCACTTTCGTCGCCGCCGATGCAGACGTCAACGGCACGATCACGGCACGGGTTCATGCGCTGGCAGACGCGGGCGTGCGCGCGTATGTAATTCCTGCGGGCGGGTCCAAGGCGCTAGGCGCAAAGGGTTACGTCGACTGTGCCGCCGAACTTGGTCGCCAGTTCAGCACCGAGCGCATCCGTCCCGACACGATCCTGCATGCAACGGGCTCCGGAGGTACACAGGCGGGTCTGATCTTCGGATTACACACTGCCGGGATCGCCACGCAGGTTCGCCGAATCAGCATAGCCGCTCCCCGCGATGAGCAGACACTCAAGGTAAAACTTCTGCTTCATGATCTGGCACGAGACCGCGAGACCGCACCGGTCTCATGGCCTGTCACGGTCGATGACCGCTATATCGGCGGCGGATACGGCCAACCTACTTCTGAGGGCGTCGCGGCTGTGCGCACCGTGGCCATGCTGGAGGGAGTGCTGCTCGATCCGGTCTACACCGGCAAAGCGATGGCGGCGCTGATCGATGCCGTGCAGAAGACACCCTCGCTACTGGGCGACACGGTGGTCTTCCTGCACACCGGTGGCGCACATGCCCTGCACGGCTACCCAGCCGATTTCAGCAATCCCCAGCGGCCCAACGACGAAGGGAAATCATGACAACCAAAGGCAGCATGAACCACATCCGCCTATGTGTAAGCGAACTCGCCCGGTCGTCTGGATCCTACTCGACAGTGTTGAGCTACCTGGGCTACCAACTCATGGAGAAAACGGACACCGTACAGGGATGGTCAAGACCCGGGCCCGGCCGCAATCTGCAATGGATCATCGTGAGTCAAGCCGAACCGGGACACGAGGACACCACATATGATCGCGGCAGTCCCGGCCTTCAGCACATCGCTTTCAACGCCGAGAGTCGTTGCGATGTAGAGACATTCGCTAACCACATGCGGAACTGCGGGGTCGACCTTTTTCTCGCTCCGCAGGAATTCGGCTACGAGCGTGGCTATTTCGCAGCCTTCGTGAAGGACGATGACGGCATTGTCATCGAATACGTGCACACACCGGTCAACACCTTAGACAACTACCGACCAGAAAGCGGTGGGTCGTGGTGAACCCGAGATCAAACGGCGATGATGTAGCCGTCCCGGGAACATCACCGCCATTAGGTTCCGTTTCTTGCGGACACCCCCGACCACTGGCTACCTGCTCAACAGATCCGCCGACCCCAGCGCAACCTCCCACGACAAGGAACTCTAGTGAACACCGACGAATACCTCTATTTTGTCGACCGTGCGTTCGATGGCATGCTCTCGGCGCTACGTGAACTTGGCGATAAGCTGGCCAACGAAGCTCCCGGTCTTGAAGGCGCCAATCCACCCTGGGCTATCGCGTATCACTGCACCGAAGTAGACGTCTACTGGATGGGGCATCTGATCGGCGGTCGCCCCAGCAACCGGGACCGCGCCGCAGAGTTCACCGCTCGCGGAACCATCGAAGGGCTGGCCCGGAAGGTCTCGGAATTGCGGCGGAAGCTTCAGCAAGA
>DASPOT010000252.1:0-15777 GCA_035625875.1 Mycobacterium sp. | reverse complement strand
AGGACAGGTGAGATTCCAGCCCACGCAGCCTGCCCTCGTCGAGCCGCTGACTGGCCAGCAATAGATGCATACCCAAGGACCGGCCGAGACGGCCGATCGCCACGAACACGTCGCCGAAATCAGAATGCTGACTCAGCAGTTCGGAGAACTCATCGACAATGATGAACAAGGCGGGCAGCGCGGCCAACTGGGCGCCCGCTCGACGTGCCTGTTCGTAAGCGGCGATACTCACGAAATTGCCTGCCGCTCGGAGCAATTCCTGGCGGCGGTTCATCTCACCGGCTAGCGCATCGCGCATGCGGGCGACCAGTGGCGCGTCATCGCAGAGGTTGGTTATGACCGCGGCGACGTGGGGCGCCCGTTCCAGACCGAGAAACGTCGCACCGCCCTTGAAGTCGACCAGAACGAGGTTGAGCACGTCGGGAGGGTTGCGGGCCATCATGCCTAGCGCGACGGTCCGTAAGAACTCCGACTTGCCTGACCCGGTGGCGCCGATGCAGAGCCCGTGCGGGCCCATACCGTTCTCGGCGGGCTCCTTGACGTCGAGCTCCAGCGGTGCGCCGGCAACCGTGGCGCCGATGGGAACACGCAGTCGATCGCGGTTGTTTCGGCTGCGCCACAACGTGATCGGGTCGAACTCGGAGACATCGCCGATGCCGAGCAGATCCTGCCAGCGCGAGCCACCGCCGCTTGGCCAAGCGTCGTCCATGCTCGGCTCGTCGAGATGGTAGCCGGCCAGCCGCCGGGCGCATACCAGCGTGTCCGTGAGACCCATATGGTCTGGCCGTGCCAATACCTCGTCGTCGCGCCTGATGACGAGCTTTTCAGCGGTTACGCACAGCCGCACGCCGCTGGCGGCCGCCTCGGCGTCGCAACTGGCGCCGACCTCCAGAACGGTCAGGCCCGCGATCCCGCCACCGCTGAAGACCCGCTCACGGGCGTCGACACCAACGCCGTCGATGACAAGCACCACGTGCGGCAGTGCCCCACCGTCATGCTCGCACAGCGGCGCGCCTTCCAACCGCAGGCCAGTGAGCGTACTCTCGGCCTCCGCCAGCGATGGGTACACCATCCGGGCAGGACCCACAGCATCGGCGGCATTTGGATGTTCGTTGTGCGGCAACCACTTAAGCCAGTCCCAGTGGACTTGGTTGCGGTCACTGATCGCGCCGATGATCGACAACCGGTCAGGAGCGTGCAGCACGGCGAGTTGACAGAGCATCGCGCGAAGAAGTCCATGCACGTGAGCCGGGTCACCGTGGACCGTAACGGCAGCGAGTTCGCGTAATTGGATCGTGATCGGCACATCCGCGATCGTCGAGTGTGCGCGGACGAATCGACGCAGCGCCGCGGCAGTGACCGGATCCACCCTGTCCACCGGGCCGGGTATTGGGGGCACCAAATGGGTGGCAAGTTGCTGGGTTCCGACGCCAACCCGAACCTGACAGAAGTCGGGGTCCGCCACACGGCGCTCCCACATCCGACTGCCGCCGATCAATGTCCACAACGACTCCGGGTCCGGATGACACCAGGTCAGTGAGGAGTGTTGTGCCACAGCGGTCTCGGTAACGGAGCTGCGTAGGGCGCTCAGATAGTCGAGGTAGTCGGCACGGTTACTGTCTATCTCGCCGCCGTGCCGGCGATCACGACCGGTCGCAGCCGTCACGGCCACCGAAACCAGCATCATCATCGGGAAAGCCAGGAACATCGGGTTATGCGCGGCGGTCGACCCGGAGCGCACCACCGCCGTCATCATCGCAAGCGTCGCGACGGACGCCACGACCGGTAGCAGGCGGACCAGCAAACTGGACCGTATCGAGGACGGTAGCTGCGGCGGTGCCGCAACCGCGATCTCGGCGGTGGCGAATGTCGGCGGCGCAGGCCGCGACGCCGGCACGAAACCGATAGTCGGGCCGGCGCAGTTGCCCTGGATCACCGGCGCACCGTAAGCAGCACAGAAACCGGCCGCAAGTCAGCTGTGGATCAGTGGATACACCCAGACCGGGCACTGGCTACCGTGCCGATGTGGGGATTCATACCTCAAAGGGGGTCTAGTTGTCTGAATCCGATCGCGGCCTGCGCCGGGTCTCAGTTCAAGCCGACGCCGTCCGTGTTGACCTGGCCCTGCCCGCCGCGGTGCCCGTCGCGGCCCTGATACCGGCGGTCATCGATATCCTTGCGGCTGGAGATGGCCGCAGCACCGATTCGTCGGCGGCGACGCGCTACCAGCTGTCGCGCCTGGGCGCGTCCGCGCTGGATGCATCGACGACATTGGCGCAGAACGGTATCCGCGACGGCGCCATACTCGTCTTGACACAGTCCGCAACCGAGCTGCCCGCCCCGCGTTTCGACGATGCGGCCGAGGCGGTGTCCGCGACACTCAACGCGATGGCACGGCCGCGGACCGGACGGGCTGCCCGGATCACGAGCGCGGCGGCTGCGGGCTGGCTGGCGACGATCGGCGGGCTGGTGCTGATTCGAAACTCGTTCGCTACGGCCGGTCACCGGTACATCGCCGCTACCGTCGGTGTCGCGGCAATGGCCAGTTGTGTTGCCCTGTTGGCCGCGGTGTTAGCGCACCGAGCATTTCGGGATCCGATTGCGGCGCTGACCTTCGGTCTGCTGGCTGTCGGATTCTCCGCGGTCGCTGGGTTTATCGCGGTGCCCGGCGGCCCGGGCGCGCCCAACGTGCTGCTCGCCGCGATGGCGGCTGCCGTCACTTCGGTGGTGACGATACCCGTAACAGGCTGCGCCGCTGTCACATTTACCGCGGTGTCATGTTTCGCGGTAGTCATCGCCGTCACCGCGCTGGCCGGCGTCATCACCACGGCCCCGCTGCAGGTGATCAGTTCGATATCGGCGATAGTATCGCTCGCCCTGCTCGAGGGATCTGCGCGGGTATCGATCATGTTGGCGGGCTTGTCGCCCCGGCTGCCATCTGCTCTCGACGTCGAGGTCGGCGATTCGACACTGTCTACGGATTGCCTGGCCGCCAAGGCGATTCGTGCTGACGGCTGGATGACCAGTCTGGTCGCCGCATTCTCGTCGTCGGCCGCTGTCGGCGCCATCGTTGTCGGCGTGCACAATACCGGCGTGCCACGCATCGGCAGCATCGTCTTCGCCACCGTGATCGCCGCGGTGCTGCTGCTGCGCGCACGCTCACAGGTCGATCTCAGCAGAACACTGGTGCTTCTTGGCAGTGCACTAGCCACGATCAGCGCAACTCTTGTTGTCGCGGCAGCCGCTTCCCCGCAGCACGCGTTGTGGGGCGGTGCGGTGACGGCGATGCTGGCCGGGGCCGCGTTGTCTCTGGGTTTCATCGGACCCACGATCTCGTTCTCGCCCGTCGCGCGCCGAAGCGTCGAGCTGCTGGAGTATCTGCTGTTAGCCGCGGTGGTGCCACTGGCATGCTGGATATGCGGCCTCTACGGCGCCGTCCGCGGCCTGAACCTGATATCAGCGTGACAACGTCGCGCGTCCTGCACCTGGTGGTGGTAGCGGTGCTCGCGCCGCTTTCCCAGTGTGTGGCACCATCGGCACACGCGGTTTCGCCACCACCGATCGACGACAGGTTGCTGCCCGAACCGGCACCGCCGGCCCCACCGCAGCCGACCGTGCAACGCGACCTGTGCACGGTGCTGTCGGCGGACTCGGGATCGGGCCGAAGGGATGTTCCCAGTCAGCTTGCGGGCCTTGGCTTACCACAGGCCTGGCAACTCACGCGCGGTTCTGGGCAGCGGGTCGCGATCATCGACACTGGCGTGTCGCCGCACCGGCGGCTGCCCGATCTGGTGGCCGGCGGTGACTACGTGTTTACCGGCGACGGCACTCAGGATTGCGACGGACATGGCACTGTGATTGCGGGAATCATAGCTGCCGCACCGGATTCGAATTCCGACAGCTTCAGCGGCATCGCTCCTGAAGCCACCGTGATCAGCATCCGCCAGTCCAGCGCCAAGTTCGGTCCGCTCAGCGACCGGTCCAGCACCGGCTTCGGCGATGTCGACACCATGGCGAAAGCCGTGCGGACGGCCGCTGATCTCGGCGCGTCGGTGATCAACATCTCCTCAGTGGCCTGCGTTCTGGTCACATCGGTGCTCGACGACCGCGCGCTCGGTGCCGCGCTGGCTTATGCGGTCGATGTCAAGAATGCCGTGGTGGTCGCCGCGGCCGGCAACACCGGTGGCACCGGGCAGTGCCCACCTCAGCGGTCGCAGGCGACCTGGGACAACGTCACGGTTGCGGTCAGCCCGGCGTGGTACGACGACTACGTACTGACCGTCGGTTCGGTGAACGCCGAAGGCGCACCATCGTCGTTCACGCTCGCCGGACCGTGGGTGGACGTCGCCGCCCCCGGTGAGGCGGTGACCTCGCTCAGTCCGACAGGCGACGGAATAGTGAATGCGGCTGAGGGACAGGGGGGTTCGGTGCCGCTGTCCGGCACCAGTTACGCCGCGCCGGTCGTCAGCGGGCTGGCGGCGCTGATCCGGGCCCGGTTCCCGACGTGGACCGCACGGCAAGTGATGCAGCGCATCGAGGCCACCGCGCATCACCCGCCGGGCGGCTGGGATCCGTTCGTCGGCAACGGCATTATCGATCCCCTGGCCGCGGTCAGCACGGATTCACCGCCGCCGACCGCCAATTCCGGACCCGACAAAGCGCCGGTGGCGATCACTCCGCCGCTGGCGCCCGGGCCGCCGGATCGCCAAGCACGCGACACCGCATTCACCGGCGCGGCAATCTGCCTGGTGGCACTCGTGGTGGCGCTCGCCGCTGGCGCGGCGGCGGGACGGCTACGGCGGCTGCGGATGCAACCGGACCCCGGCGGGCCTAGCCGCGACGGTATCCCAGGCGACTAAGGCGTTTTCCCTGCCCAGTTCGGGTCCAGACGGCAGCGTCGCCAACACCTGCCACGGCGCCGGGGTCGCCGTCGCCGGGAGACCGAGATCATGTGCCGCGTCGTCGTCGTGAATCGCGAACCGAACGCCCGTGTCCGTGACGAGGTATCGGGTGCCGGCGTGGGGGTGGTCGCCGGATAGCCCGGTGGAACGCACATAGGCGCTGCGTCCGGGCGGGAGATAGACCCGATCCACCGCCGGGCCGTTGCCGTCCGCCTGTGACAAGGTCACCGCGACCTGGCCGGCTGGCACGGGCAGGCCGCCACCCGCCAGAAACCAGACCTCGGCACGGCCTGACTGTGCTGGGGCCCAGGTCACACACAGCGTCGTGACGTCGCCATCCAACGGGGTGGACACCCGATCCGGAAATGTCGACACCGGCAGCATGTTCACGGTCGGACTGGCGCGGATCACGTCGGGTGCCACCGCGATGATGTTGGCGGTGCCCTGCGAGTCGTCGAGCCGGATCAGATCCGCAGCGACCTGTCCTATGCGCTGGACACCGGCGCTGAGCACCACGTAGTACTCGTCGCGATCGGCGCGTGTCATACCGAGCACGCTGCCCACCGGAAATCCGGGCAGCTCCGCTGGTCCACGGTCGCCGGCACCCGGAATCCGCGGAGCCGTGATCGGCGGCGCCTCGGGCACGGCATTCAGTAGTGATCGCGAAACAGTACGCGGCGCAATGCCTTCCAACCGCAGTGCACGCACGACCGCGACGTCGGAAAGGTTCACCACAGCCCGTCGTCCGTTGTAGAGCAGGTAGGTCGGCGAACCGGAGTAGGGCGTCACCAAGACGCTCTGCTCGGGAGGCAGTCGGCGGCTAAGCGGTCCGTCGGCGGGGCCGACGATGACCGTCGTGGCCGGCGACGCATTGCTGTCGGTGTCGCAGATCGTCCAGGCCTGTTCGTCGATCGGCTGGGCGAGCAACTGCGGAGCACCCGGAATACCCAGGAGCGGGCCTCGTTTGGTACGGCTCAACTCGGACTCGCGTACCGGCCGCGGGTTGGCATCTGTCGCCGCGATCAACCGGGCCGAGGCCAGGTTCAGCACCGGGTGAAAGGTGTCGCCCACTCGCACATACAGCGCCCCGGACTCTTGGCCCATCACAATCGGTGCACTACCCAACGCCGCCTGCGGGCGCAGGACAGCGAGCAACGCGCATCCGGCCACGACAATGGTCGCCAGGACACAGCCGGTGACTAACGACATCGCCTGCGCACGGATGGGTTCGTTGACCGTGCGGATATCCCTGCGCAGCAATGCGCACTCGATGCGGCGCACCAGAAATCGATAACCGCTGACTTGCAGCCGCGTTGTCGGTTGCCGCGCCATAGATCCTGCTCGGCTCCTCACTCGTGAGCTTCGCTCACTCGCCGTCGCCTTCGGGGACCCCCGAATCCGTTCAGCCTCACGATAGGTCGCGGGCCGGCACGGCTGCGCCGTCGATTCACAGCCGGAGCGCTCATCGCTGTTGCCGGTGTCACACCGGCCGGTGACATCAGACCATCGAAGAACCTTTTTAACCCCTGGGTGGCCGCCGATTGTTCATCCGTAACCGTGCCCGCAGCGCCCTGGCTGGCGCCGACGGGATGCCGCGGGATGACCGCGATCGGGTGGTGCGGGCGTTGGAACATTGCAGCCACCGTTCCCACCGACCCAGCCAACCCAGTGGGGTTCATGGCTTAGGCGGCTTATTCCCGGTCCAGCGACGAGGCCTGTCCGACTGGTCTTCTCGCCGGTGCCAGGTAACGTCGACCTCGGCATCGATGGCGTCCAGCCCGTGGAAACTCATCGAGCTGTGGCCGTCAATGCGCGGCGCAGTCCTCGGGTATAGCACACCCTCACCCGTTATCCGCACGTAGAACTTCGGGGTGGCGCTGTCATTCCATAGTTCGTACGTGGATCCGGATCGGTATTCGATGCGCCACGGCGCCCGCTCGATGGCCTTGGCCTGCTGGGCAGCGATCCGCTTCTTTTCTTTAATTGCACGAGCGGCTCGCTCGGCCGCGGCTGTCGACCGCAACACCGCAGCGGCGGTATCCTCAGCGTTTTCCAGCTCTTCAAGGATGATCGCGCTCGGATCGCCCGCCAGCCCCGGCGACGACGATGATGACCACACCTGCTCGCGCAGGAACGTCCGGTAGTTGTTTGCGCCGTCGGCTGTGTCGAAGAAGAGAAGTAGCACGAGGTGCTGGGGATCGTCCTGGGCTTGAAAGACGTGCACCTTGGTGATGCCAGCCTGCTCCCGCGTGGGCGCACGGCTGGCGAAGTCCCGCAGCCACGTGCCGAGGTCGGCGATCTGGTGTTCGATGTGCAAGACAGGCACCGGCAAAAGTATGGCATACGTGAACGGCCGCGCCGGCTTCCCGTGCCCTCGCTATAGCGACGCCGGCGGATAGTCACCGAACACGCCCCGGTCATCGCCCTGCAAAACGCCTCTAGGTATTCGTCGGCGCAGCCCGTCGCCGGCCGTCGCACCAGGAACCGTTGGCGGTTCGCGATCAGCCGCGAACGCAACCCGTCGACCGGTTGCGGGCTGCGGCCGTGACCCCATTCGGCAGAAGATCATCGGCCCATCCTGACCGCGGCAAAAGCACCCGTCGAAGTGGCCTCCTGCCTGGTTACCGGTAACATCTCCTCGTGGGCAACCACCGGATAAGCTCCCCGATCTGCCGTCGCCCCTGGTCGGAGCGCATCAGGTCAGTCGGTCGCTGGGCTGGCTTAGCCGCCGCGGCGCTGCTGGCCGCCGGTGTCCTGCTGGTCGCGCCAAGCGCCGTTCCGCGCGGCGTCCCGTCGGCCGCCGCCGACGACTGCCCGGATGCCGAAGTGATCTTCGCCCGCGGCACCGACGAACCGCCCGGCATCGGACGCGAAGGCCAGGCCTTCGTCGACTCGCTGCGCCAGGACACCGGCAAGAACATCGGGGTGTACGCGGTGAACTACAAGGCCAGCCTTTTCCAGCTGCACGGGGGCGACGGCGCCAACGACGCCATTTCGCACATCAAATCCATGGCCGACAAGTGCCCGGATTCCCCGCTGGTGCTGGGCGGATACTCGCAGGGTGCGTCGGTGATCGATATCGTCACCGGGGTTCCCGTGGGGGGCATCAGCTGGGGCAGCCCGCTGCCCGCCCAATACGCCAATATGGTCGCGGCGGTTGCCACCTTCGGCAATCTGGCCGACCGCAGCGGCGGACCGATAACGACCCAGAGTCCGCTGTTCGGTTCCAGGGCTATCGACGTGTGCAACCCCAGCGACCCGATCTGTCACGCGGGCCCCGGCAACGAATGGAGCGGGCACACCGAGGGCTACGTGCCCGTCTACACCAGCCAGGCGGCGAGCATCGTCGCGACGAGGCTTTTGGCGGTCCAACCTCCCACGACACCCCAACCTCCCACGACGGCCGAACCTCCCACGGTCATCCACTGACGGGGCCCGGTCAGCCGCTCCTGCAAACCGACGTGCATATCAATTAGACCCGCTAATATCGTGTCGTGAGCATTCTTTCGATGAGCCCATGGCCGCAGGTCGGTTCGGGTGGCCGAGCACGTACCGCCGGCCGCTTGGCCAGCCGGTCGGCTGCCGCGTTGCTCGCCGCGGCTGCGTTGGTGATTGCATTAGCGCTGGCACCCACGCCGGCATCGTCGATCCCGGCGGCTTCAGCGGCATCGTGCCCGGACGCCCAGGTGGTTTTCGCCCGAGGCCGTCTGGAGCCGCCCGGTGCCGGCCAGATCGGCACCGCGTTCGTCAGTGCGCTGCGGTCCAGGGTGCCCAGCAAAAACATCGGCTTGTACGCGGTGAACTATGCAGCGGACGCCGATGTGGTCCGCGGTGCCAACGATATGAGCGCCCACATTCAGTACATGGCGAACAACTGTCCCGACACCCGACTCGTGCTCGGCGGCTACTCGCTCGGCGCAGCCGTCAGCGACGTGGTGCTTGCAATTCCCGACCGGATGTTCGGGTTCACCAATCCCCTGCCGCCGGGTACCGACGGGCACGTCGCCGCAGTCGCGCTGTTCGGCAACGGGAGCCAATGGGTGGGGCCCATCGCAAACTTCAACCCGATCTACAACGACCGGACCATCGAGTTGTGTCACGGCGCCGATCCTGTCTGCAACCCGGCCGACCCAAACACCTGGTCGAACAACTGGCCTCAACACCTGGCTGGCGCCTACATCAAGGCCGGCATGGCCGATCAGGCGGCCGACTTCGTCGCCGGAAAGCTTTAACTGAGCTCATCCGGACTGCGCAGATCGCGCGTGACGGCCATCCGCGCGTCGAGCTGGTCGTCCCGCGGATAGTCCACACCGACCAGCGTCAAACCCCGGGCCGGTGCGGCGGCGAAGTCGCTGGATCGGCGCGTGGATGTAAGCAACTCGCGGCACCAGGCAGCGGTGCGCCGGTGTTCGCCGACAGCCAGCAGCGCGCCGACCAGCGACCGCACCATCGACCAGCAGAACGCATCGGCGGTGACGTACGCAGTGACCAGATCGCCATCACGTGACCAGTCGAGCCGCTGCAGGTCGCGAATGGTGGTAGCAGCATCGCGGCGACGGCAGAACGCGGCGAAGTCGTGCAATCCCAGCAGGTCTCGCGACGCCACGGCCATCGCCTCGACGTCCAAGGCGCGCGGCCAGGCGGTGGCGTAACGCGCCTGTTGCGGCTCCACCCCGTAGGGGGCACTCGACAACCGGTAGATGTAGTGACGGCGCAGCGCCGAAAACCGGGCGTCGAAACCTGCTGGCGCGCGGGCGATACGCCAGATCCGGACGTCAGGAGGCAAGAAGCGACCGAGACGTCGCAGCAGCGGCAGGAATTCCGGATCACCGGGCCGGGGTGAGCGCGGATAGGCGTTCGGCAGCGCACCGACCGGGACATCGGCGTGGGCTACCTGCCCGGTGGCGTGCACGCCGGTGTCGGTGCGCGCCGCGGCACGCAGCTGCACCGCCGTCCGGAAGACCGTCGAGAACGCCTCGTCGAGAATGCCCGCAACGGTGCGTTGACCTGACTGCGTTGCCCAGCCAGCGAAATCCGTTCCGTCATAGGCGATATCGAGCCGAAGACGAACGCACCCGCCATCGGCGTCGATGGCGGGCACATCGTTCGGCGATGAACTGCTAGGACTTGTCAGCGTCCTCGTCCTCGGCTTCCGGCTCAGCGTCCTCGTCCTCGGCTTCCGGCTCAGCGGCCTTCGCCTCGGCTTCCGGCTCAGGCGCCTCCGCCTCAGTAGCCGGCTCAGGCGCCTCCGCGTCGACAGCCGCGACGTCCTCGGTCGCGGCTTCCGGGACAGCCTGCTCGGTCTCAGCCTGCTTGGCCTTGGCCTGCGCGGCCGCCACCCGACGGGCCCGGTTGGCCTCCGAGGTCACCGTCTTCTCCCGCACCAGCTCGATGACCGCCATCGGAGCGTTGTCGCCCTGACGCGGCTCGACCTTGATGATGCGGGTATAGCCGCCGTTGCGATCGGCGAAGAACGGCCCAATTTCGGCGAACAGGGTGTGTACCACATCCTTGTCGCGGATTTTCTTGAGCACTTCGCGCCGGTTGTACAGCGACCCCTTTTTGGCGTGCGTGATCAGTTTCTCCGCGTATGGCCGTAGCGCCCGGGCCTTGGGCTCGGTGGTTTTGATCCGGCCGTGTTCGAACAGCGACGTGGCCAGGTTGGCTAGCATCGCCTTCTGGTGCGAGGTCGACCCGCCGAGATGACGGCCCTTGGTGGGCTTGGGCATTGCTAATGCTCCTTGTTCTCAGGTGAAAGCTGGACTGCTAGGTCCGACTGCCCGGCTCCTCGGCGGGCCGCTGCCCGGCTCCTCGGCGGCAGCTACCCGGCCTGCATCGTCGCCGCTCTAAAGCTGTTCGGTTTCGGCGTAGTCCTCGTCGTAACCGCCGTTATTAGACCAGGTACCGGTGGCGACGTCGTAACCCGCAACCTCGGACGGGTCGAAACTGGGTGGGCTGTCCTTGAGCGAGAGGCCCAGCTGGTGCAGCTTGACCTTTACCTCGTCGATGGACTTTTGACCGAAGTTGCGGATGTCGAGCAGGTCGGACTCGGTCCGCGACACCAGCTCGCCGACAGTGTGTACTCCCTCGCGCTTGAGGCAATTGTACGACCGCACGGTCAGATCCAAGTCGTCGATCGGCAGGGCGAACGACGCGATGTGGTCGGCCTCGGCCGGCGACGGCCCGATCTCGATGCCCTCGGCCTCGATGTTGAGTTCGCGTGCCAGGCCGAACAATTCGACCAGCGTCTTACCCGCCGATGCCAGCGCGTCCCGCGCGGTGATCGAGCTCTTGGTCTCCACATCGAGGATCAGCTTGTCGAAGTCGGTGCGCTGCTCGACACGGGTGGCATCCACCTTGTAGGTCACCTTGAGCACCGGTGAGTAGATGGAATCGACTGGGATACGGCCGATTTCGGCGCCCGACGCCTTGTTCTGCACCGCCGGGACATAGCCGCGCCCGCGCTCGACAACGAGCTCAACTTCCAGCTTGCCCTTGTCGTTCAGCGTCGCGATGTGCATATCGGGGTTGTGCACAATGACACCAGCCGGTGGCACGATGTCACCGGCGGTAACCTCACCTGGGCCTTGCTTGCGCAGGTACATCGTCACCGGTTCGTCTTCCTCGGAAGACACCACCAGGCCTTTGAGGTTCAAGATGATGTCGGTGACATCTTCTTTGACTCCGGGAACTGTGGTGAACTCGTGCAGCACGCCGTCGATGCGGATGCTGGTGACCGCCGCGCCGGGAATCGACGACAGCAGTGTGCGACGCAGCGAATTTCCAAGGGTGTAACCGAACCCCGGTTCCAACGGTTCGATGACGAACTGGGATCGGTTGTCGGTGATGACCTCTTCGGACAATGTGGGTCGCTGTGAGATCAGCATGGTGTTTTCTTTCTCCTTCTCGGCACCCACTATTTGATGCCGCTTAGGTTCCTGCACCGGCGGTGCAGGAGGTCTACTTCGAGTAGTACTCGACGATCAGCTGCTCGGTGAGCGGGACGTCGATCTGCGCGCGCTCGGGCAGCTGGTGTATCAGGATGCGCTGGCGCTCCCCGACAACGTGCAGCCAGCTCGGGATCGGGCGATCGCCCGCGGTCTCGCGCGCGATCTGGAACGGCACTGCGTTCAGCGAGGTGTCCCGCACATCAATGATGTCGTATTGCGACACTCGGTAGCTGGGGACGTTGACGTGCACGCCGTTGACGCTGAAGTGCCCGTGGCTGACCAGCTGACGGGCCATCCGGCGGGTGCGCGCCAGCCCGGCGCGGTAGATCACGTTATCCAGCCTGCTCTCCAGGATCTTCAGCAGTTCCTCACCCGTCTTGCCGGGCTGCCGCACGGCCTCTTCGTAGTAGCGGCGGAACTGCTTTTCCATCACGCCGTACGTGAAGCGGGCCTTCTGCTTCTCCTGCAGCTGCAGCAGATACTCGCTTTCCTTTATCCGCGCGCGGCCGTGCTGGCCGGGCGGGTAGGGACGCTTCTCGAAGGCCTGGTCGCCACCGACGAGATCGGTGCGGAGCCGACGTGATTTGCGGGTAACGGGTCCGGTGTAACGAGCCATAGGTTCTTATCTCCTAGACGCGGCGACGCTTGGGCGGACGGCAGCCGTTGTGCGGCTGAGGAGTGACGTCGGCGATCACGCCGACCTCCAGGCCAGCGGCCTGCAGCGACCGGATCGCGGTCTCCCGGCCCGAGCCCGGGCCCTTCACGAACACGTCGACCTTACGCACACCGTGCTCCTGCGCTTTGCGTGCGGCGTTCTCGGCGGCCAGCTGCGCGGCGAACGGGGTCGACTTACGTGAACCCTTGAAGCCGACGTGGCCCGACGACGCCCAGGCGATGACATTGCCCTGCGGATCGGTAATCGTCACGATCGTATTGTTGAAGGTGCTCTTGATGTGGGCAGCGCCGTGCGGGACGTTCTTCTTTTCCCGTCTGCGGGTCTTCTGCCCCTTCTTCGGCGCGGCGGTTGCCTTCTTCGGTGGCATGTGTTACCTGGCCTTCTTCTTGCCTGCAATGGTGCGCTTCGGACCTTTGCGGGTCCGCGCGTTGGTTTTGGTCCGTTGGCCGCGCACCGGCAGGCCGCGGCGGTGTCGCAGGCCCTGGTAGCAGCCGATCTCAATCTTGCGGCGAATGTCGGCCTGCACCTCGCGGCGCAGATCGCCCTCCACCTTCAAACTGCCCTCGATGTAGTCGCGCAGCCGGGCGACCTGGTCGTCGGTGAGATCCTTGGTGCGTAAGTCTCGGTCGATGCCCGTCGCGGCCAAGATCTCGTTCGAGCGGGTACGGCCGATGCCGTAGATGTAGGTGAGCGCGATCTCCATGCGCTTGTCGCGCGGGAGGTCGACGCCTACGAGTCGAGCCATATGTGGCGATCCTCTTTCTTGGCGGAGGTCTGATCCCAGCCCGTTCCCGGATGCTTCCGGGGCCCGGCCTCCGTTCCGGGCGTGAGTGAGCGGCCTATCCGCTCACAGGGACTGAGAGGTCTGCATTCAGTTGTAGTTGGCCTAGTGTCGTGGCCGGCTGGATCCGATTTGTCCGGCTCCTCCTCGGGTCCGCTGCACGGCCCGCATCGTCGCCGGACTAGCCCTGCCGCTGCTTGTGGCGCGGATCGGAGCAGATCACCATGACCCGCCCATGCCGACGGATCACCCTGCACTTGTCGCAGATCGGCTTCACGCTCGGGTTCACCTTCACGGCAGTTTGATCCTGTCCTCTCGCTTCGGTGGTTTCGCTGGTTTCGTTGGTCTTCGCTGGTGGATGGTGCTGGTCGGGCGTTTCGCTACTTGTATCGGTACACGATGCGGCCCCGGGACAGGTCATAGGGCGACAGCTCCACCACCACCCGGTCCTCGGGCAGGATGCGGATGTAGTGCTGCCGCATCTTGCCGCTGATGTGGGCGAGCACCTTGTGGCCGTTTTCCAGCTCAATGCGGAACATCGCATTGGGCAGTGGTTCGACCACGCGACCCTCGACCTCGATGGCGCCGTCCTTCTTGGCCATTACTTTCCGGCGACCCTCCGTGTCTTTGCTCTTCGTTGTTGTCAGTGCGCCCGGTTCGGCGCAGCACTTGCTCGGACTGCAAAACGTGAGCCGGTGGCAGGAAATTCCGCGAAATTCCAGGACTGGGCACGCAAAGAGCCGGCACGGACACCGCACCGTCGTCCCACAATACTCGCACCGTCACACTGGGCGCAAAATGCCTCAGCCGCCCTGCCAGCGGGTCTTGTCGGCGCAGCCTTTCCGGAATAGGACCAGTCGGCTGGCAGGTTGGAGCAACCGTGACCGATTCTGCTGCGACTAAGCCCGACCTCGGCCGCTTCGGATCGTTCGGCCGCGGCGTCACTCCCGCGCAAGCCAAGGAAATCGAAGCCCTCGGCTATGGAGCTGTCTGGGTGGGGGGTTCACCGCCTGCCGACCTGGACTGGGTGGAACCCATTCTCGAGCAGACGACCACATTGCAGGTGGCCACCGGCATCGTCAACATCTGGTCGGCACCGGCCAAGCCGGTCGCCGAGTCGTTCCATCGGATCGACAAGGCCTACCCGGGCCGCTTCCTGCTGGGTATCGGTGTCGGCCATCCCGAGGCGATCAACGAATACCGCAGGCCCTACGACGCGCTGGTGGCGTACCTGGACCGACTTGACGACTACGGGGTGCCCGCGAACCGCCGGGTGGTGGCGGCGCTGGGCCCGCGGGTCCTGGGGCTGTCGGCGCAACGCAGCGCCGGAGCGCATCCCTACCTGACCACTCCCGAACACACCGCGCGGGCCCGCGAACTGATCGGCTCGTCGGCGTTTTTGGCGCCCGAGCACAAGGCGGTGCTGACCCCCGACGTGGACAGGGCCCGTGTGGTCGGCCGCAAAGCCCTCGACATTTATCTCAACCTGGCCAATTACCTGAACAACTGGAAACGGCTGGGCTTCACTGACGACGACGTCACCCGGCCAGGAAGCGATCGCCTCGTCGACGCCCTGGTCGCCCACGGCACGCCTCAGGCGATCGCGGCACGACTCAACGAACACCTCGACGCGGGCGCCGACCACGTCGCTATCCAGGTCCTCACCAGAGCCGAGAATCTGGTCCCGGCGCTGGCCGAGCTGGCCGGGCCGCTCGGACTGGCCCCCACCTGAGCAAAGGACGTAGATGACCGAGGCAGTTTCACTCAAACCCGACCTTGGCCGGTTCGGTGTCTGGTTTCCCACGCGCTCCATCACCCCAGACCTGGCCAAGCAGATCGAATCGCTCGGCTATGGCGCCGCCTGGATTGGCGGATCACCAGATGCCGATCTGGCGTGGGTCGAGCCCGCCCTGTTGCAGACCAGGTCACTGCAGCTGGCGACCGGGATCGTCAATATCTGGTCGGCACCCGCCGCGGCTGTCGCCGAGTCCTATCGGCGCATAGAAAAGGACTACCCGGGACGGTTTTTGCTGGGTATCGGTGTCGGTCACCCCGAGCACACCCAGGAGTACCGCAAGCCCTACGACGCGCTCGTCGGGTATCTCGATGAACTTGACGCCGGCGCGGTGCCGACCAGCCGCCGAGTGGTTGCGGCGCTCGGTCCCAGAGTGCTGACCCTGGCGGCGCAACGAAGCGCCGGCGCCCATCCGTACCTGACCACACCGGAACACACGGCCAAGGCACGCGAGCTGGTGGGTAACACGGTGTTCCTGGCACCGGAGCACAAGGTGGTGCTCACCACGGACGCCGACGAAGCCCGCGCGGTCGGCCGCCAGAGCGTCGGCTTCTACCTGGACTTGCGCAACTACGTCAACAACTGGCGTCGGCTGGGTTTCACCGAGGACGACGTGCACAAGCCCGGCAGCGACAAGCTGATCGACGCGGTGGTGGCCTATGGCACCCCGGCAG
>DASPOT010000251.1:0-70409 GCA_035625875.1 Mycobacterium sp. | reverse complement strand
GAGTCCGCACCCAGTCGTGCAACTGCAGCATGACCACCTGGGTTCGCGCTGGTGCCGCCAAGGAGCTGACGAGCGGGATCTCGACGACCGCAAGCAGGCCGACCATGAAGATGATGGTGGCGCTGACCCGTGTGCCGATAGCGGATCCTGAGGCCGTGATGACGGCGAGTACCACCGGGTACGCCTCGGCCGGCGGCCCATGTCCGAGGCCGACCACAAACGCCACCCACAAAGGCCCGCCTTCCAGCAGACCCTGAAGGCGGCCAAAGAGCCGCGCGGGCGCGTTCGGTTTGCGCTGCGGCAGCACCTGGGCCGAGGGATCGCCGTCCCCCATCGGTACCTGCGCCCGCCGGGCCGAAAAGCCCACTGCGATCAGCGCGGCGACCGGTAGAGCGAACAGACCAATCGCAATTTGAGCTTGCCGGGCGGTGGAGCTTGAAAGCGCGGCTGACACGGATTGCATAAACGTTGGCGCGAAGTCATCCAGCAGTATCAGCAGACCCACGACCGCGGTAATCCCCGTTGCCATGGCGCCGAACCAGTACGCGAGCAGGTTACGCATGGGCCGTGGCCGCGAAACCAACAGAGCGGCGATTCCGAGACGCACCGGGTCGATCGCCGCGAAAAGCGCCAGCACGAGTACCGTGCCCATCAGCCAAACCGCCTCATGCTGGCGGCATCTTCCAAGAGATTGGCAGCGGCGGTAACGCCGACGGCCGGTTTGGTCATCTGGGCGGCGATCTTGCGGGCTCGGGTGACGTATTGCGGCCTGAGGATGCTGCGGAGGTCCGCGACCAGCGATTCCCGGGTGGTACTCGAGAAGCGCCGGGCGGAGCCAACTTTCAGTCGTTTAACCGCAGCCGCCCAGATTGGCTGATCGGCCGTGATCCAGAGGGCCAACGTGGGGATTCCGGCTCGCATGCCCGCGGCTGTGGTGCCGGCGCCACCGTGGTGGACGACCGCGCGGCAGGCCGGAAAGATGGTCGCATAGTTCACCAGGCCAACAAGTTTCACGTGGTCAGGATGTGGGATGCGGTTGGAGTGGTTCGCGCCCGAGTAAATCAAGGCTCGCTCGCCTAGCTCCGCACAGGCCGCGCTGATCATGGCGACCGTGTCGGCGGGAGATTGGACCGGTGTGCTGCCGAAGCCAAAGTAGATGGGCGGTGTTCCGGCGGCAATCCACGACAAGACCTCCTCGTCGGCATCCGTCGGCAACTCCATGGTCAGCGCGCCGACGAAGGGCCGTCGGCCATCCCATTCCGCCCACTCGGCTGCCAGACCCGGGAAGAAGAACTCGTCGTAGGCCTGGATCTCGAGCGATCCGCGTTGCACGATCCGTCGCGTCGAGGACCCGGGTGCCTTCGGCAGGCCTAATTCACGGCGCTGCGCGTCCTCGGCCGCCTTCGTCATGCGCCAATGCACCCACCAGAGCGTCGAAATCGCAGAACGGATCAACGGCGACGGCAGCATCGGAAGAAGCTGGCCGTTGACCCGCACCGGCATCCAGTGCAGCGAAGCCAGCGGAATGTCGTAATACTCCGCGACGTTGGCGGCGAGTCCCTGCTGGATCATGCCGGTCAATAGCAGATCGGACCCGTCTGCGAACGACGCCAGTGTCGTGCCCATCTCCTCCCAGGCCTGGCGGAGCTGCTCCTTGCCTGCGCGCAGCACTTTGATCGGCGTCTGGATGTTCCAGAAGTTGCGGACGTAATCCTCGTCGTGCATCTTTTGGGAGTCCGGCCCGTAGGCGACCGCAGCAAGCCCGGCCGACTCGATGAAGCCAACCAGGTCGGGCGGGACCGCCATGCGCACTTCGTGGCCCCGGCGTCGCAGTTCCACACCGACTGCCGCGCACGGCTCGACATCGCCGCGACTTCCATGGATTGCCAGGGCAAATTTCATCATCGGCAAAACCTAGTACTTCGTGTAGGCGAGGTCTGGGGTATCGGTCACTGCTCAACTTTCTTCGACAGGCTGTTCGCCGTCGATTTCTGCTCGGTGTTTACCGTGGTATAGGCTGCGTGTTCGCCGTTGGCTTCCAGCGGTTGCCGGCCGTTGGGTTTCGGCTGAGTGTTGGCCGTTAGCCGTCATCTGGGCATCGACCGCCGTTTCCAGTCCGTTCGTGGGGAGCTGGTTTGGCACGCCATCCGTACCGAATAGCGGTAGAGCGTGGACCTGTTCCTCAGTCTGGTGAGGGCGATTACGGTGGCGGTTGACAACGCTCGGCGGCACGGCCACCCGGGTCTGCACACCGCGGCTTGAAATGTGAGGCGTCGGTACCCCTGCTGCGCGCTTAACCGGTGAATGCAGCCGCGCCGGTAACTGCCGCCGCCGACGGAATCGTGACGGCCACCAATTTGCCCGGCCGACCATGGCCGCAATGGCCGGCACCGTGACGGTGCGCACAAGGAAGGTGTCAAGCAGAATCCCCATGCCAAGTACGAAACCGGCCTGCACCATCATGCTGATGCTGGCGAACAGCAGGCCGAACATCGAGGCGGCGAAGATGAGGCCCGCCGCGGTGATCACGCCGCCGGTGGAGCCCACGGTGCGGATGACGCCGAAACGCACGCTGTGCGGCGACTCGTCACGGATCCGGGAAATGAGCAGCATATTGTAATCAGCACCCACAGCGACCAATATGATGAAGGTCAGTCCGGGTACACTCCAATGCAGTTCTTGGCCGAGTATGAATTGAAACATGATGACGCCGATGCCGAGCGCCGACATGTAGGAAATCACCACCGAACAGATCAGATATACCGGTGCAACGATCGCTCGCAGCAGGGCGATCAGGATCAGCAGCACAATGACGATGGTCGCGACGACGATGAACCGCAGGTCGTTATTGTAATAGTCGCGAATGTCGCGAAGCCCAGTGGAGGCGCCCGCCAACGATATCTTGGCGTCTGCCAGCGCGGTGTTCGGTTGAGCCTTCCGGGCGGTGTCGGTGATCGAGTTGACCTGATCCATGGCGGCGACGCTGAACGGATTCAGTTTGGTTTGTATCAAGTACCGCGCCGCGTGCCCGTCGGGCGAGATGAAGATTCCGGCGGCTTTCTTGAAGTCATCCTGAGTCAGCACGAACGGCGGAATGTAGAACCCCGCCATCGTGGGTGATGACGCGTCGTACTTCATGGCCAGCAGAAATCCCGACGCATCGCCCAGGCCTGCGCCCATCTTTTTGGTCTGGTCGACCAGCTCTTGCACGCCGTCGGCCAATCGCCGGCTGCCCTCGGCGAGTTGATTGGCGCCCTGTTGCAGGGTAGCTATGCGGGACGGCACGCCGCCGGGATCGCTGCCGGCCAGCGACCGCATGGCGCTGGCGGCGGTGTTGAGTGCTTGCCGCAAGCCGTGTGCCGTTGACTCCAGGGTGTCCGTGCCCTGTGTCGATTGCAGCTGCCGGGCCAGGTCCGCAATCTGGTCGAAGGCCCCGGCGTCCCGTGCGGCGACCAGGCGCTGCAACTGGCCGCGAGAAGTGACGCAGGCCGGATCGGCAGCGCAGACCGGGCTGGCATCAAGAGCATTCAGGATAGGGCCGGCCCAGCCGACGGTGTCGTTGACATCAGCGATGTTCACGCCCAAGGTTTGCCCCAGCGAACGCATGCTGGTGACGAGTTTGGCCGCGTTGTCGATTTCGTCGAACGTCTTCTGCCCGCCGAAGTTGTTCTGCAGGAACGTGAGAGCGTCGACCAGACCACGGATACCGGCCACGGATTGATCGATTTGGTTCCGTACGTCGCCGAGGGCGTTGGCCAGCTCGTCGGCTCCGTGGGTCAGCATGTTGAGGTCTTCGGTGTGGGCGTTGATCTGTTGGGACGCGTCGCCGAGCTTGTTGCCCACCTCGCCGGCCTGGTAGGCCAACCTGGCCTGTTCCAGCGATTCGCCCATCGGCCTGGTGATGCCCCGGACCATCGCGATATTGGGCAGCTGACTTACCCGCGAAGCCATCTGCTCCAGGTCGGCGAGGGCTTTCGGGGTCCGCAAGTCATGTGGCGACTGAACGAACAGGTACTCGGGAATGATTGAGTCCAACTGGAAGTGGCGAGCCATCGCGGCGTATCCCACTTGGCTCTCAACCGAGCCCGGCAGGGTCTTGCGATCGTCGTAGTTGTAGCGGGCCAGGCCCGCGCAGCCGGCCAGAATGATGAGCACGATCAAACTGGCGACCAGATGGGTTTTGGGGCGGCGCACAATGCGTATCCCCGAACGCCGCCAGAAACGTTTGGTGAGGTCGCGTCGCGGTTTGATCCAACCACGTCGTCCGACGAGCACGAGGATGGCTGGCAGCAAGGTGACCGCCGCCAGGAACGCCAGAGCGATCGCAATCGCCAATGCCGGACCGACTGTGGAAAACACCGGCAATTTGGTGAAGATCATCGCGAGAAAGGTGACAGCGACGGTGGCCGCCGACGCGGTGATCACTTTGCCAATGGACATCAAGGCCCGCGTCACCGCTTGATCCGAATCCGCGCCGAGCCGCACGTAGTCGTGATAGCGGCTAATCAAAAAGACGGCGTAATCGGTTCCGGCGCCGAACATCACCGCGCTCATGAAGACAACGGTTTGGCTGCAAACGCCCAGGCCCAGTTCGACAAACCCAGACAACGCACCCTGCGCGGTCACCAGGGATATGCCGATCGTGATCAACGGCACCAGCATGGTGATCAGGTTGCGGTAAACCATCAGCAGGATGAGGAGCACCATGATCGTGGTCCCAGCCTCGATCAGATGCAGATCTCGCTCACTGATGGCGGTGAGGTCCTCGACGGTGGCCGCGGGTCCGGCCACGTTGGCGGTCAGCGTCGAACCCGCGACCGCCTTCTTGACAAGGTCAGCGACATGTTTGTATGCCAACCGGCCTTGGGGTGAGCCCGCCGCACCGGTGAGGCCAACCGGTAGATACCAGGCCTTGTTGTCCTTGCTGGTGAACACCTCTCGCACTTGCGGTGTGTTGAGGAAGTCCTGCACTGTCACGACGTCGCGCGTGTCTTGGCTTAGCTTGTCGACCAGTGTGTGGTAGGTCTTTTCGTCGGCGGGCCCCAACCCTCTTTCGTCGGTCAGGACGACCAACAGGATGTTGTCTGATCCCTTGTCGTGAAACGCCTCGGTCATCTCTCGGGACGTCACCATCACCGGGGCGTTGTCCGGCAGCATCGGTGCCTGACGTTGTCCGGCTATCACTGCGAGCGGTGGCAACGTCAGCGTTAGCACGGCCACCAGCGCGATCCACAAGCCGATAACGACCAGCGGCCGGTGCACTACCACATCGCCTAGCCGTTGGAAGATGCCCCCAGCTGCGGCTACGTCAGTCGGGCCCATCCGCCGTGACCGACTCGTCGAGGTGAAACCCGGGCGTGCCACTCGGGAACGCAACGCAGGCAGGCGTACACGCTTAAAACGCTCACCACGAACCGCCGGTGTTGGCGAATCCGGTGTCTCGACCTTCATGCGAATCCCTCGCCCCGAGAAGTGAGCTCCTACATCTTGAATCTCAACGCAATCAGACCCGAGCGGCGTGGCGCAGGGCTGCCACTGCGTCGCGGCCCTCGGCGACGCGGGCATACACGGATTTCAGCGTCGCTATATAGCGGGTAACCGATTCACGGGCGACCGTATTGCTTGGGAACAACACGATCACCTGGGTTTCTTTCTCAAGCCGATTAACCCGTATATCGAATTGAGCCGGAACCCCGCCGTCGTGGTAGGCCCTGGCATTCGCGCCGTCCAAATTAGAGTGGACGAGAGCGGAAAGGGGAGGAATCCCGGCATCGAGGTAAAACGTCAAGGGAACACGCCGTTGCGGTCGCCTTAGCCACGGCACCAATTCCAGCACGCGAGCGAACGGCACGTTTGCCAAATCTCTACCCGAATCAAAGGACGCCTGCGCGGCGCGGACGGTATCACTGAAGGACGACGCGGCGACGGGAACGGTGATCGGAGCGAAACCGGTGAACCAACCCGTTGTCATAAAGTCCGTTGGAGTGCGGCGCGTATCGGTGGCGATAAGTCCGTAATATGTTTCAGCGCCGGTCAACTCGTATTCTGCGAGGGCCGCGCAGGCGAACACACCACCGCTGAAACGGGCGCCCACTGCCATGCACGCGGATTCGAATCCGGCTGTCTGTCGCTCGTCCAGCAGCTGTGCGCTCATTAGGTCGGAAGACCCCGATCCATCGCCGAGTGGGAGCGGGCACTCCGGAAGGGCTCCGTCGTTGTTTTCGAAGAACTCAACCCACGCGCGCACCTCTGGGGAGTCTACGGTGAGCGCGGATGTGTACTGGTGCTGCCGGACACAGTAGTCGTGGTAGCTACCCGCCACTGCCAGCCGGATGGGTGCTCGGCCGCTCACCAGGGCGGCATACATCAGATGAATCTCCATGAATACCGTGCCGGCAAACATGGCGTCGATGTGGAGATGATCGACAATCACGCAGAATGTGAAGTGGTCTGCGTGCTGAATAAGCATGAAGCGGAAGCAGTCCCACTGCAACGGATTCGGGGTAGCCAGTATATGGTTTCGCCATTGCTCCGGTGTCATCTTTCCATGCTTGGTCGGGACAAGTTCAAGATCGGCGGCATCGGGGATGGTCCGTCGCAGTATGTGTTCGCCGTCAGTGTGTTCGAACCAGCTGCGATAGGTGTCGTGGCGACGAAGGTGCGCGTTGATGACGTACGTCATGGCACGGATATCGCACCGACCGGGTATGTCCCAGCAGAAAATGCACAGCCGTGCCATATCGAGACCCCGGGCCGCATGTTCGCAATAGGTACGAATGTGTTCGGCTTGCATATAGCTGGCCGGCACAGCACTTGTCGGCGCCTGCAGGGCTTTCGCGAGCGCCGCAGGGGAGGGGTTCCACGACACGACGGAGCCTGAGTCCGGCGCCCAATCGTGGACTGATCCGACTACCACTTTCCCTACGTCAAGCACCTTTCCCTCCCTCTACGTCTGTGGACTCTTCGATGTCAGGCGGCCTCCGCGGGGGCCAGCTTGTCGCACAGGTGCACCGCCAAACCTTGAATGGTGGTGATGTCCGTGGAGGTGATACGGATTCCGGTTTCGGTTTCGATGCGGGTACGCAGTTCGAGGCTGCCCAGCGAATCCAGGCCGTACTCGGAGAGCGGACGGTCCGGGTCTACGCTGCGACGCAGGATCAGGCTGACCTGTTCGGAGATCAGACGCCGCAGCCGGGTGGGCCACTCGTCGCGGGGAAGCTCGTTGAGTTCGGCACGCAATTTGCTTGTGCCCGTTGAGCTTTGCCCCGTAGTCCGGAAGGCTTCAGCGAAGGAGCTGCGCTGTGCGAAGGCGGTCAACCACGGTGCACGAGTGATCGGCGCATACCCGGTGTAGCCGCGGTTATGGCGCAGCAGTGCCTGAAACGCATAAGCACCCTCGTCGGGAGCGATGGCGGCATCGGCCTCTTCTGCCAGGGCGGTGGCGCGCCCGATCTCCGCCCACGCTCCCCACCCGATTGCGGTCGCCGGTAGGCCTTGGGCGCGCCGCCAGTGGGAAAAAGCGTCCAGCCAGCTGTTGGCCGCGGCGTAGGCGCCCTGACCGGGCGAGCCCACCAGCGCGGCTGCCGAGGAGAACGAGCAGAACCAGTCCAACGGCTGATCGGCCGTTGCGGTGTGCAGGTTCCAGGCGCCGTAGACCTTGGGCGCCCAGTCACGCTCGATCAGCTCGTCGGTGATGTTGGCGAGCGTGGCGTCTTCGACCACCGCCGCGGCGTGTAGGACCCCGCGCACCGGCAGCCCGGTGGCGGTCGCCGCGGCCACCAACCGCTCGGCCGTGCCGGGTGCGGCGATGTCGCCGCACTGCACCACGACGTCGGCGCCGATCGCCCGGATCAGCTCGATGGTCTCCAGCGCCTTCAGCGTTGGCTGCGAACGCGACGTGAGCACAATGCGGCCACAGCCGGCGGCGCCCATCTTCTCGGCCAGGAACAGCCCCAGCCCACCCAGGCCGCCGGTGATGAGGTAGGCGCCGTCGCGGCGGAAGATCCGAGCCTGCTCCGGAGGCACCATCACGCGGCTGCACCCGGTGTGCGGCACGTCGAGCACGAGCTTGCCGGTGTGCTGGGCGGCGCTCATCACCCGGATCGCGGTGGCCGCGTCGGCCAGCGGGTAGTGCGTGCTTTGCGGCATCGGCAGCACACCGTCGGCGGTGAGCTGGTACACCGTCTTCAGCAGGTCGCGCAGCCGCTCCGGGTCGCTGTAGGACAGCAATCCCAGGTCGACGCCGTAGAAGGAGAGGTTGCGCCGGAACGGGAAGAGCCCCAACCGGGTGTCGCCGTAGATATCGCGTTTGCCGAGCTCGACGAACCGTCCACCGAGCGCCAGCAATTCCAGCCCCGCGCGCTGGGCGGCGCCGGTCACCGAGTTGAGCACGATGTCCACGCCATACCCGTCGGTGTCACGGCGGATCCGCTCGGCGAACTCAAGACTGCGCGAGTCGTAAACGTGCTCAATACCCATGTCGCACAACGATTGTCGACGCTGCTCGCTGCCTGCGGTGGCGAAGATCTCGGCACCAGCGGCCTGGGCTATCGCCATCGCCGCCTGCCCCACCCCACCCGTCGCGGAATGGATCAACACCCGATCACCGCGCTTGATCCGGGCCAGCTCGTGCAGACCGTGCCAGGCGGTGGCGTGCGCGGTGGTCACCGCCGCCGCCTGCTCATCGGCCAGCCCAGCCGGCAGCGTGACGGCGGCGTTGGCGTCGCAGGTGAGGAACGTGCCCCAGCAGCCGTTGGGGGAGATGCCCCCGACATGATCGCCGACCTGGTGATCGGTCACATCGGGTCCGACCGCGGTCACCACGCCGGCGAAATCGGTGCCCAATTGCGGCAGCCGCCCCTCGAAGGCGGGGTAGCGGCCAAACGTGACAAGCACATCGGCGAAGTTGACACTGGATGCGGTGACCGCCACCTCGATCTGCCCTGGCCCCGGCGGAACCCGGTCGCACGCAACGAGTTCCATCGTTTGCAGGTCACCGGGTGTGCGGATCTGCAGGCGCATCCCTTCGTGCTCGTGGTCCACGACGGTGCTGCGCCGCTCCTCGGGGCGCAGCGGAGTGGGGCCCAACCGCGCCACATACCACTGCCCGTTGCGCCAGGCGGTCTCGTCCTCCTCCGCGCCGCCCAGCAGTTGGCGCGCCAGCTGCTCGGCATCGGTGTCCTCGTCCATGTCGATTTGGGTGGCACGCAAGTGCGGATGCTCGGTGCCGATCACGCGCATCAAACCACGCAGCCCAGCCTGCCGCAGGTTGGCCCGGTCGCCGGCCACCACCGTCTGGGCATTGCGGGTCACGACGTACAGACGAGGCGGTTCGCCCGGGATGTCCGGCAACTCGCGGGCGGTGCGTACCAAGTGCTGTACATACTCGCGGCCCCGCAGCGCACACTGCTCGTCCGGGTCGCCGCTCCGCGGTCCCGTGAGGATCACCACACCGGTGAATTCACCGGCACGCAGACGGCTTCCAAGCTGTTCCCCGTTCGATGAATAGCCGGCTTGGTGTGGCCAGCACATGCTGGTGCATTGCGCGCCATGGGCTTTCAACGCATCGGTCAGCTTGGTGGCCACCACATCGGCGGTGGTTGTGGTGGTGCTGATCAAAAGCCACGCTCCGGCGGCGGCGTGGGGGAGTTCGGGTAATTCACGCTGCCGCCATTCGATGGTGAGCAGCCGCTCGTTCAGCACCCGATCGTCGTGGCCGTTCTCGGATGCCCCGGTGCCGAATTGCAGCCCTTGCACGGCGAGCAGCACCGTTCCGCGCTGGTCCAAGATGTCGAGGTCGGCCTCGACGCCGGCGGCGTCGGCTCGGGTCACCCGCGTGTAGCAGTAGTGGGCGTTGCGGGTAGGACCGTGGGCGCGTAGCCGATGGATCCCCAGCGGCAACGCCAGCACGTCCCGACCGAGAGCCTGGACGTCCGGATGAGCTTCGACGGACTGGAAACAGGCATCCAGCAGCGCTGGGTGCACACCATACGCATCCTGTTGTGAACGGATCGGGCCGGGTAGCGCGACCTCGGCCAACACGGTGCCGACATCGCTGTGGCCGGTGCACACGGCAGTCAGACCGGTGAAAGCCGGACCGTACTGAACGCCGCGGGTATCCAGGCGCTTTCGCACCTCGATGGCCTCTTCGCGGCGCGGGTGGGCTGCGAGTAGCGCGGCCAAGTCGTGCGCAGGAGGTTGGTCCTTCTCGGCGGCATGCAGCACCGCGGCCGCCTGCCGCACTTGTCCGCCCTCCTGGCTGGTTTCCACGGTGAAGTTGACGACGCCCGGTGAGGCGATCGACGCGACCGCGCCCACCGCGGTCTGCTCATCGAGCAGTAGGGCCTGCTCGAAGCGGATGTCATGGACCTCAGACGCCTCGCCTAGCACGGCGCGCGCGGCGGCCAATGCCATCTCGCAGTAAGCCGCCCCCGGAAGCACAGCCACACGGCGTATCTGGTGGTCGCCCAGCCAGGGCTGTGCGGCGGTGCCGACCTCGCCCTGCCACACGTGGCGCTCCGGTTCCTCCTGCAGGCGCACGTGCGGGCCCAATAACGGATGCACCGCAACGGTGCGGCCGCCGTGTGTGGGGGATTCCTGGCCGTCGCGGCTCAATAGCAGCCGACGGTGCGTCCAAGTCGGTAGCGGCGCGTCTACCAACCGTCCACTGGGGTACAGCAAGGAGAAGTCGACCGCGGCGCCCGCGCTGTGCAGATCTGCCACGAAGCCGCGCAGCCCGTGCGGCAGCTCTTGCTCGCGGCGCATGCCGGCAAGCGCGGCCATTGGCATGTCGAGGCTGCGGGCGGTCTGTTCGAGGGCGTGGGTGAGCACCGGGTGTGGCGCCAGCTCGGCGAAAATCCGATACCCGTCTTCGAGCGCCGCCTGCACCGCCGCGGCGAACCGCACCGTGTGCCGCAGGTTGTCCACCCAGTAATCGCCATCGCACACCGGCCGTTCGCACGGGTCGAACAAGGTCGCCGAGTAGTAGGGAACTTCCGGTGTCATTGGGGTGAGATCTGCGAGTACGTCGGTCAGCTCGTCGAGGATCGGGTCGACTTGGGGGGAGTGGGATGCGACATCGACGGCCACCGCACGGGCCATCACGTCGCGCTGCTCCCACGCCGCGACCAGATCGCGAACCGTCTGCGTGGCACCGCCGATCACCGTGGACTGCGGCGAAGCCACCACCGCGACCACGACATCCTCGACGCCGCGAGCCATCAGCTCCGAAAGCACTTGCTGGGCAGGCAGTTCCACCGACGCCATGGCGCCGGCACCGGCGATGCGGGACATCAGCCGTGAACGCCGGCAGATGACGCGCACCCCGTCTTCCAGCGATAACGCTCCCGCGACGACGGCGGCCGCAGCCTCGCCCAGCGAATGCCCGATCACCGCGCCCGGACGCACCCCATAGGAGCGCATGGTGGCCGCCAGCGCGACCTGCATGGTGAACAGCGTGGGCTGGATCCGGTCGATGCCGGTCACGATCTCGGGTGCTGACATCGCGTTGGTCACCGAGAACCCGGACTCGCGGGCGATCAGCGGCTCGGCTTGCGCGACGGCGGCGGCGAACACCGGCTCGGTGGTGAGCAGCTCTGCGCCCATCGCCGCCCACTGCGAACCCTGCCCGGAGAACACCCACACCGGACCCCGGTCGTCCTGCCCAACCGCGGGCACGTACGGAGTGTCACCATCGGCGACCTCCCGCAAAGCCTGTGCCAGTTCGTGGCCGCTGCTCGCAATGACGGCGGTCCGCACTGGGCGGTGCGCACGCCGACGTGCCAGGGTGTAGGCCAGATCCGGTAACGCCACCTCGCCCGAATGTGCTTGCACCCAGTCAGCTAGCCGGCCAGCGGTTCGGCGCAGCTCGTCGGCCGATGTGGATGACAGCGGGAACAGCAGCGACGCCGTAGCAGAGCCGACTGCCGCCTCGTCCGATGCGGTCTCTGGTGCTTGTTCGAGGATGGCGTGCACGTTGGTGCCCGACAGCCCATACGACGAGACCGCCGCCCGTCGGGGGTGCTGGCCGTTGGTGGGCCACGGTGTGCTCGCCTGCGGCACAAACAGTTTGGTGTCGATCCGGGCCAGGTCATCGGGCAGCCGGGTGAAGTGCAGATTCTGGGGGACCACACCGTGCTGCAGGGCCAGGATCGTCTTCACTAGCCCCAAGGCTCCGGAGGCCGATTGGGCATGCCCGAAATTGGTCTTCACCGAGGCCAGCGCGCATGGGCCGTCGCTGCCGTATACCTGTGCCAGGCTGGCGTATTCGATCGGGTCACCCACCGGGGTGCCGGCGCCGTGCGCCTCGACCATGCCCACGCTGCGGGCCTCTACCCCTGCGGTAGCCAACGCCGCCCGATACACCGCGGTCTGCGCGACAGCTGACGGTGTGGCGATGTTCACCGTGCGGCCGTCCTGATTGGCGGCCGTGCCACGCACCACGGCCAGAATCCGGTCACCATCGGCCAGCGCATCCGCCGACCGCTTGAGCAACACCACCGCGCAACCCTCAGACGACACGAACCCGTCGGCCGCGACGTCGAACGCATGACAGCGTCCGGTGGGAGACAGCATGCCCTGCGCCGACCCCGAGGCGAACTTCCGCGGGTCCAGCGCCACAGCGGCGCCGCCCGCGAGGGCCAGGTCACTGTCACCGTTGTGCAGGCTGCGGCAGGCCATATGCAAAGCGACCAGGCTAGAAGAACACGCGGTGTCCATCGTGACTGCGGGACCGTGGACCCCCAGGGCGTAAGCGATCCGCCCGGACGCCATGCTGAAGTTGGTGCCGGTGAACCCGTACGGCCCCTCCAGGGCGCGGGCATCGGCCGCCAGCAATGTGTAGTCTTCGTGAGTCAATCCCACGAACACGCCGGTCAGCGAGCCGGCGATTGCTTCCGGGGTGAGGCCGGCGTACTCGATTGCCTCCCAGGAAGTTTCCAGTAACAAGCGGTGCTGCGGGTCGATCGCGGTCGCCTCCCGCTCGTTGATCCCGAAGAACTCGGAGTCGAAGCCGGCGACGTCGTCCAGGAACGCCCCCCATCTCGACACCGACCGACCGGGCACACCGGGTTCGGGGTCGTAGTACTCGTCGGCGTCCCAGCGGTCGGGCGGAATCTCGGTGACCAGGTCGTCGCCGCGCAGCAACGCCTCCCAGAACCGCTCGGGGGAATCGATACCTCCGGGAAGCCGGCACGCCATGCCGATCACTGCAACCGGAGTGACGGGTGCGGTGCCCATAGTGGAGAGACAATAGACGGAAGCTGAGCGATGCGCGCGATCACTAATCATTCTGAAGGCAACCATTAAGGTTCCTCACAGCAACGACTAAGTTTCCTTGTCCAGTGCTTGAATCAAGGCGTGGCAACCCTCTTGACTAACCAGGGTGCCTACGTCTACGTCAATTA
Source organism: Mycobacterium sp. (assembly GCA_035625875.1). GTDB lineage: Bacteria > Actinomycetota > Actinomycetes > Mycobacteriales > Mycobacteriaceae > Mycobacterium. Next base: position 57,006 of record DASPOT010000251.1, on the reverse strand, counting down.
ATGCCGTCTCCGCCCTTGCGGCTTTCGTGGTACGTCAGCAGCCTGGCTGTAGGCGACGTTACTATACACGTGCAAAACTAGGTGTTCGGTTTCAGACCGTTACCTAATCGTGATGTTACTGTAGGGTTCCCGCCCGCTGGAGGGCTCAGTTACTTTAATGTTCTGTTAAGTCTTGAATCGTATTTTGGTGTTAATAAATAATTGTAAAATAAGCATTTCCGAATATGTGATCACGCAGTAGACGCGAGAAACTGACTCTTGCGCGGAGACCCGGCCGGCGTCTCGATTGACCCATCAGTCAACAGCTTCGTAGTGTTCCGGTATGTCGGACGTGGCGCGGGCGCTGGTGTTGGAGGCGCCGCGCCGCCTGGTCGTCCGAGAATTTCCGCTACCAACCGTGAGTGACGACGACGGGCTGGTCCGGGTGGCAGCGTGTGGGCTGTGCGGGACCGACCATGAGGAGTACACCGGCGGGTTCGCGTTCGTTCCCGGCCACGAGACCGTCGGGGTCATCGAGGCCATCGGGCTGCGGGCAGCGCAGCGCTGGGGGGTGGCTGCCGGCGACCGGGTGGCAGTCGAGGTATTCCAGTCGTGTCGGCGGTGCGCGAATTGCCTTGCGGGAGAGTATCGCCGCTGCGAACGTCACGGCCTCGCCGACATGTACGGATTCATTCCAGTGGACCGCGCGCCAGGCCTGTGGGGCGGCTACGCCGAATACCAATACCTCGCGCCCGACTCGATGGTGTTGCCGGTGCCCGATGAGCTCGACCCGGTGGTGGCGACGTTGTTCAACCCGTTTGGTGCCGGAATACGCTGGGGGACAACGGTTCCCGGAACCGGCTCGGGCGACGTCGTCGCGGTGCTCGGGCAGGGTATCCGGGGGCTGTGCGCCGCAGCGGCAGCGAAGGAGGCCGGCGCCGGGTTTGTGATGGTGACCGGGCTGGGCCCCCGCGACGCCGACCGGTTGGCGATGGCCTCCAAGTTCGGAGCCGACCTCGCCGTCGACGTCGCTAAAGACGATCCGGTGGCCGCGCTGACGACAGCGACCGGCGGGCTGGCCGACGTCGTCGTCGACGTAACCGCCAGGGCGCCAACGGCGTTCGCACAAGCGATCGCGCTCGCCCGGCCCGCGGGAACCATCGTCGTCGCCAGCACCCGAGGCTTCGGTGTTGGCGCTCCGGGATTCTCACCCGACATGGTTGTGCTCAAGGAGCTGCGGATCCCCGGCGCTCTGGGCGTGGACGTCACTGCCTACCGGGCGGCGCTGGAGCTGCTGGCGTCGGGTCGCTACCCGTTCGAGAGCCTGCCGCGGCGTTGCGTGCGGCTCGACGACGCGGAGGATTTGCTCGCCACCATGGCCGGCGAGCGCGACGGTGTCCCGCCTGTACACGGAGTGCTCACACCATGACCGAAGCCCGCGTGCCCCGCCTGCCCCTTGACGAGGCCAAGGCCGCCGCCGACGAAGCGGGCGTGCCCAATTACATGGCCGAGCTGGCCATCTTCCAGGTGCTGCTGAACCACCCGAGCCTGGCCCGCGTCGTCAACGACCTGCTGGCCACCATGCTGTGGCACGGTGTCCTGGACACCCGGCTGCGGGAGCTGGTCATCATGCGGATCGGCTGGCTCACCGCTTCCGACTACGAGTGGACCGCACATTGGCGCGTCGCGCGGGGACTCGGTGTGTCGGCCGACGATCTGCTCGGCGTGCGCGACTGGCACACATACGGCGGGTTCGGGCCCACCGAACGAGCGGTGCTTGCGGCAACCGACGACGTCGTGCGCGACGGCGCGGTCGGCGCCGAGAGCTGGGCGGCCTGCGAACGCGAATTCAGCGACCCAGCGGTGCTCATCGAACTCGTCACCGCCATCGGCGCGTGGCAGATGATCACCACGATCGGCCATAGCCTCCAGGTGCCGCTGGAGGACGGCGTCGAAAGTTGGCCGCCCGACGGCCGGGCACCGCGGTGAGCTTGCGCCGAGCGTGCATCCATCGCGAGGTTTTTCGGGCTGAGTACACGCTCGCCGACCGGCGAATCCCGGTTTGTCACTGCGCTTCGTTGGTGAGATGGCTGGCGCCTTCGGCGAATCAGCTAGCGGGCCACAGGGATGGCATACTCATGGCATGAACCGCATACGGTTGAGCACCACTGTGGACGCCGAGCTCCTCGGCAGGGCGCGCAGCCTGCGATCGGGGGTCACCGACGCCGCCCTTATCGACGAGGCCCTCAGGGCATTGCTCGCTCGTCACCGATCCGCCGAGGTGGACGCGAGCTACGCCGCCTATGACGAGCACCCGGTTGATGAGCCGGATGACTGGGGCGACCTGGCGTCGTGGCGGCGGGCAGCTGGCGCCTCGTGAGTGCGCTTCCGGCTCGCGGTGAGGTGTGGTGGTGCGATATGGCGGAGGTTGGCCGCCGCCCGGTCGCTGTCCTGTCACGCGACGCGGCGATCCCGCGGCTTCGACGCGCACTCGTCGCGCCGTGCACGACGACCATCCGGGGCCTCGCCAGCGAGGTTGTTCTTGAACCCGGCATCGACCCGATCCCCCGCCGTTCGGCAGTGAACCTGGACTCGGTCGAAAGTGTCTCAGTCGCAGTCTTGGTCAGCCGCCTCGGTCGGCTTGCCGACACCCGGATGCGCGACATCTGCGGAGCCCTTGAAGTCGCCGTCGACTGCTCAGACTGACGTCAGCTGTTAGGCGCGCGGTGGGTCTCAGACGATCCGGTAGGTCTGCACGGCGTGAGCGACGATGTTGCCGTCGGTGTCGGTCGCGGTGATCTCGGTGAAGGTGAGTTCCTTGCGCCGCCGGGCGGTGCGGGCATGACAGAGCAGGTCGCAGCGCTTGGCGGCACCGGTGTACTGGATGCTTATGGCGACGGTGGAGGCGCGCATTCCCTTGTCGAAGTCGTGATTCGACCAGGCCGTCGCGGCGCCGGCAGTGTCCATCACCGACGCGATCACCCCGCCGTGAAAGTAGGTGCCGTCGTTGGTCAGGTCTTCGCGGAACGGCAGCCGGATGGTGACGTCGTCGGGCTCATAGCGCTCGAAGACGATGCCGAGCCCGGCGAGTAACGGTGTCGTTGTCATCAGGTCGCGCACCGCCTGGCGGCGCTTTTGCTGCTGCTCCTCGGTCAACGGCTCGGTCATAGTCGGCACCCTACCGGATTAGATTGACACGTCAATCAATAACTCGTAGCGTCGTGCAGATGCAGACCAGAGCCGCCGAGTTGCTCGGTGTGGAGTTCCCGATCTGCGCGTTCAGCCACTGCCGCGACGTGGTGGCCGCGGTGTCCAACGCCGGCGGCTTCGGAATTCTCGGCGCCGTCGCACACAGCCCCGAACGGCTGCAGACCGAGCTGACCTGGATCGAGGAGCAGACCGGCGGCAAGCCCTACGGTGTGGACCTGCTGTTGCCGCCGAAGTACGTGGGCGTCGAGCAAGGCGGCATCGACGCCCAGCAGGCGTGTGCGCTGCTGCCCCAGGAGCATCGGGCGTTCGTCGACGACCTGCTCGCCCGGTATGGCATTCAGCGCGGCACGGAGCCCTTGCCACCCGGCGCCGCGCTCAACATCTCGCCGAAGGGCTACCAGCCGCTGCTCGACGTCGCCTTCGCCCACAAAATCCGGCTGATCGCCAGCGCGCTCGGCCCGCCGCCGCCCGACCTGGTCGAGCGCGCACATGCCAACGACGTCGTGGTGGCCGCCCTGGCCGGCACCACCCAGCACGCTATCCGGCACGCCGCCGCCGGGGTCGACCTGATCGTCGCGCAGGGCACCGAGGCCGGCGGGCATACCGGCGAGGTGGCGACGATGGTGCTGGTCCCCGAGGTGGTGGACGCGGTCGCTCCGGTGCCGGTGCTGGCCGCGGGCGGGATCGCCCGTGGCCGCCAGATCGCGGCGGCCTTCGCCCTGGGCGCCGAAGGGGTTTGGTGCGGGTCGGTGTGGCTCACTACTGAGGAAGCCGAGACGCCCCCGGTGGTCAAGGACAAATTCCTGGCCGCCACCTCCTCGGACACGGTGCGGTCCCGGTCGCTGACCGGCAAGCCCGCCCGGATGCTCCGTACCGCCTGGACCGACGAGTGGGAGCGGCCGGACAGCCCCGAGCCGCTGGGCATGCCGCTGCAGAGCGCGCTGATCGGCGACCCGCAGCTGCGGATCAACCAGGCCGCCGGCCAGCCGGGCGCGAAAGCCCGTGAGCTGGCGACCTACTTTGTCGGGCAGGTCGTCGGTTCGCTGGACAAGGTACGGCCGGCCCGCGCGGTTGTGCTCGACATGGTCTCCGAGTTCATCGATGCCGTCGGGCGTCTCGAGCAGCTGGTCGAGCGGTGACTGCCAGCACCCGCACGCGCCGGCGGCGCGCGGTCAGCGACGAGGACAAGTCGCACCGGCGTGACGAGATCATGGCCGCGGCCAAAGAAGTCTTCGCCCGCAAGGGTTTTCACGCCACCACCATCGCCGACATCGCCAAGCAGGCCGGCCTTGCCTACGGGTCGATCTACTGGTATTTCGACTCCAAGGACGACTTGTTCCACGCGTTGATGGCCGTCGAGGAGCAGGCCTTGCGCGCACACGTAGCGGCCGCGGTCGGTGCGTCGCGCCAAACCGACGACGGCGAGGCGCCATTCCGCACCGCGGTGCAAGCCACCTTCGAGTTCTTCGAAGCCGACAAGGCCACCGTCAAACTGCTGTTCCGCGACGCCTACGCCCTCGGCGACCGGTTCGAAAAACACCTCGGCGGCATCTATGAGCGGTTTATCCACGACATCGAAACCTTCATCGTCGCCGCCCAACAGCGCGGCGAGGTGGTGGCCGGCCCGCCGCGGATGGTGGCGTACACGCTGGCCGCGCTCATCGGCCAGCTGGCGCACCGGCGGCTATCCACCGACGACGGCGTCACCGCAGCCGAAGTAGCGGACTTCGTCGTTTCGCTCGTCTTGGACGGGCTGCGGCCCCGGGATAGTTGAGCATGCGCTTCGTCGTCGTCGGGGCCGGGATGGCCGGGGTGCTGGCCGCCATCAGGCTGCGCGAGGCCGGCTTCACCGACGTCACGGTGTACGAGAAGGCCGACCGGTTCGGCGGCACCTGGCGGGAGAACACCTATCCGGGTATCGCCTGTGACGTCCCGGCGCACATGTACACCTACACGTTCGCCCCCAATCCGGAATGGAGTCACGCGTTCGCGCCTGGGCCAGAGATCCTTGCCTACTTCGAGGGCGTCGCGCGCCGCTACGGCGTCGACGAATCTATTCGCTTGAGCCGCGAAGTGCGCCGCCTGGAGTACGACGAAAGTCGCTGGCGCGTCGAAACATCCACCGGCGAACGCGACGAGGCCGACGTGGTGATCGCCGCCACCGGCGTGTTGCATCACCCGCGCTACCCCGATATCGGCGGGCTCGATGAGTTCGCCGGCCGCGTGTTCCACAGCGCCCGCTGGGACCACAGCATGCCGCTGGCCGGTGCCCGGCTCGGGGTGATCGGCACTGGTTCGTCGGCGGTGCAGATTACTGGCGCCGTGACCGACATTGTGAGGGAATTGCAGCTGTTTCAGCGCACCTCGCAGTGGGTCCTGCCGGTACAAAACCCGCCCATCGACGACGCCGACCGGGCCCGCTACCGGGCCGACCCGGCGGTGATGACCCAGTTGCGCCACGATTTGGCCACCGGCTTCGTGGAGAGCTTCGCCAACGCCGTCGTGGACGCCGACTCGCCCGCGCTGAAGATGCTGCAGAAGGCGGCCCTCGCCAACCTCGAGGACAACGTCACCGACCCCGAGCTGCGGGAGAAGCTGCGGCCCGATTACCGGGCGGGGTGCAAGCGGTTGATCATCTCGCCGAACTTCTACCAAGCCATCCAGCGGCCCAATGCCCACCTGGTCACCGAGCGCATCGAGAGAGTCGAGGCCAAAGGGGTACGTACGGTCGACGGTGAGCTGCACCGGCTCGATGTGCTCGTGCTCGCCACCGGTTTCCGGGTGGACCGGTTCTTGCGCCCGATGGAGGTGGTGGGCCGCGGCGGCGTGCGCCTCGACGATGTGTGGGGGCAGCGGCCGTTCGCCTACTTGTCGGTCTCGGTGCCCGACTTTCCCAACCTGTTCATGCTCAACGGGCCGAACGGGCCGGTCGGCAACTTTTCTTTGATCGACGTCGCCGAGGCGCAGGTCGCCTATCTTATGCAGCTCATCGAGCTGCTCCACCGCGGCGAGTGCCGCCAGGTCAGCGCCAGCCGCGACGCGACGACCCGCTTCGAGGCCGAGCGGGTGGAAGCGGCCAAGAAGACCGTGTGGGTGACCGGCTGCCGCAGCTGGTACCTCGATGACCGCGGTGTGCCCGTCGCCTGGCCGTGGAGTTTCACGCACTTCCGGGACGTCATGGAGCGGCCGGTGCTGGCCGACTACGAACTCGTGTAGCGACCGTTCGCAACCGATCAAAGCCTACAAACGCGTCATGAATCCGTTAAGAACTGGACACACCCGCCCGGATTAAATTGACCCGCTCAACTTGTTCGTGCATGATCGGTGGCGTAAGCACCTCGTTAGGCGAGGCGTCTGCACGGATATAGGCCACTGACCCCGAACGTCGAGAGACGCCCAGGGTCAGGATAGCTCCTCCCGGCTTAAGGGTTGAGCCCAGGTGGCTTCCGGTGTTCCCGGATACGCCGTGTGGTGCCGAAGCTCTGACGAGTGGGGTGTGGTTTTCCGACAATCGTCGGGTTCTGTGCTCCTTGCTTGCCAGTGAAGTGTGCGGGTATCCGCACGAGTCGTAGCCGCGAGGAGGTGAGGGACGCATGAGTTCCAGTTCTAGTCCGGGTCGATATCCGGGCTTTTCGTCCCGATCCGGTCTCCGGCACGGCGTTTCCAGCTAGACGTTGGGCTAGCAAACGCGAGTTGCCTCACCGGCACAAGCAATCGCTTGTGTGTTCGGAACCGTTTACGGGGCGGAACAGTCAGTCCATAAGTGTTCGATTGATTTCCGTCTAGGAGGCGACCATGACCGCTGTTCTGTGGGATGACGTAGACACGAGAGTGCCCGCGACCACTGCCCGTACGCCGGAGCTGAGGGCAGTGTCGGCTGCGACCACCGCTCGCGCGCCGAAGAAAATGACGAAGCGGCTCGACGACCAGCCGTTCGGCGCCGGAGGTGACCCGCTGGTGGAAGGCGTCGCTCGCTTGTTGTGCCTTCCGGTGCGTCAGCTGTACGCGGCCCTGTGGCGCGTGGGACTGTTAGAGGTCCTGGGCTGATGAACGCCGAGTTACCCAGGCGTGACGCGCGCGCTCCGCGGGCTTTAGGTCCAAGGGGTTGCCCGGCCGCATCATAGTGGTGCGGCCAGGCAACCTCTTGGCGTTTGTGGCGTTGACCAGGTTTGCTCTCTCGTGGTTGCGGCCGGTGTGGGCACGCAAATCGGCGTAACTAGCATCGTTATCCGCAGTAGCGTTGACATACCACCCTCGCCCGACCCGACGCGCCATCACGCCCTCCGATAGCAAAGCTCCGTCGATGGTCGGGATCGGGACAACAGGCCGTGAGCCCGAAGGGAGCGTGTCATGGCGACTGATCTGACGCTCTATCTGGACGACGAGCCCGGCGAGCTGGCTCATGTCGGGGACGTGCTCGGTAAGGGAGGAGTCAATATCGCCGGCCTGTGCGCACTCACCAGCGGCGGAGGCCAGGCAGAGGTGCACATACTCGTGCAGGATCCCACTCCCGCGTTCGAGGCACTGCAGGGTGCCGGAATCAAGATCGCCGAGGAGCAGGAGGTAATCGTTCTCGACATGGAGGACCGTCCCGGCGCGCTCGCGGAGGTCGTCCACAAGCTCGGAAACGCGAAGATCAACCTGGCCATCGCCTATCTCGCGACCAATACCCGCCTCGTGCTGGGGGCCGACAACCTTGCCGACGCAAAGGCCGCGCTCGGCTGATCACCGCCCGGCTAGCGGTCCTTGGCACTCAGGTGAATCACTGGTGCCGCGAGATTCGCCTGGTGGGTAATGCGCTATCGCATTTTCGACTGGGGCCATGAGGTTCTGCGGTGCTCATGTGGCACTTGTGGCTGCTGGTTCATGAAGTGTGGCTTGCCCGTGAAGCGCCCAGCCAGCCGCCGTCCGTAGAATCGACGCAGCGGCATCGATCCGGCCATCACCGGGGAGCCTTCGGAAGAACAGCCAGCCAGGCCCAGTAGAACCGAACGGGTAGGCCCGTCACAGCCTTAATTGAGCGGCCACGCCACGGCGCGGCAAGCGGGGTGGTACCGCGGCGCTCGCGCACCAGCGCGGCGTCGTCCCCGGCCTTGACGCAGGCACGCAGTGCCGAACCGGCACTGGGGCACAGGAGACGACGCTTTGACTGAGCACGCCTATCCGAAGCTGGCCGGTGGCGCGCCCGACTTCCCGGTATTAGAGCTCGAGGTCCTCGACTACTGGGCCGCCGACGACACCTTCCGGGCCAGCATCACCCGCCGCGCCGGCGCCCCGGAGTACGTGTTCTACGACGGGCCGCCGTTTGCCAACGGCCTACCGCACTACGGGCATCTGCTCACCGGCTACGTCAAGGACATCGTGCCGCGATACCGCACCATGCGCGGCTACAGGGTGGAGCGCCGCTTCGGCTGGGACACCCACGGGCTGCCCGCTGAACTGGAAGTCGAGCAGCAGCTCGGGATCACCGACAAATCGCAGATCGATGCCATGGGCATCGCGGCGTTCAACGAGGCTTGCCGGGAGTCGGTGCTGCGCTACACCGACGAATGGCAGGCCTATGTGACCCGTCAGGCCCGCTGGGTCGACTTCGACAACGACTACAAGACGCTCGACCCCAGCTACATGGAGTCGGTGACCTGGGCGTTCAAACAGCTGTGGGACAAGGGCTTGGCCTACGAGGGCTACCGGGTGCTGCCGTATTGCTGGCGTGACGAAACCCCGCTGTCCAACCACGAGCTGCGGATGGACGACGACATCTACCAAAGCCGCCAGGATCCCGCGATCACGGTCGGCTTCCGCGTGCCCGACGGCGAATTGGCGGGCGCTTACCTGTTGGTGTGGACCACGACGCCGTGGACATTGCCCGCCAACCAGGCGGTTGCGGTCAACCCCGAGATGACCTATGTGCAGGTGCGGGCCGGCGATCGTCGCTTCGTGTTGGCCGAGGCCCGGCTGGGCGCCTACGCCCGCGAGCTGGGGGAGAACCCCGAGGTGCTGGCCACCTACCGTGGCGTCGATCTGCTGCGGATGCGGTATCTGCCGCCGTTTCCGTACTTCATGGACTCCGCCAATGCTTTTCGGGTGCTGGCCGGCGACTTCGTGACCACCGAGGACGGCACCGGCATCGTGCACCTGGCACCGGCCTACGGCGAGGACGACATGGCAACCGCCGACGCCGCCGGCATCCTCCCGGCCACGCCGGTCGATGCCAGCGGCCGCTTCGACGCCACCGCGCCCGACTACCAGGGTCAGCACGTCTTCGATGCCAACCCGCAGATCATCCGCGATCTAAAGCACGGAACCGGTCCAGCCAAGGCCAACGGCGCGGTGTTGATCCGGCACGAAACCTACGAGCACCCCTATCCGCATTGTTGGCGGTGCCGCAACCCGCTGATCTACCGGGCGGTGTCGTCATGGTTCGTCAAAGTCACCGAGTTCCGGGACCGCATGGTCGAACTCAACCAGGAGATCACCTGGTATCCCGAGCATGTCAAGGACGGCCAGTTCGGCAAGTGGCTGGAGGGCGCCCGCGACTGGTCGATCTCGCGAAACCGCTACTGGGGCACGCCGATTCCGGTGTGGAAGTCCGACGACCCTGCCTGTCCGCGTATCGACGTGTACGGCAGCCTCGACGAGCTGGAACGCGACTTCGGTGTGCGCCCGGACAATCTGCACCGGCCGTATATCGACGAGCTGACCCGGCCCAACCCCGACGACCCGACCGGGCGTTCGATGATGCGGCGCATCCCGGATGTGCTCGACGTGTGGTTCGATTCGGGCTCGATGCCGTACGCCCAGGTGCACTACCCGTTCGAGAACCGCGACTGGTTCGAGACCCACTATCCGGGCGACTTCATCGTCGAATACATTGGGCAAACCCGCGGCTGGTTTTACACCCTGCACGTGCTGGCCACCGCGCTGTTCGACCGGCCAGCGTTCAAAACCTGTGTGGCGCACGGGGTCGTGCTGGGCTATGACGGCCAGAAGATGAGCAAGTCGCTGCGTAACTATCCCGACGTGACCGAGGTGTTCGACCGCGACGGCTCCGATGCCATGCGCTGGTTCTTGATGGCCTCGCCGATCCTGCGCGGCGGCAACCTGATCGTCACCGAACCGGGAATCCGTGAGGGTGTGCGCCAGGTGCTGCTGCCGCTGTGGAACGCCTACAGCTTCCTGGCGTTGTATGCCCCGAAAGTCGGCACGTGGCGCACCGATTCGCCGCATGTGCTGGACCGTTACATCCTGGCCAAGCTGGCCGCGCTGCGCGACGACCTCACCGGGGAGCTGGACATCTGCGACATCTCCGGCGCCTGCGAGCAGCTGCGCCAGTACACCGAGGCGTTGACGAATTGGTATGTGCGACGGTCACGGCAGCGGTTCTGGAACGAAGACCCCGACGCCATCGACACGCTGCACACCGTGCTGGAGGTGACAGCGCGGCTGGCTGCCCCGCTGCTTCCGCTGACCACCGAGATCATCTGGCGCGGTATCACCGGCGAACGCTCGGTTCACCTGACGGACTGGCCGACCGACGGCGCGCTGCCCGCGGACGCCGAGCTGGTCGCTGCCATGGACCAGGTCCGGGAAGTGTGCTCGGCGGCATCCTCGCTGCGCAAGGCGCACAAGCTGCGGGTGCGGCTGCCGCTACCCAAACTCACTGTGGCGGTGGAGCATTCGCAGCGGCTGGAACCGTTCACCGACCTGATCGCCGACGAGCTCAACGTCAAGAAGGTCGAACTCACCGACGCGATCGACGCCTACGGGCGGTTCGAACTCACCGTCAACGCTCGGGTGGCCGGGCCGCGGCTGGGCAAGGATGTGCAGGCGGCCATCAAGGCCGTCAAGGCCGGGGAGGGCGTCGTCAACCCGGACGGCACGCTGACCGCGGGTCCGGCGGTGCTGCAACCCGACGAGTACAGCTCCCGGCTGGTGGCCGCCGACCCAGAGTTCACCGCCGCGCTGCCCGAGGGTGCGGGCCTGGTGGTGCTGGACGGCACCGTGACTCCTGAGCTGGAGGCCGAGGGCTGGGCGAAAGACCGCATCCGCGAACTGCAGGAGCTGCGCAAGTCGACGGGGCTGGATGTCTCCGACCGCATCTGTGTGGTGATGTCGGTACCGCCTCAACGGGCGGATTGGGCGCGGGCTCACCGCGATATGATCGCGCGCGAAATCCTGGCCACCAGCTTCGAATTCGCGGAGCCGTCGCAGCACGCCGTCGAGATCGGCGACGACGTCCACGTGGCGATCGCGAAGGCTTAGCCTGGTCAGCGGCGTGATCGCAACGCGCGGTGTGCGTGCGGCCAGAACGGCATGCCGGCGAGGACTGTCGCTCCGGCGGCGATGAGACCGACCGCGACATCGACGCTCTCGTGGCCCTCGGCCTTCCAATAGACGTCCTCAAGGTCGAGCAGCAGCGCCAACTCGTCGACGATCATAGCGTTCGCCGCTCCGAAAGCGACGGCCGCCGCAGGGTGGCGCCGTTGTTTTTCCGATCCCCGCAGGCCCACCGCGCCGACAGTCGCCAGCAGCGCGATGCCGATGTTGTAGTGGTGAAAATGCCTACTGCCCAGCTTGATACCGCCGCCAGTAGGTCCGTGGCCGGCGTGGATCCAGTGGGTAAGCGCCCGAAGTCCCGCGAACGTGATGGTGAATGCCGCCCAAGCCAGCACGGCTGAGCGTTCGTCGGATTCAAGTCGTTGCAGCCATTCCTGACGCAGCCGGGACCATCGTGTCAAGTCTGGCTGAACCTCGTTGCCGGTCTCGTCGGTCATCATCCGGCCTTCACGGCGCGCCAGCGCTGCTCGCCACCCTTGACGTCGACGTGCACATCGCGAAACCCACAGCGGCGAAGGCGATCCGGCAGAGTGCCGGGGGACACCGGGTTACAGGTGTCGCGAAAGTGTGCGATCCGGAACCACCGGGAGTCCACACCGTCGCTGCCGGCGAACACCCCGCCGGGAGCCAGCACCCGAAACGCCTCGGCGAACAACTGATCCTGCAACGCTGGCGTCGGGACGTGGTGCAGCACGGTGAAACACACCACCGAGCTGAAGTCTTCGGCAGGAAGACCGGTGGCGGTGCCGTCGCCGTGGATGATGCGAGCCCGGTCGCCGTACCGGCGGCGTAGCCGTTCAGCCATCGGGGCGTCGATCTCGACGGCAGTCAATCGCGGTGTCTGGTCGACGAGCACGCGCAGGTTGGCGCCGTAACCCGGGCCGATCTCCAACGTGTTCTCGCCCAGCTCCACATCAGCCAGCGCCCAGGGCAGCAGCTGACGCTCGACGGCCTTGGCCCAGTAGTTGGAACTGCAGCACAGCCGGTGACAGAGGTTCATGGTCACGGGTCAAACGCTAAACGGCGACCAATAGCTGGCTTCGGTCAGGCCCGCGGTGCGGTTGCTTGATCTTTCCTGGTCTGCGGGCAATCCTGACATCGTGAGCCGCCGCAAAGAACCGCCGCGTGGGCTACTCGACCCGGTGGCACGAAGGTTGCATCTGCCGTTCGGCACGCCGGAGTTCATCAACAAGATCGTCGCCGGGGGAGCAAATCAAGCGGGACGGCAAACGTTGCGCATGCTGATTACCACATGGGACCTTGCCGGCGGCGGCCCATTCGCGGCCAGCGCCATTGCCACGGTGGGCCTGGCAAAGACTGCCGAGACCGTGCAGAGTCTGTTCATCGGCCCGGTATTAGACCCATTGCTCAGAGCGCTTGGAGCCGACCAGATCCGCTTCCGCGCCGCGCTGTGTGCCTCCCAGTTGCTCGGACTGGGCATCATGCGCTACGAGTTGCGCGCGGAGCCCATCCACTCGATGGATGTCGACAGCCTCGTTGACGCCGTGGGTCCGACGTTGCAGCGCTACCTCGTCGGCAGAATCTCGTAGCGTGTGAACGGCCGCTGGGTCCTGCACCTGGACATGGACGCGTTCTTCGCCTCCGTCGAACAGCTCACCCGCCCGACCTTGCGGGGCCGGCCGGTACTGGTTGGTGGTCTGGGCGGCCGCGGCGTGGTGGCCGGCGCGAGCTATGAAGCGCGGGTGTTTGGCGCCCGGTCGGCCATTCCCATGCATCAGGCGCGCCGGCTGGTAGGAATTCAGGCCGTCGTGTTGCCGCCGCGCAGCGTGGTGTACGGGGTGGCCAGTCGTCGGCTCTTCGACACCGTGCGCAATGTGGTACCCGTCGTCGAGCAGCTCTCCTACGACGAGGCGTTCGGTGAGCCGCCCCAGCTCGCCGGTGCGTCAGCCGAGGATGTCGAGGTGTTCTGCGAGGACTTGCGGCGGCGGGTGCGGGAGGAGACCGGCCTGGTCGCCTCGGTCGGCGCCGGCTCCGGCAAGCAGATCGCCAAGATCGCCTCCGGTCTGGCCAAGCCCGACGGTGTTCGGGTGATCCGGCGCCCCGAGGAACGCGAGCTGCTTGCTGGCCTGCCGGTGCGGCGGCTGTGGGGAATCGGTCCGGTCGCCGAAGAGAAGCTGCACCGACTCGGCATCGAGACGATCGGACAGCTGGCAGCGCTGACCGACGCCGAGGTAGCCAGCATCCTCGGTGCCACGCTCGGGCCCGCGCTGCACCGGCTGGCCCGCGGTATCGACGACCGCCCGGTCGCCGAACGCGCCGAAGCCAAGCAGATCAGCGCCGAGTCGACCTTCACGGTCGATCTGACCACGCTGGAGCAGTTGCGGGATGCGGTCGGCCCGATCGCCGAGCATGCGCATCAGCGGCTGCTGCGTGACGGCCGAGGCGCCCGCACTGTCACGGTGAAGTTGAAGAAATCCGATATGAGCACGCTGACCCGCGCGGCCACGCTGCCCTACGCGACGACCGACGCCGCCGCGCTGGTCTCGGTGGCCCGGCGGCTGCTGCTGGATCCACGGCAGGTCGGACCGGTTCGGCTACTCGGCGTGGGGTTTTCCGGTTTAACCGAGGTGCGTCAGGAGTCGCTGTTCCCCGATCTGGAGCTGTCGCCGCAGACGCCGGAAGCCCAGCACGCCGTCGACGCGGCGGCGCTGAACAACGAGCCCTGGCGGGTTGGCGACGACGTCGCTCATCGCGATCTCGGGCACGGCTGGGTCCAAGGCGCGGGTCACGGCGTGGTCACCGTGCGGTTTGAAACCCGCGGCTCGGGCCCGGGCCCCGCGCGGACGTTTCCCGCCGACAGCTGCGACATCACCAGCGCCAACCCGGTCGACAGCCTGGACTGGCCGGACTACGTCGCCGCGTTGCGGGCCGACGAGTCGGCATCAGCCCCACCGGTCGATGACGTCGCCGACCGGTAGACCTGCGGCCAGCGCGGCCATCACCAACACCCGGGCCTGCGGCGGGCGCAGCCGCGGCACCATCACCGCGCCAGCGTTAACCAAGTCGCGGCCCGGACCGTACCCCGGGCTGACCCGCCCGCCCGCGACCCGGGTGGACACTGCGATCACGACCCCGCTGCGGCAATGCCGACGCACCCCGTCGATCACGGCGGCTCCGGCGTTGCCCGAGCCCAGCGCCTCCAGCACCACACCCCGCGCGCCGGCGGCCACGCAGGCGTCCAGCGCCACCGCATCACTTCCCGGGTATGCGGCGACGATGTCCACCCGCGGCGCGGTGGCGGCGGTCAGGTCGCCCAGATATGGCCGGGTTTTGGGGTGTGTCAGCGTCACCCCGCCGTCAAGAGTGCCGAGCAGGTCGCCGGCGAACCCGGTCCGGGTGCCCACCTTCTGCAGGCCCAACGGCTGCAACACCCGTCCGGCGAAGCACACCAGCACACCCAGGTCGGGGGCGGATGGGCTGCCCGCCACCGCCAGCGCGTCGCGCAGATTGCCCGGCCCGTCGGCGTCGGGCGCGTCGGCGCTGCGCAGCGCGCCGGTCAGCACCACCGGGGCGGCGCCGGCATAGGTGAGTTCCAGCCACAGCGCCGTCTCCTCGAGGGTGTCGGTGCCGTGCGTGATGACCACGCCCTTGGCGCCGTTGGCGATCGCGGTGTGCACCGCCGCGCGGATCCAGTCCCAGTCGCGCGGTGTCAGCTCCGAGCTGTCGACCGACATCAGGTCCACGACGTCCACATCCAGGCCCGACGTCAGCTCGGCCCCGCCGCGCGCGGGCCGCCGCACCCCGTCGGCATAGGTGCTGCTCGCGATCGTCCCGCCGGTGGTGATCACGGTGAGGCGGCTCATGCTGGGATCATCCCGCATGCGCGTTAGGGGATGATGGGGGAGTGGCTGACGAACCAACAGTACCGGGTGAGCCGGTGACGACGGCTGAGGAGACCGAAGCTCCCGCGCCGCCGCGGCGGCTGCGCCTGCTGCTGTCGGTCGCGGCGGTGGTGCTGGTGCTCGACATCGTCACCAAAGTGCTCGCCGTCAAACTGCTGACCCCCGGCCAGCCGGTACCGATCATCGGCGACACCGTCACCTGGACATTGGTGCGCAATTCGGGGGCCGCGTTCTCGATGGCGACCGGATATACCTGGGTGTTGACGCTGATCGCGACCGGTGTCGTGGTCGGCATCTTCTGGATGGGGCGCCGACTGGTGTCGCCGTGGTGGGCGATCGGCCTGGGGATGGTCCTCGGCGGCGCGATGGGCAACCTGGTAGACCGGTTCTTCCGGTCGCCCGGGCCGCTGCGCGGACATGTCGTGGACTTCTTATCGATCGGCTGGTGGCCGGTGTTCAACGTCGCCGATCCGTCGGTGGTGGGCGGGGCCATCCTGCTGGTCGCGCTGTCGCTGTTCGGTTTCGACTTCGACACCGTCGGCCGGCGCAAGGCCGACCAACGCTGATGGCTGACCACTCGATGCCCGTCCCGGAAGGGTTGGCGGGCATGCGTGTCGACGCCGGGCTGGCGCGCCTGCTGGGTGTGTCCCGCACCGTCGCTGCGGCCATCGCCGAAGATGGCGGTGTCGAATTGGACGGCGTGCAGGCGGGCAAGTCCGATCGTCTGACGTCGGGAGCGTGGTTGCAGGTGCGGCTGCCGGAAGCGCCGACGCCGCTGGAGAATACGCCCGTCGAAATCGAGGGCATGACGATCCTGTACTCCGACGACGACATCGTCGCCGTCGACAAACCGGCAGGGGTGGCTGCGCATGCGTCGGTCGGCTGGACCGGGCCGACGGTGCTCGGCGGGCTGGCGGCAGCAGGGTACCGGATCACCACCTCCGGTGTGCACGAGCGGCAAGGCATTGTGCATCGCCTCGACGTCGGCACCTCGGGAGTGATGGTGGTGGCGATCTCCGACCGCGCATACACCGTGCTCAAGCGGGCGTTCAAACAACGCACCGTCGACAAGCGCTACCACGCTCTGGTCCAAGGACATCCGGACCCGTCCAGCGGCACCATCGACGCACCGATCGGCCGCCACCGCAGCTATGACTGGAAGTTCGCCGTCACCAAGCACGGCCGGCACAGCCTCACCCACTACGACACCCTGGAAGCCTTCGTCGCCGCCAGCCTGCTCGACGTGCACCTGGAAACCGGCCGCACCCACCAGATCCGGGTCCATTTCGCCGCGCTGCATCACCCCTGTTGCGGCGACCTGACCTATGGCGCCAACCCGAAGCTGGCGAAAAGGCTTGGCCTGGAACGCCAATGGCTGCACGCGCGGTCGCTGTCCTTCGCGCATCCGGTGGACGGCCGGCAGATGGAGATCATCAGCCCGTATTCGCCCGACCTGCAGCACGCCCTGGACGTGTTGCGCGCAGACGGGTGATCAGTCGATCGCCGGTTTGCGGGCTTCGATGAGGACTCGCGAGGAGTACGTGACGAAGGGTCCGTCGGATGTGATGCGGTCGTGCAGTTCGCGCAGCCGCTCGCGATAGGCGTCGACCGCGAAGCCGGGCACCGCCCAGATCACCTTGCGCAGAAAGTAGATGACGGCGCCGACATCGAAGAACTCGGCCCGTAGCCGCTCCATGCGCATATCCACGATCTGCAGACCGGCGGACCGGGCCTGCTTACTCTCGGCGTCTGGATGACGCTCGGCCCCTGCCTGTGGCTGCGGCCCGATGAAGTACTCGACCAGCTCGGACACCGTTGCGGGTCCAACGTGCTGCGCGAAGTAGGTGCCGCCCGTGCGGAGCACGCGGGCGATCTCGGTCCACCACACGGTGGTGGGGTGGCGGCTCGTCACCAAGTCGAACGCTTCGTCGGCGAACGGCAACGGCGGCTCGTTGGTGGTCGCCACGACCACGACGCCGCGGGGATGCAAGAGTTTGGTGGCCAGTGCGGCGTTGGGTGGGTAGGACTCGGTGGCCGCCATGGTGGGCGGGAACTTCTCCGCGCCGGCCAACACCTCCCCGCCGCCGGTCTGGATGTCCAAGGCGGCCGACACGTTCGCCAAACGCTGACTCATCAGGCGTTGATAGCCCCACGACGGGCGTTGCTCGGTCGCCCGGCCATCCAGCCAGGAGAAGTCCCAGCCCTCGACCGGCGCGGCATCGGCTTCTGCTACCAGATCGTCAAACGTGCGCGACATGCCCGCATTGTTACCGAAACCGATGTGTTTGGCGCCGGTGTCGATCTGGCGTCGCGTCAATCGTCATGCCCGTGACACCATCAACCCCGAAAGGACACACCCATGCAGTACTTCCTGCTCATGCACTACCAAGAGGGCGGCGAGATCGGCGTGTCGGAGGAGGACATGGCGCCGCGCGGGCGGCTGGCCGCGCTGCGGTGTGACGGCGTTCAGACTTGAGCCGTCGCGTGATCCGACGCGATCTCGGCAGCCAGCGGCGCGACGATAGCGAGTATTTCGGCGACCGTCTCGGAGAGGGCGCCGGCGGCGGACAGCGCATCGCTCAAGTGTCCGGCCACCAGGTTGAAGTGGTGCATGGTGATCCCGCGGCCCTTATGCGCCTGCTTCATCGACACGCCGGTGTACGGTTCGGGCCCGCCAAGAGCGGCCGCAAGGAATTCGGCTTGCTTGCCTTTCAAGTGGTTCATATTCGTACCGGAGAAGAAGCCTGCCAGCTGATCGTCGGCAAGCACACGCCCGTAGAAGTCCTCCACGACGAGTTCGATCGCCTCATGACCACCGATCCGGTCGTAGATAGGTATTGCCGTGTCCTTTCGGAATCGTGACAGCATTCCCATGCGCCTAGGGCACCATCAGGGCGTTGCATGCCCGTTAGAACGCCATCACCGGGCGATTACCTGGCGTAACGACTGGATTGCTCGCAACTCACCGCAAGTCGACCCTCATTGCGTGCTGGTTCGCACCGCGCAGTCTGCCGCTGCCTGCCCTGCGGATCCGCACCGGACTGCGCCGCTAGTCGTTACTACGTGGCGTTTGAGCGCGGACACATACGCCGACACGCCGAGACCTCGTCGGTGGTCGGCCATAGACTGGCGTCCTGATGACTGACTCCTTCGTGCACCTGCATAACCACACCGAGTACTCGATGTTGGACGGTGCTGCGAAGATCGCCCCACTGCTCGCCGAAGCGCAGCGGCTGGAGATGCCCGCCATCGGGATGACTGATCACGGAAACATGTTCGGCGCCAGCGAATTCTATAGCGCCACCACCGAAGTCGGGATCAAGCCGATCATCGGGGTCGAGGCTTACGTCGCGCCCGGCTCGCGCTTCGACGCTCGGCGCGTCTTCTGGGGCGACCCCAGCCAGAAAGCCGACGACGTCTCGGGCAGCGGCTCCTACACCCACCTGACGATGATCGCCGAGAACGCGACGGGCCTCCGCAACCTGTTCAAGCTGTCCTCGCTGGCCTCCTTCGAGGGCCAGCTGAGCAAGTGGTCGCGAATGGACGCCGAACTCATCGCTGAGTACGCCGACGGCATCATCGCCACCACCGGCTGCCCATCCGGGGAGGTGCAGACCCGGCTTCGGCTCGGCCAGTACCGGGAGGCGCTGGAGTCGGCGGCCAAATGGCGGGAGATCTTCGGCGCTGACAACTACTTCCTGGAACTGATGGACCACGGACTGGCGATCGAACGGCGGGTCCGTGATGGCTTGCTCGAGATCGGCCGCACCCTCGGCATCCCGCCGCTGGCCACCAACGACTGCCACTACGTCACCCGCGACGCCGCCCACAACCACGAGGCGCTGCTGTGCGTGCAGACCGGCAAGACGTTGTCGGACCCGAATCGGTTCAAGTTCGACGGCGACGGCTACTACCTGAAGTCGACCGCCGAAATGCGCCAGATCTGGGACGACGTCGTCCCCGGCGCCTGCGATGCCACGTTGCTGATCGCCGAGCGGGTGGGCTCCTACGCCGAGGTGTGGACACCGCGCAACCGGATGCCGGTGTTTCCGGTGCCCGATGGGCACGACCAGGCCTCCTGGTTGCACCACGAAGTGGACGCCGGCCTGCGCCGACGGTTCCCAGGTGGCCTGCCCGACGGCTACGCCGAGCGCGCGGCCTATGAGATCGACGTCATCTGCGCCAAGGGTTTTCCGTCCTATTTCCTGATCGTCGCCGACCTGATCAACTACGCGCGCTCGGCGGGCATCCGGGTGGGCCCGGGTCGCGGCTCGGCCGCCGGTTCGCTGGTCGCCTACGCCCTGAGCATCACCGATATCGACCCGATTCCACATAGCCTGCTGTTCGAGCGATTCCTCAACCCCGAACGCACGTCGATGCCTGACATCGATATCGACTTCGACGACCGTCGCCGCGGCGAGATGGTGCGCTACGCCGCCGACAAATGGGGCCACGACCGGGTCGCCCAGGTCATCACGTTCGGCACCATTAAAACCAAAGCGGCGCTGAAGGACGCGGCGCGGATCCACTACGGGCAGCCCGGTTTCGCCATCGCCGACCGGATCACCAAGGCGCTGCCGCCGCCGATCATGGCCAAAGATATTCCGCTGTCCGGCATTACCGATGCGAACCACGAGCGTTACAAGGAAGCCGCCGAGGTGCGGGGTCTCATCGAAACCGATCCCGATGTGCGCACCATTTACCAGACCGCCCGCGGCCTGGAAGGCATGATCCGCAACGCCGGCGTGCACGCGTGCGCGGTGATCATGAGCAGTGAGCCGCTGACCGACGCCATTCCGCTGTGGAAGCGCCCCCAGGACGGGGCGATCATCACCGGCTGGGATTACCCGTCGTGTGAGGCCATCGGCCTGTTGAAGATGGACTTCCTCGGGCTGCGCAACCTCACGATCATCGGCGACGCGATCGAGAACATCAAGGCCAACAGGGGAATTAACCTCGACCTGGAATCCGTGACACTCGACGACAAGCCCACCTATGAGCTGCTGTCCCGTGGTGACACGCTGGGTGTCTTCCAACTCGACGGCGGGCCGATGCGTGATCTGCTACGCCGCATGCAGCCCACCGAATTCGACGACGTCGTCGCGGTGATCGCGCTGTATCGGCCGGGCCCGATGGGGATGAACGCCCACAACGACTACGCCGACCGCAAGAACGGACGTCAGGCCATCACGCCGATCCACCCCGAACTCGCCGAACCGCTGCGCGAGATCCTGGCCGAGACTTACGGCCTGATCGTCTACCAAGAGCAAATCATGCGGATCGCGCAGAAGGTGGCCGGCTACTCGCTGGCCCAAGCAGACATTCTGCGAAAAGCCATGGGCAAGAAGAAAGCCGATGTACTGGCGGCGGAGTATGAAAGCTTCGCCGACGGAATGAAGTTCAACGGTTTCTCGGCCGGCGCCATCAAGGTGCTGTGGGACACCATCCTGCCGTTCGCCGACTACGCGTTCAACAAGTCGCACGCCGCCGGGTACGGGATGGTCTCGTATTGGACCGCCTACCTGAAGGCGAACTACCCGGCCGAGTACATGGCTGGGCTCTTGACCTCGGTCGGCGACGACAAGGACAAGGCCGCCGTCTATCTGGCCGACTGTCGCAAGCTGGGCATCACCGTGCTGCCGCCCGACGTCAACGAGTCCGGCCTGAACTTCGCCTCGGTCGGCGCCGACATCCGTTACGGGCTCGGCGCGGTGCGTAACGTAGGCGCCAATGTCGTTGCCTCGCTGATCAATACCCGCACCGAGAAGGGTAAGTTCACCGACTTCTCCGACTACCTGAACAAGGTCGACATGGCGGCCTGCAACAAGAAGGTCACCGAGTCGCTGATCAAGGCCGGCGCGTTCGATTCGCTGGGACACCCCCGCAAGGGCCTTTTCCTGGTGCACACCGACGCGGTGGACTCGGTAGTGGGCACCAAGAAGGCCGAGGCGATGGGCCAGTTCGACCTCTTCGGCGGCTCCGGTACCGCCGCTGACGCGGTGTTCACCATCAAGGTGCCCGACGAAGAGTGGGACGACAAACACAAGTTGGCGTTGGAGCGCGAGATGCTGGGCCTCTACGTGTCCGAGCATCCGCTCAACGGGGTCGCGCATCTGCTGGCGACCCAGGTCGACACCGCCATCCCGTCGATCCTCGACGGCGATATCCCAAACGAGACGCCGGTGAAGGTGGGCGGCATCCTGGCGGCGGTGAGCCGGCGGGTCAACAAGAACGGGATGCCTTGGGCGTCAGTGCAATTGGAAGACCTCACCGGCGGCATCGAGGTAATGTTCTTCCCGCACACCTACTCCACGTATGGCTCCGACATCGTCGATGATGCTGTCGTACTGGTCAACGCCAAGGTGGCGGTCCGTGATGACCGGACCGTGCTGATCGCCAACGACCTTGTGGTGCCGGAGTTTTCCAACACACAGGTGAACCGGCCGCTGGCGGTCAGCCTGCCCACCCGGCAGTGCACCCCCGATACGGTGAACGCGCTCAAACAGGTGCTGGCACGTCACCCCGGCACATCGCAGGTGCACCTGCGACTGGTCAGCGGTGACCGGGTTACCACCCTGGAGCTGGATCAATCGCTGCGGGTAACGCCCTCGTCAGCGCTGATGGGAGACCTCAAGGCGTTGCTGGGACCGGGGTGTCTGAGCGGATAGTCCCGGCGCTTCCGCGAGCGTAGCGCCCTGCGAGATTGCTCGTGGCGTTACGCTGGCGTCCCCGGTGCGGCGGCGCTTTCGGCCCGCAGGCCCGGTGGCAGTGCGTTTGCCGGACGTTTGTAGATGACGCCCTCTTTCATGACGAAGTCGACCCGGCCGGTGACCTCGATGTCGGTGAAGGGATCGCCGGGCATGGCGATCAGATCCGCGACCTTGCCTTCGGCGATCACGCCGAGATCGTCGAGCTGCAGCAGTTCGGCGGCGACGCTGGTGGCCGCTCGCAGGGCTCGCAGCGGCGTGATGCCGGTGGACACCATCGTCGGGAACTCTCGCCAATTGTCTTGGTGGGGGAACATGCCCGCGTCGGTGCCGAACGCGATCCGCACGTTGCTCGCGGCCAGGCGTTCGGTGGCGTCCAACAACGCGCCCCGGTATTTGAGGGCCTTGCGGCGCGCGTACTCTGGCGCAGCCGCCCACAAGGGGTCGTCCTCGCCGCGCCGGGCCCCGGACAGGATCGCGTACTGCGTCGGCACCAGAAACACCCCGAAGTCCTCCATCATTCGCAAGGCTTCGGTCGAGGCCAGGTTTCCGTGTTCGATGCTGCGCACCCCGGCTCGCACGGCGCGCTGGATGCCTTCGTCGCCGTAGCTGTGCGGGGTGGCCGGAACGCCGAGGTCGGCGGCGGTCGCGACCAGCACGTCCATCTCCTGCTGGCTATAGGTGGCGTGGCCCGGGTCGTCCGACGGCGAGGCGAAGCCGCCGGTGGCGGCGAACTTGATCCAGTCGGCACCGGCGCGGATCTCCTGTCTGACCCTGGTCCGGATCTCGTCGCAACCATCGGCGGCCGCGAGTTCCAGCGCCCGCGCTGGCCCTTGGTATTCGTCCGCGACCATTCCACTGAAGTCGCCGTGGCCGCCGCGCGCGGAAATCATGTGCGGTGCCACCAGCATCCGCGGACCCGCCACGATCCCGGCCGCCACCGCGTCCCGCAGGTCGATTGTCGGGTAGTCGAGGTCCGCGCACGCCAGGTCGCGCACCGTGGTGAAGCCGTTCATCAGCAACGCCCGCAGCACCGGCAGCGACTTCAATGCCTTCGCGACGCTCGAGTCGGCGGCCATAGTCGGACCGAACGGTGGGGCCAGGGTGACATGGACATGGCAGTCCATGAATCCCGGCGTCAGCGTGTGTCCGGGCAGATCGATCACGTGCGCGTCGGACGGAGGCTCGATGGCGTGGCCGAGGCGTTGGATCCGGCCGCCGGCGACGAACACCTGCCGCGGTGCCGCCGCGTCTGAGATCCCGTCCCAGACGGTGGCACCGGTGATCAGGGTGGCTGCCATTCGTCGTGACCTTTCGATTTGCCGGCCTAGAAGCGGTAACGCAGAATTCGCGCCTTGCGGGCGCCCGCCTTCGTCATCCCGGCCAGCCGCGTGGCCACCCGGATCCATCCGGGAAACAAGTCGACCTCCGGGGCGTGCGCCAGGCTGGCCTCCTCGACCAGCGTCAACCGCGGGTTCCACGTCTCGGGATGGCGGGCATCCTTGAAGCCCGGGTAGAGCCATTGGCTGCCGACGGCGCTGAACATCTTCTGTGGAGCCAGCTTGACCGCGAGCTTGCTGAACCAGCCGATGCGTCCGTAGTCGTTGAAGGCCAGTTCGCCGGACTGGAAATGCTCGGTGATGTGGCGGAACAGGCCGACGATCACCGGCTCGGACAGGAACGCCAGCAAACCGTCGGCGATGAGCATGGTGGGCCGGTCGGAAGGAATGGTGTCCGTCCAATGATCGTCGGCCACCGACGCCGCCACCGAATGGGCCCGCTCGGCCGCAGGGACCAGCTCGTCGCGCAGCGCGATGACGTTTGGCAGGTCGACGCTGTACCAATCCACTGTGGTCGGCGGGTCGACGCGCAGCATGCCGGTGTCGAGGCCGGCGCCGAGGTCGACCACGACGGCGTCGGGATGCGCGGACGTGAAATCCCGCACCCGGTCGTCGAGCATCTTGGCCCGCAGCGATGACTGGCAGACCACGCTCGTGGGCACACCCAAACCGGCGAAGTCGTGGTCGATCCCGGCCACGATCTCGTCGGCAAGGTCGTCGCCGAGTATCGGCCGCGGCCAACGGCTGTCGAGCGCACGGGCGTATTCGGTGAGCAACGCCGTCTGCTCGACCGGCGTGAGGTCCGTGACTGCAATGCCCATGGCCGCAACCTACTCTTCGATCCCCGCTGAGAAGCTATCCGCAGATCTAGACATCCGCTCACCCTCCATGGTCGTTTCCGCCCCGATCGCGCCGACGATCGGTGAAGATCCCGGTAGACAAGCGTCGGTCGGGTCATCGGGGCTTCACGACAACGGGCACACTGGTGCGGACCGCCTGGATTCGGCACCTGCCTACCATCCACGTCGGATTGTTGGGCCCCAACTGGCCGGACCGATCGACATGAACACCTAGGAGAATGACGATGACGATAACCGGGCGCCCGGCCACCCTGTGCGAGGCATTCCAGCGGACCGCCGCCATCGATCCGGACGCCGTCGCGCTCCGGACTCCGGGCGGCACCCAGACGCTGACCTGGCGTGACTATGCGGCGCAGGTCCGTCAAGTCGCGGCCGGCTTGGCGGGCCTGGGGGTCCGCCGCGGCGACACGGTTTCGCTGATGATGGTGAACCGGATCGAGTTCTACCCGCTGGACGTGGGCGCCCAACACGTGGGCGCCATCTCGTTCTCGGTCTACAGCACGCTGCCCGCCGAGCAGTTGACGTACCTGTTCGACAATGCCGGCACCAAGGTGGTGATCTGCGAGGAGCAGTACGTGGACCGCATCCGCGCCAGCGGCGCGGCCATCGAGCACATCGTGTGCATCGACGGCTCGCCCGCGGGCACCCTGTCACTGGACCAGTTGTACGCCGCCGGGGCCGACGACTTCGACTTCGAATCTGCATGGCGGGCAGTGCAACCCGACGACGTTATCACCCTCATCTACACATCCGGCACCACAGGAAACCCCAAGGGTGTAGAGACCACCCACGCCAACCTGTTGTTCGATGCGTTCGCTGTCGAAGCCGTGCTCGGAATCGAATTCGGCGACCGGATCACGTCGTTCCTGCCGTCCGCGCACATCGCGGACCGGATGACCGGCCTATACACCCAGCAGGTGTTCGGTACCCAGGTCACCGTCGTCTCTGACGGGCGTGCGATCGCCACGGCACTGCCCGACGTACGACCCACCATATGGGGTGCGGTGCCGCGGGTATGGGAAAAGCTCAAGGCCGGAATCGAATTCGCGGCTATTCATGAGCCGGACGAGGCAAAGCGGCAGGCGTTGCAGTGGGGACTGTCGGTTGCCGCCAAACGCGCCGCCGCGCTGCTCGCCGGCGAACCTATGTCGGATGACGTGGCGGCCGAATGGGCCAAGGCTGACGAGCTGGTGCTGTCAAAGCTGCGCGCCCAAATCGGCTTCAATCAGCTGCGGTGGGCCGTGTCGGGAGCAGCGCCGATTCCGAAAGAGACACTGGCGTTTTTCACCGGCATCGGCATCCCGATCGCAGAACTTTGGGGCATGTCCGAGCTGAGTTGCATCGCCACCTTGAGCCATCCCCGCGACGCGCGGCTGGGGACCGTCGGCAAGCTGCTGCCCGGGCTGGAGAGCAAGATCGCCGACGACGGCGAATTCTTGGTGCGTGGTCCGCTGGTGATGAAGGGCTACCGAAAGGAGCCGGCGAAGACCGCGGAGGCCATCGATCCCGAGGGCTGGCTGCACACCGGCGACATCCTCGAGATGGATTCCGACGGTCATCTGCGGGTGGTCGACCGCAAGAAGGAGCTGATCATCAACGCGGCCGGAAAGAACATGTCACCGGCCAACATCGAGAACACAATCCTGGCCGCCTGCCCGATGGTCGGCACGATGCTCACGATCGGTGATGGGCGACCGTACAACACCGCGCTCATGGTCTTCGACGCCGACTCGGTCGGCCCGTACGCGGCCCAGCACGGACTGTCCGATGCCTCACCCGCGGCCCTGGCGGATGACCCGGAGGTGATCGCACGGATCGCTGCCGGGGTGGCCGAGGGCAACGCCAAATTATCGCGGGTGGAGCAGATCAAACGCTTCCGGGTATTGCCCACGTTGTGGGAGCCCGGCGGTGACGAGATGACGCTCACGATGAAACTCAAACGCCGGCCGATCGCCGCGAAATACGCCACCGAAATCGACGAGCTCTACGCGGAGCCACCCGGGCCCGCGGTCCGTGAGCCCGCCAGCCGGCAAACAGCGCAACCGGTATGACGCGACGGGCTCGGAGCACCCGGCCCTTAAAGTGGTCGCATGCCGCTTTCAGGTGAATATGCACCCAGCCCGCTCGACTGGTCCCGTGAGCAAGCCGAGAAGTTCATGGCATCCGGCGGAACCGAGGGCACCGAGCTGCAGGGAAAGCCCGTCATCTTGCTGACCACCATCGGAGCCAAGACTGGCAAACTCCGTAAAACACCGCTGATGCGGGTCGAGCACGACGGCCAGTACGCGATCGTCGCTTCGCTGGGCGGTGCCCCGAAGCACCCGGTCTGGTACCACAACGTCAAAAAGAACCCGCGGGTCGAGTTGCAGGACGGCCCAGTCATGGGGGAGTACGACGCCCGCGAGGTGTTCGGTGACGAAAAGGCCCTCTGGTGGCAGCGGGCCGTCGAGGCCTGGCCGGACTACGCGAACTACCAGACCAAGACCGACCGGCAGATTCCGGTGTTTGTGCTCACCCCTGTGCACTGAACGGCCTGCTGGATGGCACCATTGACCGGTGTCCGCCGAACTGAGCCAGACCCCGAGCACCCCCAATGCTGGTCCGCTTTCAGCAGCGGACATCGACGCGGCGGCGAAGCGGATCGCTGCGGTGATCACGCCGACGCCGTTGCAGCTGTGCGACCGGTTGTCGGCGGCCACCGGCGCGACGGTCTACCTCAAACGCGAAGACCTGCAGACGGTTCGTTCGTACAAACTGCGCGGCGCCTACAACCTGCTGGTCCAGCTGTCCGACGAGGAGGTTGCTGCGGGCGTGGTGTGCTCGTCGGCGGGCAACCACGCGCAGGGCTTCGCGTACGCATGCCGGTCGCTGGGAATTCACGGCCGCGTCTATGTGCCCGCCAAGACGCCCAAACAGAAGCGTGACCGAATCCGCTACCACGGCGGGGAGTTCGTCGAGCTGATCGTGGGCGGGAGGACCTACGATCTGGCGGCCGAGGCCGCGCTCGACGACGTGGCACGGACGGGCGCGACGCTGGTTCCCGCGTTCGACGACGTGCGCACCATCGCCGGCCAGGGCACCATCGCCGTCGAGGTGCTCGCCCAGCTCGACGCCGAGCCTGATCTGGTGGTGGTTCCGGTGGGTGGCGGCGGCTGCGTCGCCGGCATCACCACTTACCTGGCCGAGCGCACGACGAACACCTCGGTGTTAGGTGTGGAACCGGCCGGCGCCGCCGCGATGATGGCCGCGCTGGCTGCAGGCGAGCCGGTGACCCTGGACGATGTCGACCAGTTCGTTGACGGCGCCGCGGTGAATCGGGCGGGAACGTTGACGTATGCCGCGCTGGCCGCCGCCGGTGACATGGTGTCGATGACCACCATCGACGAGGGCGCGGTGTGCACCGCGATGCTCGACCTCTATCAGAACGAGGGAATCATCGCCGAGCCGGCGGGCGCGTTGTCGGTGGCCGGTCTGTTGGAAGCCGACATCGAGCCCGGTTCCACCGTGGTGTGCCTGATCTCGGGCGGCAACAACGACGTATCCCGCTACGGGGAGGTACTGGAGCGGTCGCTGGTGCACCTCGGCCTCAAGCACTACTTCCTGATCGACTTCCCGCAGGAGCCCGGTGCGCTGCGCCGATTCCTCGACGACGTGCTCGGCCCCAACGACGACATCACGCTGTTCGAGTACGTCAAGCGCAACAACCGGGAAACCGGTGAGGCGCTGGTTGGCGTCGAGCTGGGATCGGCGGCGGATCTGGACGGCCTGCTGGTCCGGATGCGGGCCACGGAGTTGCACATCGAAGCCCTCGAGCCCGGCTCGCCGGCCTACCGGTATCTGTTGTAGCGGGATGCATGCGGCTTGGCGGGGTTGGTGGTGATCTCGTTGATGACGTGGTGGACGAACCGCATCTTGTCGAGCACCGGAATCGGCAGCACGAGTGGATAGAGGTCGGCGTGCCGGTTACGGCACCGCTCGCCGCTCGTCGGGCCCCCAGAGCGGCTGCATGCCGCCGGGCAACGCCAGCTGCGTCGCAGTGATGACGTCGGCCAGGTCGCACAGCGCGGCATGTATCGCAGCAAGAAGGTCGGCCAGCTCCGCACGGCGCCCGTCGGCGGTGACCTCTTCGAGCTCGGCAGGATGTGAGCGGCGCAGGCGGGTGCTTATCTCGTCCACCATCCGCTCCGGTCGCGACGACCCCGAGGAGCCAGGCAGGGCCTTGAGGTCGTCCCGCAGCCGCTCCAGCTGATACACCAGTGACCGCGGGTTCGCCGCGTCGAACAGCATCAGCTCGGCCACGGCGGCAACACTGACCCTGCCCACCGTGCGGCGGCGGTAGATGACCGACGATTCACACGCCACCAGGGTCGACTCGATTATGGTTTGCTCAGCGGCGGCGCTGCGGACGGTGGTGAGCGTGGCCCGCAGCAACGCGGCCAGCGCGAGGCCGCGTTCGATGCGTTTGCCGATGTCCATCATCGTCCAGCCGACGTCGCGCACCATCGACTCCCCGGCCACCCCCGACAGCGTCAGCATCCCGGCTAACGTCTGCGCCTGAGCCGACGCGAGCAGGGCGTCGCCCTCGGCAAGCGAGTCCGGCGGCGGGTCGGACTTGTGCGCCAGCGCGTGCTCCACGCCGGCCAGCACCATCCAGGTGTCGCCGGACAACTGGTCGCGCACCGCCCTCGCGGCCAGTGCCAGCCCGTCCACCGACTGCGCAAGGGATCCCGGCCGGTCGCGGTCCACAGTCAGCGACCACAGCGTCGAGGGCGCGACGGCGATCATCTCGGCGTGATCGCCACCCGCTCCGGTATCGGTCCCGGTCATCTGGCCCAGCGCGGCCATCAGCACCGGCACGCACTCGCTTTCTTCCGTGTCCTGGCGGTGCCGGAATTCGTGGTACCGCTCGCGGGCGACGATCATCAACCGGGCCATGTTCTCGGCGCGCTCGCCGTAGCGTCCCATCCAGAAAAGGTCTGACAGCACACGCGGCGAGCTGACCCCCCAGGTGCCCGCGCCTGTCTTCGCCGGCGGCTCCACCGACGGCAGGGTCACCGTCTCGGTCCGTACACGCTCCGTCGGACGCACCCAAACATCCTTTGCTGCAACGGCTTTCAGCGTGTATGCGGCGGCGCCGGATGCCAGTACGTACCCGAGGCCGCCGATCATCGGCGCATAGCCGCTGCGTTGGGCAACCGTGAACAACCGCATGCCGATGCCGGCCGACGACAACACACCGGCGTGGCCGGTGGGCGCCGACGAGAACTGCGGCAGCTCCTGGCCGGCCCACTGCCACGGCATGGCCGCGATACGCGCAGCCAGTTCAGCCAGGTGCGCCGACGAAAGTGTCGGTCCGACAATGGTTTCCCCACCGATAGTGGGCTTGATCAACAGCGACGAGAGGTTCGCCAGCAGGTGCGAGCGTTCGCTGTCGATGCCGCCCCAGTAGATGGGCGCGGTGTGCAGCAGCGGAGTTTCGCCGAGCAAGCGCTCGGCTAGCTCGGGCAGGAACCGCAGCAGCCCTGCACTTTCCAGGATGCCGCTGCCGAGCGTGTTGACCACGGTCACCGTTCCGCGGTGTTGCGCCTCCACCAAACCGACCACACCGAGCCTCGAATCGGCACGCAGATCCAGTGGGTCCGCGTAGTCCGCGTCGACACGGCGAAGCACGACGTCGACGCGTTTCAGCGTGCCCAGCGAGCGCATCCACACCTTGCCGTCGCGCACCACCAGGTCCGCGCTTTCCACCAGCGGGAAACCCAGCAGTGTCGCGAGATACGCTTGATCGAAGGCGGTCTCCGAGTAGATGCCCGGGCTGAGCACGACGACCGCAGGGTCTTCGGCGGCCTCGGGTGCCGCGTCGATCAGCGCCAGCCGCAGCGCCTGCGCGAACGGCGTTGTCGGTCGCGGCCCGATCCTGTCGTAGAGGTCAGGAATCGCGTGCGCGACAACGCGTCGATCCGCCAGCGCATAGCCGGCGCCCGAGGGCGCCTGCGTCCAGTCGGCGTTGACCCGAAAGCTGCCGTCCGGCAGCCGGCTGAGGTCACAGGCGTGCATGAAAAGCTGGTGGCGTCCCGGCACCTCGATTCCGTTGGCGGCACGCACATAACCGGGGTGGGCGAACAGCAGTTGTGGCGGCAGCACGCCGCCGGTGAGCAAGCGGCGGGGCCCGTACAGGTCCGCGAGCACGGCATCGAGCAGCCGCGACCGCTGCACCAGCCCGGCCTCCAGCACCTCCCAATCGGCCGCGGAGACCAGCAGCGGCAATGGGTCCAGGCGCCAGGGCACCGGCTCGACGCCGTGGCCGCCGGCGACTGCGTCTCTATCAG
The DNA here is from genome assembly GCA_035625875.1 of Mycobacterium sp. Taxonomy (GTDB): domain Bacteria; phylum Actinomycetota; class Actinomycetes; order Mycobacteriales; family Mycobacteriaceae; genus Mycobacterium. The sequence goes on along the minus strand of DASPOT010000251.1, from coordinate 26,381 downwards.
GGTCGACTCCGATGTAGGTGATGCCGTCTTTGTCCACCAGGCTGTGCACCACCGAGCGCAACCGGTCCAGCCCTGCCCTTCCGCGGTCCCCGACCGCGTCGGCCAGCTCGCTCCAGGTGGGCCGCACGTTGCCGGCTTCGCCGACGAATTCGTCGTAGCCGGTTCCCGGGCCATCGCGCAGCTCGAACAGTGCCTCCTGGGCGCGCACGGCCTGGTACCCGGCCAGAAGGCGGTCGACGTCGTCGCGGTCGGGGGAAGCCGCCGACGATTCACCGGTAGGTAGTGCCATTACTGCAGCACGGTACGCACACGCCGCAAGTCGAGGATGCCCGGCGCGCCGATGTCGGTGGACAACCGGGCCTGTTTCTCCCGGATGTCGGAGATGTCGAGCTTGCCCGGGGTGAAGCCGGTGGCCTCGAAGCGGCGGCTGCGTCGCGCCTCGGCCTCGACGGCGTTGACGGGTGGCTCGTCATACGCGTGCCCGCCGGGGTGGGCGACGTGGTAGGTGCAGCCTCCGCGCGACGTGCCGGTGGCGACATCGACGAGCTCGAACTGCAGCGGACCGTCGACCGTGATGGTCGGGTGCAGCGCGCTGGGCGGTTGCCAGGCCCTGAACCGCACGCCACCCACCTGGATGTCGGGGTTGTCGGTGGCCAGCAGCGGCACCGGGTAGCCGTTGCACATCACCAGGTAGCGGTCCCGGTCGGCGCCGATGATGCGGACCTGGATGCGCTCGACCGACGAGTCGACGTAGCGGGCGGTGCCGCCGGCGGTGGCCTCCTCGCCGAGGGTGTTCCACGGCTCGATCGCGCCGCGCAACTCGATCTCCACGCCCTCGAAGACGGCGGTGCCGATGCGCGGGAAGCGGAATTCGGTGAACGGGTCCAGCCAGCTGGTCTGAAAGCCGATGCCGTGCGCACGCAGGTCGGCGGCCACGTCGGCGATGTCGTGGATCAAGAAGTGCGGCAACAGGTATCGGCCGTGCAAGTTGGCGCCGTGGCGGATCAGCGGGGCGCGCAGCGGTTCGTCCCAAAACCACGCCACCAGCGAGCGCACCAGCAGCGACTGCACCATCGACATGTGTAGGTGCGGCGGCATCTCGAACCCGCGCAGCTCCACCAGGCCGAGCCTGCCACGGACGCTGTCGGGGCTGTACAGCTTGTCGATGCAGAACTCGGCGCGATGGGTGTTGCCGGTGATGTCGGTGAGCAGGTGCCGCAGCGCGCGGTCGCTCACCCACGGCTTGGCTCGGTTTTCTCCGGGGCCCGCCTCGGAGCCTAGCCGGGCAATCTCGGCAAACGCGATCTCGAGTTCGTAAAGCGCCTCGGCGCGGCCCTCGTCAACTCGCGGCGCCTGCGACGTGGTGCCGACGAACCGCCCCGCGAACAGGTAGGAGAGCGACGGGTGCCGCTGCCAGTAGGTCAGCAGCGAGACCAGCAGATCCGGCCGGCGCAACAGCGGAGAGTCGGCGGGCGTGATGCCGCCGAGCGTGATGTGGTTACCGCCGCCAGTACCGCCGTGGGTGCCGAGGACGTCGAACGACTCCGTGGATAATCGGGCCAGCCGCGCTTCCGCATAGAGGGTTTCCAGCTGCTGCCGTTGTTCGGCGAAGGTGGCGGTGGGCGCGATGTTGACCTCGATGACACCGGGGTCGGGGGTGATCGTCACCGACTTCAGCCGCGGGTCCGGCGGCGGGCCGTAGCCCTCGACCACGACCGGGCAGCCGACCTTCGCGGCCGCAGCCTCGACCCGGGAGATGAGGTCGACGAAGTGCTCGAGCGCCTCGGTGGGCGGCATGAATATGTACAGCAGCCCTCCGCGAACCTCGGCGATCATCGCGGTTCTCGGCGCAGTCTCGGGGTCCTCGATCACCGCCTCGGCGGTGTCGGGCTCCGCCGGCAGTGCATGCCCGACGGTCAGCGGGTCGACGTCGAACGAGGCACGTGGCGGCCGCCAGCTGATCGAATCCAGCGGGAGCCGCAGACCCGCCGGCGAATCCCCCTCCAGCAGCACAATGCGGCCGCGGCGCAGCCGCCAGTTCGCGCTGGCCCAGCCGAGGTCATCGTCGCGGCGATGCAACGGCAGCACGAACGCCGCCGGGGATGTGACGGATTCGTCGAGGCGCCTCAGCAGCGCGGTACGGCCTGCGGCGCTGTCGTCGGCTAGGTCGTCGCCCGATTCCACCGCGTCACCGCTGGGCATTCGCACTGTGGCCGCCAGCCGGGACAGCGGGTCCTCGTAGACCGGCCGCACCTGCGAGAGCGGCAGCCCGAGGTCGTCGGCGATGCCAGCGAGCACCTTGTAGGCCGCCTCGAAATCGACGCGCTTGGGTGCCGGGCCGGTGGTCTCGCTGCTCCAGGGGTCGGCCAGCAGCGCGTTGCTGGTCCACAGCGGCTGCCCGTCGGTGCGCCAGTACAGCGCAATCTGCCAGCGCGGCAACGGCTCTCCCGGATACCACTTGCCCTGCTCGCGCTGGACGAGCCCCTGCGGCGCCCACGCCGCCTTGAGCCGGGCGGCCAGATCGGATGCCCGCCGGCGCTTGTGCGGGCCGTCGGCGGCCGTCGTCCATTCCTCGTCGACTTGGTTGTCCACTGACACAAACGTCGGCTCGCCGCCGACGGTCAGCCGAACGTCGCCGGCGGCCAGCCGCTCGTCGACGCGCCTGCCGACCTCACAGATCGCCTGCCACGCCGCATCGGTGTAGGGCAGCGTGACGCGCGGGTCTTCGTGGACGCGGGTGACGGTGTTGGAGAAGTCCAGTACCGTGTGGCAGGCCTCGGTGGCGCCGCTGATCGGTGCCGCGCTCGCGGGGTGCGGCGTGGCCGCCAGCGGGATGTGGCCCTCGCCGGCGAGCAGCCCCGACGTCGGATCCAGCCCGATCCAGCCCGCACCGGGGATGTACACCTCGGCCCACGCGTGCAGGTCGGTGAAGTCGGCGGCGGGCCCAGACGGCCCGTCAAGGGCCTTGACGTCGGAGGCCAGCTGTACCAGGTAGCCCGAGACGAACCGGGCGGCCAGCCCCAGCTGGCGCAGGATCGACACCAGCAACCACGCCGAGTCCCGGCACGAGCCGATGCCGGTGCGCAGCGTGAAATCCGGTGTCTGCACGCCGGCTTCCATGCGCAGGCTGTAGCCGACGTCGGCGTTGATCGCGCGGTTGAGCGCGACCAGGAAGTCGATGGTGCGGGTGCCGTCCGGCACCGAGAAGTTGCGCACCCACGCCTGCACGAGCTCGCCGGGGCCGGAGCCGTAGCCGTCCTCGTCGACGGGCCGCAGGTACGGCTCAAGGTCATCGGCCTGCGCTTCGGGGTAGGCGAACCCGGACGATGAGCCGCCCTCGCCAGGAGCGGAAGGCCACGTCTCGGCCCAGTCCTCGATGAAGAAATCGAATGGGTTGATCACCTTGAGGTCGGCGATCAGCCCGACGGTGATGCTCAGCCGGGGCATGCGATTCGGAAAGACCAGCCGGGCCAGGAAGTTGCCGAATGCGTCCTGCTGCCAGTTGATGAAGTGGTCGGCCGGCTCGACCCGCAGCGAGTAGGCCTCGATGGGCGTGCGCGAGTGGGGCGCCGGCCGCAGCCGCACGATGTGCGGATACACCTCGACCAGCCGGTCGAAGGTGTAACTGGTGCGGTGCTCCAGCGCGACTTTGATACCCATAACAGCCGATCACACCACAAGAGCCCGATCGCCGCATCGCCCGCGGCAGCCAGCACCATTTTGCCGGATTCCCCGGCACGGCACAGCCGCAGCCCAGCGTGGGTCGATGAGCAGGATGTTCGTCGCGGTGTCCAGGTGGCGGCAGGTGCCCAGCTCGTCGATTCGGCGGGTCCCTGAGTCGCCAGTAATCAGTTATCCACAGCCCGGATTACGGCGAACGAATGCCCGGGCAGCACAGTGCTATTGGCACCGACCATGGGCTTACCCCACGCCAAGACCACGTCCCCGTGCACCGGCACGGCCACCGGGCCGACGTCAAGGTTGCAGGTGATGGCCAGCCGGCCCCGGTGCATGACAATCCAGCGTTGTTTCTCGTCGTAGTCGAGCCTGAGGTGCTCCAGCCACGGGTCGGCAAGATCAGGTTCAGTGCGCCGCAACGTGATCAGATCGCGGTAGAGAGCGAGCAACCGGGCGTGCTCGCCGGTGCCGGCCTCGTCCCAGTCCAGCTTGGAGCGCTGGAACGTCGCCGGGTCCTGCGGGTCGGGGATGTCGGCGGCGTCCCAGCCGTGCTCGGCGAACTCTTCTTTGCGGCCCTCGGCGGTGGCCCGGGCGAGCTCAGGTCCGAGATGGGAGGTGAAGAACTGGAACGGCCGCGACGACCCCCACTCCTCACCCATGAAAAGCATTGCAGTGTACGGTGATCCCACTATCAGGGCGGCTTTGACCGCGAGCTGGCCGAAGGTGAGGTTTTGCGATGGGCGATCCCCGACGGCGCGGTTACCGACCTGATCGTGGGTGCAGGTGTACGCCAACAGCCGGGTAGCCGGGATCGTCGAGGTGTCCAGCGGCCGCCCGTGGCGGCGCCGCCGAAACGACGAATAGGTGCCGGCATGGAAAAAGCCGCGGCGCAATGTTTTCGCCAGGGTGGCCAGCGACCCGAAGTCGGCGTAGTAGCCCTGCCGCTCACCGGACAGCGCGGCGTGGATGGCGTGATGGATGTCGTCGTCCCACTGCGCGGTCATCCCGTAGCCGCCTTTGTCGCGGGGTGTGATCAGCCGCGGATCGTTGAGGTCGCTTTCGGCGACCAGCGACAGCGGACGGCCCAATTGCGCTGACAGCCGGGCAGTCTCAGCGGAAAGCTCCTCCAGGATGTGAATGGCGGTGGTGTCCACCAGCGCGTGCACCGCGTCCAGCCGTAAGCCGTCGGCGTGGAAATCCCGCATCCAGCGCAGCGCACAGTCGATGATGTAGCGGCGCACCTCGTCGGAGTCGGCGTCGGCGATGTTGATGCCTTCACCCCACGGGTTGCTCGCCGACGACAGGTACGGTCCGAACCGCGGCAGGTAGTTGCCCGACGGGCCGAAGTGGTTGAACACCGCGTCGATCAGCACACCCAAGCCGTGGGCGTGGCAGGCGTCGACGAACCGGACCAGCGCGTCGGGGCCGCCGTAGGGTTCGTGCACGGAATACCACAGCACGCCGTCGTATCCCCAGCCGTGCGTACCGGAAAACGAATTGACCGGCATCAGCTCGACGAAGTCGATCCCGAGATCGACAAGGTGGTCCAGCTTTTCAATGGCCGAGTCCAAGGTGCCCTCCGGTGTGAAGGTGCCGATGTGCAGCTCGTAGATCACTGCGCCCTCGACGTAGCGGCCGGCCCAGTCACGGTCGGTCCAGGCCGCCGCCGGTTCCCACAGCTGCGAGCGCTCGTGTACGCCGTCGGGCTGGCGCGCCGAGCGCGGGTCGGGCAGCACCTTGGGGTCGTCGTCCAGCAGGTACCCGTAGCGGACGTCCGGCACGGTGTCGACGGTTGCGCGCCACCAGCCGTCATTCGAGCGGGTCATCGGGTAGATCGTGCCGTCGACGTCGAGGCGGACTCGTTGGGGGTTGGGTGCCCACACGGCGAATTCAGGCATCGACGCGCTCGAGCGGGGCCACCGGCAGCGCCGCGAACAACTCGACAGCCGGCGCAGATCCGGTGAAAACGGCGCCGGTCAGCGTGTCGGTCCAGGAGCCGGCGGGCAGCGGTACCGCAGTGTCACCCCAGCCGGTTTCCTGCAGCCGCAGGGTCCAGCGGGTGACCGCGACCAGGACGTCGTCACCGCGGCGGAACGCCACCACATGATCGGCCGCCGGTCCGGTGGCGAGCACCGGACAGTAGCCGCCCCGCAGAAAGGTGTCCGGGCGGGCGCGCCGCAGCCGCAACGCCGTAGCAACAACCCGCATTTTGGGGTGCTGCAAAGACTTCAGGGCAACTCGGCGAGCGGTGTAGTCCACCGGGCGCCGGTTGTCCGGGTCGACCAGGCTGTCGTCCCACAGTTCAGTGCCCTGGCAGACGTCGGGGATGCCGGGGACGGTCAACGCGAGCAGCTTCTGACCCAGCGCGTCGTTTTCGGCATGCGAGTTGAGCTGGTCGACAAGGCCGGTCAGCTCGCGGGCCACCGGTCCGTCCAGCACGCTGTCGAGCCAACGGTGCACCGCATGCTCGAAATCGGTGTCCGGGTCGTGCCACGACGTATGCGATGCCGCTTCCCGGACGGCCTTTTCGGTGTAAGCGTGCAGCCGGTTGCGCAGCTCATCGGTAACCTCTCCGCTCACCGGCCACACGCCGAAAATGTTCTGCCACAAAAACAGTCCGGTCGCGGCGTCGGGGGAGGGGGCCATCGTCTCCCAGCGGGCGGCGAACTCCGTCCACAACGCGGGCACCTGGGAGAGCACGCCGATGCGGGCCCGCACGTCCTCGCCGCGTTTGGTGTCGTGGGTGGACAACGTGGTCATCGTGTGCGGCCAGAGCCGGGCACGGGTCGCGGCGCGGTGATGAAACTCGGCAGCGCCGACGCCGAACCGCTGCGGTTCACCGCCCACCTCGTTCAGGGACACCAGCCGCGGGTCGCGGTAAAACAGGCAGTCCTCGACGGCCTTGGCGGTTACCGCGCCGCACAGCTGCTGCAGCCGCACCGCCGGCTCACCCCCGCCGGCCAGGGCGGCGGCGACAACTTGCAGCGGCGGCCCCAATTGCGGTGCTGCCGCCTCAGTTTCGGCCAGCGCGCTGGGCAGCATTGCGGTCAGGCCGGGGTAATCGCAGCGGTAGACACCGATGTGACCGAGCAGCGCCGCCAGCGCCTCGGGCAGCAGCGGATGGTCGGTGCCCGCTACCGCCACGACAGACCGCCGCAGCCTGTCCAATTCGCTGGCCAAGGTGCCGGTGGCAACGCGTGTCTTGAGGTCTCGCAACAGCGGCGGCATGCCGGCGTAGTCGACACCGGCGGATTCGACCAGCGCCGTCAGCGCCGGCGCCCCCGCCGGGTCGATGAAAACCCCGCCGACTTCCCGCAGCAGGTCATAGCCGGTGGTGCCGGCCACCTGCAGCGTCGGCTCCAGCGCCTCGTCGACCGCCAGGATTTTCTCGATCACGATCCAGGCGCTCGGGCCAAGCAGCTCACGCAGCCAGGCCAGATACCCGCACGGGTCAGATAGCCCGTCGGGATGGTCGATGCGCACGCCGTCGACGAGTTCCTCGGCGAACCAGCGGGCGACTTCGGCATGGCTGGCGTCGAACACCGAGCGGTCTTCCTGACGCAGTCCGGCCAGCGAGGTGATCGAGAAGAAACGGCGATAACCGCACAGTCCGCGTCGCCACCCCACCAACTGGTAGTGCTGGCGGTCGTGGACTTCGGCACCCGTGCCGCCACCGGTACCCGGAGCGATCGGCAGGGCCAGGTCGCCCAGCCGCAGCAGGTCGCCGTCGACTGTCAGGTTGGCCACGTCGTCGTCGGAACCCAAGAGCGGCAAGATGATTCGGCCGTCATCAAGATCCCAGTCGATGTCGAAAAACGCCGCGTAGCGAGATGACCGGCCGTACCGCAGCACATCCCACCACCACGGGTTTTGCTCAGGCTTGTCGATCCCGACGTGGTTGGGCACGATATCGACCACCAGGCCCATACCGCGCGCTCGCGCCGCCGCCGACAGCCGCGCGAACCCGTCGGGGCCGCCGAATTCCGCCGAGACGGTGGTTGGGTCGGTGACGTCGTAGCCGTGCGTCGACCCGCGGACCGCGGTCATGACGGGCGACAGGTAGACATGCGACACGCCGAGCTCGTCGAGATAGTCCAGCAGATTCTCGGCGTCGGCGAAGGTGAACCCGAATCCGCTCGAGGCCCCCCGCAGCTGTAACCGGTAGGTGGACTGTACCGGAAAAGCCATCTGTCACAACGTCTTACGCAGCACAAGCACGGAACGTGCCGGCACCGAGATGCTCTCGCCGGCGTCCACGACCAGGTCGGTGGCGCCAGTGGGATCGGTGGTGTCCAGTTCTCCCGTCCACTCCCTCGCGTAGTCGTCGTCGGGCGTGGCGAACTCCACCGCATGCTCGTGGGCGTTGAAGCACAGCAGGAACGAGTCGTCGACCACCCGCTCGCCGCGCGCGCCCGGTTCGGGGATGGCGTCGCCGTTGAGGAATACCGCCACGCATTTGCCGAATTCGCTGCCCCAGTCTTCATGTGTCATCTCCCGGCCGGTCGGGGCCAGCCAGGCGATGTCGCGGACTTCCTCGCCGCTGCGGATCGGCTCGCCCTCGAAGAACCGGCGGCGGCGAAAGACCGGATGGGCCTTGCGCAAGCCTGTCACTTTGCGGGTGAACGCCAGCAGGTCAGCGTTCTTGTCGGCCAAAGACCAGTCCATCCAGGACAATTGGGAGTCCTGGCAGTAGACGTTGTTGTTGCCCAGTTGGGTACGGCCCAATTCGTCACCGTGGGCGATCATCGGGGTGCCCTGGCTGAGCATCAGGGTGGCCATGATGTTGCGCATTTGCCGGGCGCGCAGCGCCAGGATGTCGGGGTCGTCGGTGGGTCCTTCGACGCCGCAGTTCCAGGAGCGATTGTAGCTTTCCCCGTCGCGGTTGTCGTCGCCATTGGCCTCGTTGTGTTTCTCGTTATAGGACACCAAATCGGCCAGCGTGAACCCGTCGTGGCAGGTGACGAAGTTGATGCTGGCGCTGGGCCGGCGGCTGGTCGCCTCGTAGAGGTCCGACGAGCCGGTCAGCCGGGAGGCGAATTCGCCGAGGGTTGCGGGCTCGCCCCGCCAGTAGTCGCGCACGGTGTCGCGGTACTTCCCGTTCCACTCGGTCCACAAACCTGGGAAATTGCCGACCTGGTAGCCGCCTTCGCCGACATCCCACGGCTCGGCGATCAGCTTGACCTGGCTGATCACCGGGTCCTGCTGCACTATGTCGAAGAACGCGCTCAATCGGTCGACGTCGTGCAACTCGCGGGCGAGCGTGGCGGCCAGGTCGAAACGGAACCCGTCGACGTGCATCTCCAAGACCCAATAGCGCAGTGAGTCCATGATCATCTGCAGTGTGTGCGGGTGGCGGGCGTTAAGGCTGTTGCCGGTGCCGGTGAAGTCCTTGTAGAACCTCGGGTCGTCGTCGTCGAGCCGGTAGTAGGCGGCGTTGTCGATGCCGCGGAAGCTGATCGTCGGGCCGAGGTGGTTGCCCTCGGCGGTGTGGTTGTAGACCACGTCGAGGATGACCTCGATGTCCGCCTCGTGAAGGGTGCGGACCATGGTCTTGAATTCGGCGACGCTGGCTTGCCGGTTGGCCATGTACTGGTTGTGCGGGGCGAAGAACCCGAAGGTGTTGTACCCCCAGTAGTTTCTCAAGCCCAGTTCCAGCAGCCGATGGTCGTGCATGAACTGGTGCACGGGCATCAGCTCGATCGCGGTGACGTTGAGCGACTGGAGGTAGTCGATGATCACCGGGTGGGCCAGCCCGGCGTAGGTGCCACGGAGTTCTTCGGGGATACCGGGATGGGTCTGCGTCATGCCCTTGACATGCGCTTCGTAGATGACCGTCTTGTGGTATGGGGTGCGCGGCGCCCGGTCGGACGCCCAGTCGAAGTACGGATTGATCACCACGCTGGTCATGGTGTGGCCCAGCGAGTCGATCATCGAGGGAGTACCGGTGTCGGCGGGGTCCTTTGCAGCGGCCGCCAAATCGTAAGAGAACAGGGCCTGGCCGAAATCGAAATCGCCGTGGAACGCCTTCCCGTACGGGTCAAGTAACAGCTTGCTGGGGTCACACCGATGCCCGGCCGCCGGGTCGAACGGCCCATGCACCCGGAACCCGTACCGCTGACCAGGCTGGACGGTCGGCAGATAGGCGTGCCAGATGTGTCCGTCGACCTCGTCGAGGGTGATGCGGGACTCGGTGCCGTCCTCGGCGATCAGGCACAACTCGACCTTCTCGGCGACCTCCGAGAACAGCGAGAAGTTGGTGCCGCCGCCGTCGTAGGTGGCGCCGAGCGGGTAGGCGTTGCCCGGCCACACAGTGGTCAAGGCGGGCGCGGTCCTGGTGGTGACGCGCGCACTGCGTGGTTTGGAAGCTGACTTGTTCGACGGCATCACTTCGATTATCCGCGTCCGGTGTCACCACCAGTCGGTGGCCGCGGCGATCTGCCGGCCGAGCTCATTGGCCAAGGTGCGCATGTAGGTGGCGGAGATGTGATGAGCATCGTGATAGATCAGCACATTTCCCTCGACCGCATGGCAGACGTCTGCGCGACAGATCGCATCGCTCATATCCAGGGGCTTGAGCAACGGGAACTGTCCAACGAAGTCGAGGGTCGGGTTGTGATCGGACAGCACGTCGGAACGCTTGATCCCGCACGACACGGCGTTGCCGCCCTTGGCCAGGCAGTCCGCGGGCTTGAACGGTTGACCGTCCTTGACCAGCCACGGCGTGTCCCGAATGGCGAGGATGGGAATGTTGTTGTCGGAGAACGCCTGCCAGATCCCGATATAGGTCCCCGGCATCACATCACCGGGTTTGATATTCCACGGCCGAGTCGAGGTAGTGAACACATAGTCTGGCTGGTCGGCGATGAGCTTGGCCATCGTCTTTTGCACCCAGTCATGGCACTGCGGGTAGGCAGCGTTGTTGCCCATGATCAGTGGGACTTCCTCGGTGGACAGTGGGCAGCCCATCTTGAGGTAGGTGACCACTTTGAAGTGGTGCATGCGGCCAAGGAGGTCCAGCGCGGTGATCCAGTGCTCGGCATGCGACCCGCCGGCCAGTGCGATGGTCCGGGTGGCGTCTTCATCGCCGTAGGTGCAGTTGATCAGCGCCGGGTTGCTCCAGTCGCTGATACAGCCGTCTTTCGTGGTCCGCGGGAGATCGTCCTTGGCTTCCAGCACGGTGGGCCGCATCCGCAGCTTGGGTACCCGCCCATGTTTGACCAGGGCGCGCGCACCGGGATAGTCGGCGGAACTGAGCCCCCTCAGCTCCTTGCCGTCAGCGCGCTGGACGGTGACATGTTCACGCCAGGTGAACGACGTCGCGGTCAGGGTGACGCCCAGCAAGGCCACCACCGATCCCAGCGCCATCGTCGGCCGACGCAGCCGCAACCGCCAGGGGACCGCTGGCACAGGCTCCGGCGATCCCGAACTGACCGGTGCCCGATACCGCAGCGGATCCTCGACGTGCCGCATGGTGAGGTAGGCCAGCAATCCGGATATCAGCAGCACCGCCGTGCCCTCGACGAAGGTGGCGCGCCGGTGGCCGGTATAGGAGAGCCAGAAGATGAGCAGCGGCCAGTGCCATAGGTATAGCGAGTAGGCCATCGCCCCCAGCGTCACTAGGGGCGGGGCCGCCAGCAGTCGATTCGGCAGCGGCAGCCGGTCGCGGGTACTGGGGTGGGCGTGCCGGTTGGCGCCAGCAAGAATGAATAGCACCGTTGCGAAGACGGGTACGCACGCCCAGGGGCCGGGGAATTCCTTGACCCCGTCGATGAGTGCCCCGCAGGACAGGATCGCCGCCAATGCGACGGTGGCGATCACCGTGCGCAGCCACATCGGCCAGCGGATACAGGGGACCAGCGCACCGACGAGCGCTCCCAGGAGCAACTCCCAGGCCCGCGCGAGGCTGTTGTAGTACGCGGTCGCCTGGTTGGCCTGATGAGCAAAGATCGCGTAACCGAACGATGCCACCGTCAACGCGCTCAGCAGCACCACGAAGAAGGTTCGCAGACGGGTGCCAAGCCGCCGCCGTAACAGATAGGCGAACCCGAACACCAGGGCCAGGAAAGCGATGTAGAACTGGCTCTGCACCGACATCGACCAGATGTGCTGCAGCGGGCTGACCGCTTCGCCCGCCCGCAGGTAGTCGGCCACTGTGCTGGCCAGCTCCCAGTTCTGGTAGTAGCCCAGGCTTGCCAGGCTCTGGTCGGCGAACGTCTCCCAGCGGGTCTGCGGTTGCACCAGGATGGTGAGCAGCGCGCAGCCGGCGAGCACCACGACCAGAGCGGGCAGCAGCCGGCGGACCAGCCGCACCACTTCCGGCACCGGCGACAGCGACAATGCCGGGTTGAGCGCCGCGCGGAGCACCTTGCCGCCGAAGAAGAAGCCGGACAGCGCCAGGAACACGTCCACGCCGCCGGAAACCCGGCCGAACCAGACGTGGAACATGGCCACGAGCGCGATCGCGATACCGCGCAGGCCGTCGAGATCGTGCCGATAGAAACCCGACTTCCAATTCCCCATCGCGGCCGGCTCCGCATCGGTAGCCGGCCGCGGACGGGTCGGGGTCAGGATCAGCATCGGAAGACAATCTACCCAACCCGCCACCCGCCCTGGCGCACTCGTAGCGCACGGGGCCACCGTGTCTGCGCTAGGTCAGGACATCGGCAGCGCTGCACGCGCGTCTCGCCGTGGAAGCCACCGCGCAGAACGTGTCGATGAATCAGTGGGTGGTGCAGAATCTCGCGGAGCGGCGGACGGAGAACCTCTTCGACTTCGACAGCGGCTTGGTGATATCACACGCGCCATCGTTTTCCAACACCACCTGAGGACAGATTGCCGGTGCCGGCGTGGCTGGTGTGGCTGCTGGTGCGCAGTGGTGGCTCGTGGAGCTAGCCTTAATGTTTCTGAGGGTGGACCGCTCGCAACATCCCGATCACGACCCGATTATTCGGGTCAGGTATGGGGTCATGCCGGCGGTACGTACCGCCGAGACCATGACCATGGGCTCGGTGGCCTCCAGCATCTGCCCGTTTCCGAGGTACATCGCGACGCTTTGGCTGCCACCGGGGCCGTAGCAGATCAGGTCGCCGCGGGTCGCCTGCGCCGGCGAGACCTTGCGGCCGGCGTTGCACTGCTCGCCCGAGGAACGCGGTAGCTTGATCCCGACGCCGGCGAAGGCATACAGCATCAGACCCGAGGCGTCGAATCCGACGGTGTTGGCACCTGGGCCGATGCCGCGGCTGGGACCCGCCGCGTTACCGCCTCCCCACGAGTACGGCACGCCACGCTGCGAAAGCCCGCGCTGGATCACGTAATCGATGGTCTGCCCGTAGCCCGCCGGCCATACGCCCGGGTCAGCGGTCGCGATACCGGGCGTCCCCACCAATGGGGCCACCAACAGAGCCAGACTGATCGCGACGGCGTAGATGCGTCTCATTCGAATTCCACCTCTCTCCGGCCTCAGCGCGGTGACTCAGCGCTTCTGCCGCGATTCCGTATTTGTTCGCCAGTTCACCGCGCAGACCCATGCAATGGCCCTCCCCGTTGGGGGCCGCACGTCGCGACCTAGACAGTCGCACGTGGACTCATTCGGTGAACCGTTCAATTCACAACAGTCACTAGAGACACTTTGGCAACAAAGTGGCGCCGTGGCTATAGGCCGGGCGGCTGGCAAGGGATTTTTTGTCGTACCGTGACCGAAAGGTGACCGCTTGCAATCCGACGTCCAAATTTTCAGGCGCAGTTGTGATTTCGCTCTCACGAGCGGGGCGCCGAGTCGCGGCGACGCCGCGTGAGCAGTCATACGGCGGGCACCAGCGCCGTCAGCGCCAATAATGTTGGCTGAAGGCGGTCATCGCGGACCCGGCCAGAGAGCTGAGGATCACGATGACGATAGCCATGACCGGCCAGAAGAACATGTACCAACCCTTGAAGAGGGAAACGAACGGGCCGATTACGGCCGCGGCAATCGCCGCACCGATACCGCCCCAGACCACCGGGTAGATCCAGAGATCGATTCCGAATGGCACCGGTGCGCAACTATCCGCCGGGCACACGTCGGCGACGAAGCCGAAGAGCCGCGATGGCCAACTTGTCGTCGTGGCCACGACGACAAGCATTGTCCATATCGCGACGGTGCAGATCACGTCCCAGACGGCAACGCGCACCCGACGTCTCGGTGGTTCGTGGTCGTCGGGCACCGGCGGGGAGTCGGTGCGGTCGCCCGCGTAGGGGTCGCGGGGCTGATGCGGCGGAGCCATGCCGTTCAATGCTCCCCGACAATCGGCGTTTCTGCGACCGACGGCTTTGTGCGCCGCGCGTGCGGTGGCGCTGGCCGCGGGCCAGCCGTAAGCGGGCCACGGCCGGAAAGCGGAGCGGGGATGGCTCCGCGGCGCAGCCGAATCTGCCGTCTGCACTACGCTCGAACTCCGTGTCGGCGTTGACTCCCGAGCAGATCAGCGCGATCGACGCCGCCCATCTGTGGCATCCCTACAGCACCATCGGTGCCGAATCGTTACCCCCGCTGGTGGCGGTCGGTGCCCGCGGCGCGTGGCTGACGCTGATCCGCGACAGGAAGCCGATCGAAGTGCTCGACGCGATGAGCTCCTGGTGGACCGCGATCCACGGCCACGGCCACCCCGTCTTGGACGCGGCGCTGACCACGCAGCTGGGTGCGATGAACCACGTCATGTTCGGCGGGCTGACCCACGAGCCGGCGGCCCGGCTGGCGCAGCTGCTCGTGCAGATCACCCCGGCGGGGTTGGAGACCGTCTTCTTCACCGACTCCGGGTCGGTGTCGGTGGAGGTTGCGGTGAAGATGGCGCTGCAGTACTGGCGCAGCCGCGGCCAGCCTGACAAACATCGGCTGATGACTTGGCGGGGCGGCTACCACGGCGACACCTTCACACCGATGAGCATCTGCGACCCCGAGGGCGGCATGCACTCGATGTGGACCGACGTCTTGGCCAAGCAAGTATTCGCCCCGCAGGTGCCCCGTGGCTACGACCCCGACTACAGCGCCACGTTCGAGACCCAGCTCGCCCGGCACGCCGCCGAACTGGCGGCCGTGGTCGTCGAACCCGTCGCGCAGGGGGCCGGCGGGATGCGCTTCCACGACCCGCGCTACCTGCGTGACCTGCGAGACATCTGTCGACGCCACCAGGTGTTGCTGATCTTCGACGAGATCGCGACCGGCTTCGGCCGCACCGGCGAGCTGTTCGCCGCCGACCATGCCGGCGTCAGCCCCGACATCATGTGCGTCGGCAAGGCGCTCACGGGCGGATACCTCAGCCTGGCCGCCACCTTGTGCACCACCGACATCGCGCACGCCATCAGCTCGGGTGAGCCCGGTGCGCTGATGCACGGGCCCACGTTCATGGCCAATCCGCTGGCCTGCGCGGTCTCGATCGCCAGCATCGAAGTGCTGCTCGGCCAGGACTGGCGGTCTCGCATCGCCCAGATCGCGGCCGGGCTGACAGGCGGGCTGGAACCCGCGCGGGCGGTGCCCGGGGTTACCGATGTTCGAGTGTGCGGCGCCATCGGCGTCATCGAATGCGACCGGCCGGTCGACCTGGCCATCGCTACCGAGGCAGCGCTGGAACACGGTGTGTGGCTGCGCCCGTTCCGCAACCTGGTGTACGCGATGCCACCGTTCATCTGCCCGCCTGCGGAGATCACGCAGATCACCTCCGCGATGGTCGAGGTCGCACGCCTCGTAGGCTGAACGCCGATGAGTGAGGTTTTCTTGCGGGCACCTGTTGACACCTCGCCGCTGGCCTGGCTGGACGCGGTGGAGCAGCAGCGCCGGCAGGCCGGGCTGCGCCGCTCGCTGCGGCCGCGCCCTGCTGTCGCCGCCGAACTGGACCTGGCCTCCAACGACTACCTCGGTCTCTCCCAGCATCCCGACGTCATCGAGGGCGGTGTGCAGGCGCTGCGCACCTGGGGTGCCGGCGCCACCGGCTCGCGACTGGTCAGCGGCGATACCGAGCTGCATCAGCAATTCGAGTCAGCGCTGGCCGAATTCGTCGGCGCCGCAACGGGTTTGCTGTTCTCTTCGGGATACACCGCCAACCTGGGGGCCGTGGTCGGGTTGTCGGGTCCGGATTCGCTGCTGGTGTCCGACGCCTACTCGCATGCCTCCTTGGTGGATGCCTGTCGGCTGTCGCGGGCCCGGGTGCTGGTGACGCCGCACCGTGACGTCGACGCCGTGGACGCGGCGTTGGCGTCGCGGGACGAGAAGCGCGCCGTCGTCGTCACCGATTCGGTGTTTTCCGCCGACGGCGCGTTGGCGCCCGTTCGCGAGTTGCATAAGGTGTGTCGCCGTCACCGCGCGCTGCTCATCGTCGATGAAGCGCACGGCCTGGGCGTGCGCGGGACGGGCGGGCGTGGTCTGCTGCATGAGCTGGGGCTGGCCGGTGCGCCCGACGTGGTGATGACCACCACGCTGTCGAAGGCGCTCGGCAGCCAGGGCGGTGTTGTGCTCGGGCCGCCGGCCGTGCGCGATCATCTCATCAACACCGCGCGGCCGTTCATCTTCGATACTGGTCTGGCGCCGGCGGCAGTGGGCGCTGCGCTGGCCGCGCTGCGGGTGCTGGCGGTGGAGCCGTGGCGGCCCGAGGCGGTGCTGCGGCACGCCCACACGCTGGCCGAGATTTGCGACGCAGCGCGCGGGGACGATGCGGGCCGCGGAGCGGCCAGAGGAGGAGCCGGGCAAATCAGGCAGGGGTCGCCGCAAGCGGCGGTGGTGTCGGTGATCCTCGGCGATCCGGAGGTGGCCTTGGCGGCAGCGACTGCCTGCCTGGACGCCGGGGTGCGGGTCGGCTGTTTCCGGCCGCCAACCGTGCCGGCCGGAACGTCGCGACTGCGGCTCACCGCGCGCGCCTCCTTGGATCACGACGATCTCGAACGAGCCCGGAATGTGCTGACGGATGTGCTGTCAGCGGCACGGCGTTGACGGTTCTGATCGTCACCGGTACCGGGACCGGCGTCGGTAAGACGGTCGCCACCGCGGCGCTGGCCTCCCACGCCTGTCAGGCCGGCCTCGAGGTGGTGGTCTGCAAACCGGTCCAGACCGGCACCGATGTCGGCGACGACGACCTCGCCGAGGTGGCCCGGTTGTCCGGGGTGGGGAAGCTGGCCGGGTTGGCGCACTACCCGCAGCCGCTGGCGCCAGCCGCCGCGGCCGAGTTGGCCGCGATGTCATTGCCTACCCGCGACGATGTGCTGCAGCTGATCCGCGGACTGGACCTCGCCTGCCAGTTGACCCTGGTCGAAGGCGCCGGCGGGCTGCTTGTCGAACTCGCCGACGCCGGCGTGACGTTGCGTGATCTCGCCGTGGATCTCGGCGCCGCGGTGCTGGTGGTGGCCACCGCCGAACTCGGCACCCTCAACCACACCGCATTGACGCTGGAAGCGCTTGCCGCACACGGGCTCATCTGCGCCGGACTGGTCATCGGCAGCTGGCCGGCGCGGCCGCGTGTGGTCGAGACCGCCAACCGGTGTGCGCTGGCCAGGCTGGCGCCGCTACGGGCCGCGCTGCCCGCGGGGGCCGGATCGATGAACCCTGCCGAGTTTGCCGCGATGAGCGCGCGGGCCTTCGACTCTGCTTGGGTAACCGCGCTGGTCGGCTGATGGTGCATTCGATCGAGCTGGTCTTCGACCGCGACACCGAGGCCGCGATCCGCAGCATCTGGGCGGACCTGGCCGCCGCCGGGATTCCCAGCCAGGCGCCGGCCAGCCGCCCGCACGCGACCATGGTGGTGGCCGAACACATCGCCGCAGACGTTGACGCCTTGCTCGGGTCGGTAAGCCGACATCTGCCGCTGGGCTGTGTGGTCGGTGCGCCGCTGCTGTTCGGCAGGGCAAAGGTCGTGCTCGCGCGGGTCCTGGTGCCGACCAGCGAGCTGCTGGCGGTGCATGCGGAGGTGTATCGGCTGTGCCTTCCGCACGTAGTGCCCGCGCCGATGCCCAACTGCCTTCCCGGTCAGTGGACCGCGCACGTCACGCTCGCGCGCCGGGTTGGTGGCGCCCAACTTGGGCGGGCGCTGCGGATCGCGGGCCGGCCGTCAGAGATCCACGGCAGCATCGATGCTTTGCGCCGCTGGGACGGCAACAAGAAGGTCGAGTATCCGATCAGGTGACGGCCTGGCCGCTGCCGGGGCTGGCGCCACTTCCGGCGGTGTAGGACTCTTTTCCGGTGCCGGCTAGCTGTCCACCGGCCACGATCAGGTATTCCTCGCGGATGGGTCGGTCGGCGAACCAGTTTTCGAGGATTTCGCGGGTGCCGGCGGCGTAGCGGGCTTGGGCGGACAGGGTCGTGCCGGAGATGTGCGGGGTCATGGCGTTGTGCGGCATGGCGCGCCAGGGGTGATCTGCCGGTGGTGGTTGCGGGTACCAGACGTCGCCGGCGTAGCCGGCGAGTTGCCCGCTGTCCAGGGCTGCCACGATGGCGTCGCGCACGCAGATTTCGGCGCGGGCGGTGTTGACGATGTAGGAGCCGCGCCGCATCGAGGCCAGGAGCTTGTCGTCGAAGAGGTGGTGGGTCTGCGGGTGCAATGGGGCGTGGATGGAGACCACGTCGACCGCGCGCACCAGCGACGCGGCGTCGGGGTGGTAGGTCACGTTCAGTTCTTGCTCGAGCTCGGTCGGGAGCCGGCGGGTGTCGGTATAGTGCAAGGTGACATCGAAGGGTGCTAGGCGGCGTAGCACGGCTTGGCCGATGCGTCCGGCGGCGATCACTCCGACGTCCATCCCCTCGAGGTCGTAGGCGCGCGCGGCGCAGTCCGCGATGTTCCAGCCGCCGTCGGTCGCCCATTGGTGGGACGGGATGAAGTTGCGGACCAGCGCGAGGATCTGCATGACCGCGTGCTCGGCGACGCCGATGCTGTTGCTGTAGGTGATCTCGGCGACAGTGATGTCCCGGGCGATGGCGGCATCGAGGTCCACGTGGTCTGACCCGATGCCGGCGGTGATGGCGAGTTTGAGGCGTGGCGCTTTGGCGATGCGCTCGGCGGTCAGATAGGCCGGCCAAAACGGTTGGGAGATCACGATATCTGCGTCGGGCAGTTCACGTTCGAACTCCGAGTCCGGGCCGTCCTTATCGGAGGTGACGACTAGCTGGTGACCGCCGTCTTGGAGGAATTTCCGCAGCCCCAGCGCACCAGACACACAGCCGAGCAGCTCACCGGGAGTGAAATCGATCGCCGACGGGCTCGGCACGCTCTGGCCACCTGGGTAGCTGCTCACTACGGGGATGCTGTCACGCGCATACACCGGCGGATAGCCAGAGACCGGGTCCGGATACAAGACCAGCAGGACTTTAGCCATGATTTTCTCCTTTCAGGTTTGCTATGTGGCAGCGGGACACCTCGGTAGTTGGGCGCCCCGCTGCCGTTGGTGGGTCAGCCAGCAACAAGATCGCGGCGCCGGGTGAACTTGATGTCGAGACTGCGCAGGTAGGTCTGCAGCCCGGCGTCCTGGATGGGGATCAGGTGCGCCGGGCGTATCGGTCTCGTTGTAGTGAGCGTGCCACATGCCCGGCGGAGTAGTGAAGGCGCCGCCGGCCTGCCAATCCACCCGGATCGGGTCGACGATCTCGCCACGCTCATCGAGGCGACTGCCCACAAGGTGTAGCAGCCGCTCGGTGGCGTATCGAGGATCAGATCCAGCGCCACCGACTGGTGCCGGTGCGGACGCTGCTCCTGACCGCCGGCAGCACACCGAACATAGCCCACAGCACGTGGGTGATGGTCAGCGTCTGCTCCTGGTCGGCATTGGCCAGCAACACGCTGCCCCGGCTCTTCTCGTTGGCACCTGGCCGGGAGGCAATGTCCTCGAGCTTGGCCACGGCATCGGCGCGGCGAAACTTGGTCGCCCGAAACTTCGACTCGCGCGGTCAAAAAGTCACCTTTTTCGAACTTGACCAGCCGTCCGTTGACCCCGGCCAAACCCCACCCGTAGAGCCACGTAGTACAGCTGGGAGGTGGCGTTGACCGCGGTGTCAATCTGCTCACCGGCGCGGATGCGCACGAAATTGGCCAGCAGCGCCGGGCTGGTCACCTCACCGGTCGTGATGCCCAGCTCTTTCGACAAATCCAACGGAACCACGCCGGTCGGCTGGTCCATGTAGATCTCGGGGCCGAACCGAACGATCGGCACCTTCAGCGCATAGCCTGACCCGATTGGGTTGGCGGCCTTGGAGTACTCGAAATAACGGGCGTCATCGGCCCAGTCTTCAAACCGGCCCTCAAACCCGTACTCGGCCACATTGGTCATCGGCGCCGGGATCGTCGGATCCAAGTTCACCGATCCGGCAGCTGTCTGTTCTGGATTTGCGACGGACATTGCGTGTCCCCTTTCAGCACTCTGAACGGCTTGTGCCTCAATAGTATCTATCTTATATCTCAGCCTCGACCTCGCGGCATAAAGCAAGAGTCAGCATCTGATGGGCGGTATGGAATTGGACCGGCGATCGCTGCTGATCGCAGCACCACTGTTGCTCGCGGCGGTCGCCGCCGGTGACGAGACAGCCACGTCACAGACATTAAGTTGGCACCGGCACCCGCAGTCGGCCCGGATTCACGCGAAACGCTCGTCCTGCCGTACGACAAAATCGGTTTCGAGCCATGGGTCGGCCTGCCGCCACGCAGCGGCGAGATGGCCACGCTGTATGGAGATCCCGACGAGCCGGGGCCATATCTGGTGATGATGAGACGGACGAATGGGCCGTCTGACGACGTCGCGGGGTCGGTGAATACCGCAGTGTCGCACGCCGAAATGTCCTCAGTCGGGGATCAAGTCGAATATGTCGGGGTTGGGACCGGTGCGGCCCGATTCGCCACGGTCGAGGCCGGTGATGGCGTCCATCTCGCCGCTGGTGAGACTGAAGTCGAAGATGTCGAAGTTCGACTTGATCCGCTCGCGGTGCACCGACTTCGGGAACACGATGTCGCGGCGCTGAATGTGCCAGCGCAGCACCACCTGCGCAGGCGTTTTGCGGTGCGCATCGGCGATGCGGGTGATGAGCTCGTCCTCGAGCACCTTGCCCTGCGCGATCGGCGACCAGGCCTCGGTCGCGATCCGGTGCTCGCGGTCGTACGCGCGCACCTGCTCGTTGGCGAAGTAGGGGTGTACCTCGATCTGGTTGACTGCGGGCACGGTCTGCGATCCCACGGCGAGTCGGTCCAGATGGGCGACCTGGAAATTCGACACGCCGATGCTGCGTGCCCGGCCGTCGTTGGCGAATTCCTCCAACACGTTCCATGTGGAGACGAAGTCACCATTGTAGCGAGTGGGCAGCGGCCAATGGATCAGAAACAGGTCAACGTAATCAGAGCCCAGCGCGCTCAATGTGGCGTCGAACGCGCGGCGCGCGTCGTCGGGGCGGTGATACCCGTTGTTGAGCTTGCTGGTGATGAACACCTCGCCGCGGTCCAGCCCGGCATCGCGAATACCCTGACCGACTTCCGCCTCATTGCCGTACATCTCAGCGGTGTCGATATGGCGGTAGCCAACCTCGAGCGCAGAACGCACCGCCGCGGCAGTCTGATCCGGTTCGATTTGGAACACGCCGAAACCCAATTGCGGGATGGTGTTGCCGTCATTGAGCGTGATCGACGGGACAGAACTCATCTGCTTGACCTCCTGACGATTCCGGTGGTTGCGATCGTTGTTGTGCCTGCCCGTCGGTGCGAAGGAACAAACACGGTCTTCAAAACCACTTTGTGCTTGACCGATGCCGGCCTGCCGACCGGGTTATCGAGCCCGGCGAGATCACGCCATGAGCGGATCGTCTGGCGGGTCACTTCCACTATGCGGCTAACCGTGTTGCCCTCGGTCGCCCGCGTGTGGGCGCGCACGGCGAATGCGGTCACGGCGTCCAGTGTCGCCTGGTAGTCGCGGGTGTCCACGAGTGCGGTCGACTCGTATGCGGCCCGGATGGCATAGACGCCTGCAGCGTTTGCGGTCGGGTTCATCGCCTGGGCGGCGGCGCGTGCGGCGCGGTCAGCGGCGTCCCAGGCGACGATGGGGGGCATGTCGCCCGCCGCGGCCCTGCGGTGCAGCTCGGCGATGTCGACGATCGCTTTGGTCGCGCTGATTTTGGCGTATTGGACAACACCCCATATGGGGTTGGCAAGCAGTTCGGCCAGCCAGGCGTGGACGACGGTGTCGGAAACGTCTGCGGTTCCCACGGTCTGCCAGGCGAGTTCGAGGGCGAGCAGGCTGTTTTCCGGTGACAGGTAGCCATCGGATCCGGCCAGCAGGTCGTTGCACGACTGAACGAGGACGGTCAGCGGGCGGGCTGAGCACACCGGAAAGTCGGTGACCTGCGCATCGCCGGTGATGTAGGAAATCACCTTCATGGCGCACCCTTTACCCGATCCGGGCTGGTGGGATCCCTTGGCCAACCTCAGCGGGTGGGTGATGCGGTCGAGATCCATTTGAGTTTCCGCGACGGACATTGCGGGCCTCCCTCGATGTTGTGCACACCTTAGATCCATGTTAGATCTAGGTCAAGTCTATCTTGTATCTCAGGTTACGGCGCTGCGATATCGGTTACAGACGTGCCTGCTGAGCAGCGGCGACACACTGGTGTACCGTCATAGACACATGCGGGATACGGCTTAGCTGCAAGGGAGGCCGTCGTGGCGACCAGGGCAACCGGTGGTGGCCGGAGTGCGGCCAAGGACCGCGCGCTTGACTACGTCAAGACCCGGGTGCTGACCGGAGCCTTTCCCGGCGGGGAACTGATCAGCGAGGGCGAGGTCGCTGCGGCGCTGGGCATGTCGCGCACCCCGGTGCGTGAAGCCTTCCTGCGGCTGGAGGCCGAGGGGTTGCTGCGGTTGTATCCGCAGCGCGGTGCCCTGGTTGTGCCGGTTTCCCCGCACGAGGTCCGCGCGGTCATCGAGGCCAGGCTGCTTTTAGAACAGTTCGCGGCCCGCAAGGTGGTGCGACATGGCCCCGCCGCGCGCGCAGCGGTGTTCGAGCGGCTATCGTGTGAGCTGCAACGGCAGCACAACGCCGCCGCCACACACGACTGGCAAGAATTCTTAGACGCGGACCGCGCCTTTCACAGCATCATCCTTGAAGAGTCGGGGAATGACATTCTTTCCGATTTCTACTCGTTACTGCGCGACCGTCAGGTGCGGATGACCCGGGAATCGGCGCTCCGCGATCCGCAGCGGATGACGACGATCATGGACGAGCATCGCGTCATCGCCGAAACACTGCGCGACGGCGATCTCCAACGGGCCCCGGAGGCCGTGCAGGCCCACCTCGCGAGCACGGTGCGGGCGCTTGGTCTCGCCGTCGAACGGATCTCCCCGATCGGCGGCGACGGTTCCCGTTAACAAGCCCGCTGGGGTCCGGGGAACCAGGTCGCACGCTGTAGCTCGGAGCCGTTAGGTGAGGGCCATGTTCGAGTTCACAGATTCTCGTCTGCCGGAGAACCCGCCGGACTACGATCAGCGCTCTGGAAGCCGAGCCTGAGCGTTCCCCGCGATTGATCGATCTCGAGGGAGGCGCCCATGGAGTGGATCGAAGCAAGCCATCGGTGCCCGACGAATGACGCGCAGTCAACGGTCGCGTACTGGTTGGGCGGTTGCGTTGATGTCATTCCACATGGCTTGTGCAATCCCTACTCCATGGGCGACCAATTCGAGAAGCAGCGCGATCTCGTTGCACGTTGCGCGGATGCGCCTGTCGATGCCGGCCGCTTGAAAGGCCTAGTCGGTGATCTGCCGCGCGCCCAGCACGGGATCGAAGTCGACAAAGATTTCGTCGGCGAGCATTGCGAGGGTCACGTCGCGCCGCTGTGCCAGACGGTGGCCGAGGGGACAGGCCAGCATCATCGGATAGGTCTGCAGCGGTCGAAAGTGCAGGTCCTCGGGTGGATGTTGTGGCAGCGCGACAAACGCAAGATCCAGCTCGTCGTTTCGCAACTTGGCGAAGAGCCCCACCGGAAACGCCACTTGTCACCGCCGCCACGACCTCGGGGTGCTGGGCGGGGAACCTGGCGATGAGGGCCGCCAGGTCCAAGCCTGCGAACGCGGGAATGGACCCAATCTTTAAGGTGCGCTTACCGCCTTGGTGGCCTGATTTCACTTGCGCCTTGGCCGCGTCCAATGCGGCGAGCGCGCGCCTGGCGCTGTCGTAAAGCGCCTTAGCCTGGATCCGTGGATGGGCCGGTGATCTGATCGGCGTGTGAACAGCGAAAATGCCTTCTGAGTTGGGACAATACGAGTGTCGATGTCGCGTTTGTCCAGAGTTCGAGAAGGCATTTCCGGTGCACTCATCCTATACGGCGTTGGAGGCGCACCCAACGCCCCAGCAGTTGTTCACCGACACCGATCTCGGCGGCCACGTGAGCCGTATGGACCGCCCCGGCGGCTGGGGCATCATGTCAAGAGTCCTGATTATAGGCATACTTATAACCATCATTCAGATCACACGTGTTGGAAGAACGGTTCGTCAAGTTCGCAACGCATTGCGAAACGCGTCAGCTCAGGCTGGCATATACAACGTGTTGACCGTCGTATAGTGCTTCCAGTGCTGCTCTGCCCTTTAGCCACTCAAATGTGTACTCATTCGGGCTGATATATTCGCTGTTTTTGAAGCGTCTGTTGCAATAGTGGATTTGACCGCACGCCTTCGATCCGACCTCGGTCCGGTTCAAGCCACACCGGAGCAGGGCTGAAAGCCACAGGACACCCAGAACCCCCCTTCCGGTGACTCTCAGGCCCGGCTCAGACCGCTCAGTGCCGCGACCACCCCTGGGGTGGGGAACCCTCCCCCCTCCTGGCCCTCCGCACGGCCGCAACCGACCATTTCGCTCGCCACGATTCAAGGGCTGCGTATCGCCTGGCGAGTGAGACAATGAGGGCGTGCAGCACGGGGCGGGCGGTCCGTCAGACGAATATACATCACTTCTTTACTCAACTATTGAGCGATGGTGGGGTGAAGAACTGAGCTTGACTTTGGCGAAGAAAGCATCTGCCGCCCCCGCATATCAGATCAGAGCTTTTTGGGAGGAGATGCAGCAAGCCTGTGTGTATCGCTCGCCCGTCCTCCCTGATATGCGGCCAGGGACTCTCCGGCCATTGATCGGTTCGAACTTGCTCGAACGGAAGGAGCCTGGCCTTAGTAGCAGCGTTGCGCTTCGTCTACTGCTTTATGTTCATGAAGTCGCGTTAGAATCCGATCCCCTCGACAGGGTATTCGCGCCTAAACCAGTCAATCGCGCTACCCGAAAGGCTCTGCATCTCACACTGAGTCAGCTCGCCGATCTTCGGCCCTTCGTCTACCAGGGACTGGTCCACTTCACGCTCGTACGCTCGCCCGCACTTCATCCCGGCTATTCAGGTTGGGAAGCCCAGGCGCTCACAAATCCTCGTGTGCGAAACATGGCACGCAACCTGGCGTCAGGCCTCGAATACTCCAACGACGAGATGGATGACGGCCTCCTTCGAGGCATTCTGATTTCCCTCTTCACCGCGCAGAAGATGGGGCTCATGCGAATGTCCGAAGGCCGTGCAAATCCCCTCAGTCGGACAGAAGCTGAACGAGAGCTACTGAAAGCCTTATTGTTTCGCAATCTCGGCGATGATCGGTATTTGTTGATGTCCACGTTGGCGCAACTTCCGGTGCCTGACTTCAGCGATGATCCGAAGCTGCTCACCCAACTCCGAACCAATGACGATAAATTCAATGCTTGGAGACAGAAACTTGGAGCGGCCCTGTCCGACATCGGCGAAATGCCAGATTCGGCAAACTTTGGTGAAGCGTCAGCAATCGTACGAACGGAACTGCTCTCCGCGCTGACTGATGTCGAGCGATCTACGAAGCAATCACCGGTCTTGCAGGCGGCGCGTCACGGTGTCGTCCAGTTCGGCGTGGGCGCTGTCGGGGCGGTACCCGGATTAGTGACCGGAAGCCCAGTGGCCGGTCTAGTCGGCGCTGCTTCGACGGCACTTGCAAATACCGTGGTGCAATCCCTCCAAGCCTTGCGAGCAAGGAGATCGGATCGGCTCGTGCTCGCGTTGGCCGCTTCGTTCGACACCAAGAAGTAGCGCCGTCAGTCGATGAGCCCAGCGCGAGCGGCTCGCCAACATCGTTTCCGGTGCCGACGTCCTGGTGTACCGGCACGAGATACCACGCGACATGCAACCACCGCGTGAAGCCCGATACGATTCCACTGCACCCGCAAACAGCGGACCGCAACCCAGACTTCATGCTGATTTGGGCTTGACCCCGTTTGGTGGACACAGGGTCAGGCGGCTTGTGCCGTCTGAGTGAGTCGGTTTTCGAACTCGACGGGACAGATCATACCCAGCGATGAGTGGCGTCTGCGTCGGTTGTATACCCGTTCGATCCAGTCGCCCACGGCCACCTTGGCAGCTGCCTTAGTCGGCCATAGGTATCGGCCGTAGAACTCGACTTTCAATGTCGCCCAAAACGATTCCTGCTGGGCGTTATCCCAACACACCGCTGTGCGGCCAACTGAGCGCACTAGATTGTGCTCGCGGGCGAAGCGCGCGAGCTGCGCCGAGGTGTATTGGCAGCCGCGGTCGGCGTGCAAGATCACCTGCTCACCGAGCTCACCGCGCATCGCCACGGCCATCTCCAGGGCGGCCTGGACCAAATCGGTGTGCAGGTACTCATCGATGGCCCAGCCGATCACCTTTCGTGAGCAGCCATCGCGGATGGCA
>DASPOT010000250.1:0-5822 GCA_035625875.1 Mycobacterium sp. | reverse complement strand
CGGCGCAAGCCATTCACACCGTCCGGGGTGAGGTGAACGCCGTCACTGCGCACCTCGATGCCGTCTACCTTGGCGGTGTAGACGCCGATCGGACACAACCTCTTATGCCGATATTCGGACGTTTTGAGCCTCCGCGCGAGGAATGACTTCAGGTCTTTCTAGCGCAATACTCTTCGCCGTTCCAAGTGAGACGAGACTCCGGCCGCCAGGACGTTGCGACACCAGTCAACTTGGGGGTATGCCATCCCCAGAACGAAACCATCACCGAGCGGGTATGCACTCAGTGAAGTCACATACGTTCGGCCACTCCACCGCCCGACATGGTGCAGGGTGCTGAGATTTGAGATTGAAGTACAGCATTGCCCGCCCGGTTCCCGCGATCCAGCCGGGAAGGGAGCGATTGGCCATTTTGGTTACCCGACGCATCTTATCGCTCACCCAATTGATCCCCAGCAGTTACGCGTCAGCAAGCACGATCAGATAGAACACCGCCACAGTAAGCACATCGCGTCCTAAATTAATGGGTGTCGCCGTGACTGTCGCGGTCTTCCCGGCCGGGTGACTGCCCGAGACTGGCGTCACCGTAGTAGCCCAGCCGAAGCAATGTGGTGATCTCACTGACCAACGGCATCCGCGGATTGGTGCGGTTGCTCAGATCCTCGAACGCCGTCATCGCCAACGCCGGCAGCGCCGCTAGGAATGCCTCTTCCGCGATACCGAACTCCTTGAGCGAACGTGGCATGTTCAGTCGGTCCAGCAGATCCTCAACTCCTTGGAACAACCGACGGCGGCCTTCCTCGGGCTCATGGCCGCCGAAGACCAGCTGGCCGAGCTGCGCGTATTTGGCCGGGGCGATGTAGGCCGAATATCCGGGCGCCGGCATGAACTTGGCTGGGAGACTCGCGTTATAGCGCAGCACATGCGGGAGGAAAATCCCGTTCGCCCGGCCATGCGCGATGCCGAATTTCGCGCCGACGGCATGGGCGAGCGCATGATTCGTCCCAACGAATGCGTTCGAGAATGCAAGCCCGGCAAGGGTTGCCGCATTGGACATGCTCGTTCGGGCGGATAGATCGTCGGGATCCTCGTACGCTCTCGGCAGTGCGTCGAAGATCAGCCGTACCGCCTGGGCGCACAACGCATCTGTGTAAGGCGAGGCGAAGATCGAGACGATCGCCTCCAGTGCATGGGTCAGCGCGTCGATGCCGGTGTCGGCGGTCAGTTTCTGCGGCATCGACGAGGTCAGGACCGGGTCGACGATCGCGAGGTCAGGCACCAGGCTGTAGTCGACGAGCGTCTCCTTCTTCCCGCGCGCCGTCAACACCGCCGCTGGCGACACCTCAGACCCGGTGCCCGATGTCGTTGGCACCGCGACCAATTGAACGCGATGACGGTCGGTCGGATAGTCGGCTACGCGCTTGCGGGGGTCGAGGAACGGCATCGTCAACTCGTCGAGGCTTTTCTCCGGATGTTCGTAGAACAGCCGGATCGCCTTGCCGGCGTCAAGCACCGAGCCGCCGCCAACGGCGATCAACAGATCTGGTTGGACCCGCTGCAGCAGAGCGACGCCACGGCGGATAGTCGTCTCGTCGGGCTCTGGTGTCACTTCGCTGAACACCTGCACGTGCGTGGTGCGCAACTTGCCGCGCAGCTGGTCGACCACGCCGCGCTCTTCGGTCAGAGCATCGGTGATCACCACGACGTTCTCGCAGTCGAGCTCGCGCAAGTTGTCCAGTGCACCTTCGTTGAAGTAGGTGTTGGACGGGACGCGGAACCATTGCGGCGGGGTACGGCGCCGGGAGACGGTCTTGATATTCAGCAGCTGCCGGTAGTTGACGTTCTCCGTCGTGCTCGACCCGCCCCAGGTGCCGCAACCCAACGAGAACGTGGGGGTCAAATCGTTGTAGACCCCGCCGAGAGCTCCGACTG
Source organism: Mycobacterium sp. (assembly GCA_035625875.1). Taxonomy (GTDB): domain Bacteria; phylum Actinomycetota; class Actinomycetes; order Mycobacteriales; family Mycobacteriaceae; genus Mycobacterium. The sequence continues at coordinate 3,893 of DASPOT010000250.1, read as the reverse complement.
AAGTGGGCGCGTTGACCAGGATGCGGCCGGTGCGAACCGCCAAACCGTATGCCTCGATGACGTCCTCGTCGTCGGCGTAGATCGCCGAGGTGTGGCCTAGTCCCCCGTGCTCGGTGACCAGGACGGCGACATCGATGGCGTGCTGGACGCTGGGCGCGCGCACGACCCCGAGCACGGGCATCAACTTTTCCTGCACCAACGGGTGCGAGGCGAGTTCGTCGAGGTCGGCCGGCAGCTGCGCCAGCAGCACCTTCGTGGTCGGCGACACGCGGAAGCCGGCTCGGGCAGCCAGTTCCGACGCTTTCTGTCCGACCGCCTCAAGTGAGATCTTGTCGCCGCAGCCAAACGCGAACTCCGCCACCGCCTTCGCCTGGTCGGGGGTGAGCAGCTGGGCACCCATCCGCTCGAACTCGGCGATCGCCTCGTCGTACACCTCGTCGTCGATGACGCAGGTTTGCTCGGCCGGGCAGATGACTGACGAGTCAAAGGTTTTCGAGATCAGGATGTCGACGACCGCGCCCTTGAGGTCCGCCGTTTTGTGAATGTAGATCGGCGCGTTGCCGGGACCGACACTGAGCCCCGGCTTTCCGGCCGAATTCGCCAGCGCGACGATCTTCGGTCCACCGGTCACCCAGATGAAGTCAACTTTTGGGTGTTTGAACAAATAGTGTGTCACCTCGTGGGCGGCATCGGGGATGACCTGCAGCGCCCCCGGTGGCATCCCGGCCGCTTCGGCCGCCATGCGGAGGATCTCGAGGCTGCGCTCACAGGAGCGCACCGCATAGGGTGATGGTCGGAAAAGAACGGCGTTGCGGGTCTTGGCGGCCACGATCGCCTTGAACAGCACCGTCGAGGTCGGGTTGGTCACCGGCGTGATGGCCAGCACGACCCCGATCGGTTCGGCCACCTGGACGATGTTGTGCTCGACGTCCTCGTCGATGACTCCTACCGATTTCTTGCCGCGCAGATAGTCGTGGAGGAACTCGGTGGCCACATAGTTCTTGACGACCTTGTCCTCGAAAACGCCGAAGCGAGTCTCCTCAATCGCCACGCTCGCGAGTTCCGCGGCCGCGCGGACCCCGGCGCGCACCATCGCCTCGACGATTGCGTCGACCTGCTGCTGGTCAAGCTTGCGGAATGCTCGGGCCGCCTCGGCCGCCGTGTCGACGATGGCGTCGACTTCGTGTTTGCGGCGGTCGTCGACCGCCGACGCCTCGGCGCGGGAAGCGGACTCGGCTTGGGTGGTGGTCATGATCGCGTCCTCGGCTCAGGAAGGGACACTGGGGGTCATCCGAATGAGCCGATGCTACGCCCTGTCCGCCGTGGCAGGCTGGCGGATTTCTGGCACCGCTCTGGCGGCGCGGGGTTGGCCGGTGAGCCATTTTTGAGGGTTTGGTGGAATCGTTCCACCTTGCCGCAGGTGGTGGGTGGTTGGGGGTGGAGTTGATCTGGGTGACTCCTAGGCGGCGTAGTTCGTTTTCAAAGCCGTTGCGTCCGCCTTTGCCCCCGGAAAGCCGCGTGGTGAACGCCATACCGTTGTCAGTCAACGTCGAGGCTGGAACACCGTGGACTGCAACAGCTTTGCGGAACTCGGCCAACACGATGGGTCCGGTGACGCGGCGATGCACGGTGACCGAGAGCGCGTAGCGGGCGTGGTCGTCGATCCAGTCGAGGATCTCCACGTGAGTGCCATCGGCCAGCCACCAGTGGGTGAAGTCCGCCTGCCAGCGCTCGTTGGGTTGCTCGGCGGCAAACCAGACATAGGAGGACTTGGGGCGCCGCTGCGGTGTCGGTGTCACCAGGCCTGCGGCGCGCAGGTGACGGTGGATTGAGTTGACCGACACGACCAGGCCGTGGTGGTGCTGTAGGTGCCAGGCGATGGTATGAGGCCCGTGGTCCAACCCTTTGCTCAACAAGTCATTGCGCAGTTTGACGATCAGGTCGATCGTGGGCTGCGGCAGCCGGGTCGGGCTGGTGTGCGGGCGGCGAGAGCGGGGCTGCAAGGCGCCCTCGCCTTCCAGCTGGTAGCGGGCCACCAACCGGCTGATCCAGCCCTAAGAGACCCCATATTCGCGGGCCACCTCCGATCGGCTGCGGCCCTCGATGACAACGGCGGTGATGACTAAGCGAGCCCTCGACACCCGCCGACAGTCGGCCGCTCAAGCCATTCCGATGTCCTGCGACACGCTATTCGTATCTCCTGGTACCAGACATCCTGCCGGGGGCACTCCCGGGGGCACAAGCTTTTACGCAGGTCAGGGGCGATTTTCCGAGTTGGTCTCAACGGCTACTGGATTTGCTGGCTGTCTGGCCAGCGGCGTGGCAGGCGACGCCCGGAGCGTCAGTCGCCACGGGTGTCGATTGCTCGCTGGGTGAGATCGGCCAGTCACAAGCGGCTGGTTGATACCCAAGCTGACCCCTGTAGGCAGACACGTTTGTTGATCGCCGGGATGGTCAATGCACTCGGGTAAGCGGACGCGTTGGCCGGCCTACGCGTCTGCGAGGTCTCGTCGGTTCAAACCGAGAGCCGGCGAGGCCGCCTCCCGCGCTTGCGTTAAGCCGGGCAAGTCAGTCTTCAGCTGGAGTAACGTGCGGCTGTGGATCTGGCGGCGTGATCGGCGGCAGCACCGCGGTGAGTTTCGTCGTCGGCCCAGCGGGAGGCCCGTGATGTGACTTCTCCGGCGGCTGGAAGATCGCCGGCTTCTTTTCACACGGCTTGCGCGTGAAGGGCCAGTCCAGCCCGGAGGAGGTTGCGTGCGGCGTGGTCGGCCTGCGTCGGTCCGTGACCGCATGCGGTGCAACGAAATACCGCTTGGGCGACGCGGTTCTCCGGTGCTGCGTGTCCACAGTTTTCGCAGCGGTCGGAGGTGTGCCGGGGGTCGACCTCAATCCAGGTGCGCCCAGCTTCTTCCGCTTTGGCGCGCACTATTGAGACGAACCGGCCCCAGGCCACATCGCTGATGCTCCGTGAAAGCCCGGACTTCGCCCGGGCTCCATTTGTCAGGTAGGCGCCGGGGTTGTCGGGGTCGGTGACGGGTTTGGCCCGGCGCAGCATGTTGGCGATCTTGAGGTCCTCCACCACCAGCAAGTCGTAGCGCTCGATGAGGCGGCGGGCTTGTTTGTGGTGAAAGTCCCTGCGCTGGTCGGCGACCTTGCGATGCCCAGCTGCAACGGTTTCCCGCCGACGGTCGCGGTTCTTCGACCCACGCGTGGCGCGGGCCAGCCGCTGCTGCGCAGCGGCTAACCTGCCCGCGGCAGCGCGTCCCCAGCGCGGATTGTCGATGTGCTTACCATCGCTGGTGGTGGCGAAACTGGCGATCCCGACGTCGATACCGGCTTGGCGGCCGGTGGCCGGCAGCGGATTGGTCCCCACGTCGTCACAGGAGAACACCAGCATCCAGCCCCGCCGCCCCACCCGTTTGACCTGGATCCTCTTCACCTGGCCCTGAACCTGGCGGTGCAGGTGGACCTCAACCTGGCCGATGCCTTGCAGACACACCCGCCGCTGCTCCGCTAGCCAGCGGGCACCATCCCCGTCTTTGGGCCACCCCACACCGTCGAACCCGGCCACACCCTTAAACCGCGGATACCCCGCCTTGACGCCGGGCTTGGCTGCTTTAACCCGCCGGAAAAACCCAGTGAACGCCTTATTGAGCCGACGCAGCGTGGCCTGCTGGCTGGAGAACGACCACACCGCCTGATCCGGGCGTGCTGAACGGATCTCGGTCAGCTGCGCCGACTGATCCCCGTAGTAGATACGGGTCTTGCTGTGCGACCAGGCATCCCGACGCTCCCGCAACGCCGCGCTATACAGCTCGCGGTGGGCCTCCACACACGCCGCCAACCCGGTGTGCTGGCGCGCGGTCGGGCGCAGCCCGAACACATACGCGCGT
>DASPOT010000249.1:0-31178 GCA_035625875.1 Mycobacterium sp. | reverse complement strand
TATCGTCACGCGCGCAGGCTTACGCGCGGAGAATCGGTTTCAGCGCATCGAGCACCGCAGGGTCCTCGATGGTCGACGGCAGCGGCTCGTCGCGCCCTTCGGCGATGTCCCGCATCGTCTTGCGCAGTATCTTTCCCGACCGCGTCTTCGGCAGCCCTGGAACAACGTCGACGAGCCTGAAACACGCCACCGCGCCAATGTTTTCGCGCACCGCCTCGATCAATTCGTCGGCCAGCCGCTCCGCCGTCGCACCAGCCTTGAGCACGACGAAACCGCGCGGCACCTGACCCTTGATCTCGTCGGTGACACCGATCACCGCGCATTCCGCGACGGCGGGGTGCCCCGCCAGCACGGTCTCGATCAAGCCCGTCGACATCCGGTGTCCCGCAACGTTGATCACGTCGTCGATGCGGCCCATCACGAATAGGTAGCCGTCCTCGTCGAAGTACCCGCCGTCGCCGGTCAGGTAGTAGCCAGGGAACGCCGACAGGTAGGAGGAGACATAGCGCTCGTCGTTGCGCCACAGAGTCGGCAGGGTGCCCGGCGGCAGCGGCAAGCGTACGCAGATCGCCCCTTCTTCGTTGGCGTCGCACTCCGAGCCGTCCGGCCGCAGGATCCGCACGTCGTAGCCCGGCATCGGCAGCGATGCGGAGCCTGGCCTGATCGGCAGCGGTTCGACGCCCATCGGGTTGGCGGAGATGCTCCAGCCCGTTTCTGTCTGCCACCAGTGGTCGACGACCGGGATGCCGAGTATGTCCGACGCCCAGCCGTACGTGCCGGGGTCGAGGTGTTCGCCGGCCTGGAACAAATACTTCAGCGCCGACAGGTCATACTTGACGAGGTGCAGACCCTCGGGGTCTTCCCTCTTGATCGCGCGGATCGCTGTCGGCGCAGTGAACAACGCCTTGACGCCGTGCTCCGACGCGACACGCCAGAACGCGCCCGCATCAGGGGTGCCGACGGGCTTGCCCTCGTACAGCACGGTCGTCGCGCCGAGTAGCAGTGGCCCGTACACGATGTAGGAGTGGCCGACAACCCAGCCGACATCCGAAGCGGCCCAATAAACTTCGCCGGGCTGAGTGTCGTAGATGTTGCGCATGCTCCACAGCAGCGCCACCGCATGCCCGCCGTTATCGCGGACGATGCCCTTGGGCTTGCCTGTGGTACCGGAGGTGTACAGCACATACAGCGGGTCGGTCGCGGCGACAGGCACCGCGTCGACGGGTTGTGTATCGGCCATCAGGTCGTGCCAATCGTGGTCGCGGCCCGCCAGCGGCTCGCAGGGACGCTGCTCGCGCTGCAGGATGACGCACGCCGGCGGGGAGTGCTCGGCGATGTTGAGCGCGGCGTCGAGCATTGGCTTGTAGTCGACGGTTCTGGTCGGCTCAACGCCACACGAGGCCGACACGATGACGGCCGGTTGCGCGTCGTCGATGCGCGCGGCGAGTTCGTGCGCGGCGAACCCACCGAACACCACCGAATGCACCGCACCGAGACGTGCGCACGCGAGCATCGCGATCACCGCCTCGGGCACCATCGGCATGTAGATGACGACCCGGTCGCCCTTGCCGACACCCAACCCGCGCAGCGCTCCGGCGAAGCGGGCGGTTTCATCCAGCAGCTCGCGGTAGGTGTAGGTGCGCTGCGACCCGGTCACCGGCGAGTCATAGATCAGCGCCGGCTGCTCGGCGCGGCCACCGTCGACGTGGCGGTCCAGTGCGTTGGCGCAGGTGTTCAGCTCGCCGTCGGGAAACCACCGGTAGAACGGCGGATTCGAGTCATCGAGGACGCGCTGCGGTTCGCGGGTCCACGCCACCGCCCGCGCGGCGTCGGCCCAGAAGGCGATGGGATCGGCGATGCTGGCGTTGAACATGCCGCGATATTCGCCCATACGCGCACCGTAGCGTGTGGGAGCGGTTGCCCATAGTGCGATTTACGGCTGCTGAATCGCCGCTGATTCCCGGGGTGCGCCGGTCGTTCGTGGAGGCCCGCCCAGTCCTCGCGCTGCATGGGTGGCCGCGGCACCACTGGGCGTACCGCGAACTTTCTGGCCGACCAGCCACCCGGGCGGCGCATCATCGCGCCTCGATGACCTGGCCGTGGTGGCCGGTGGTGCTGGGGGTGTGCGGGGTATGTCGCTGGATGCTGGTGCACGAGGTGGGCCAGGCGCTCAGCGATGCTCGGCGGTTGTTTGGTTCGGCGCCGCGGCCGGGCGGGTGGGGCACGATCCCCTGATGACCGGGTGGCAACAGCCGCAGATGGCTTAGTGCCCCGCGAATACAGGGTGATCTGGGCGTCGGCTAACTGAATGGAGTCAGGTGTGGTAGCGGAGCACGTCGGCTACGGCGTTGGGACCGTGAGGTACCTGGGCGGTCACCGCGCAGTAGGCGATGTCGGCCAGCGTTGACTCCGGCAAGACCTCGCTGCCCTGCGTGTTCACGGCTTCCACGAGGATCGTCGCAGCCTCCCATGCCCGCGCCCGTCGATACGCATCCACGTGCCCGGTGTCGTCGGTGAGATCCTGCGGTGTGTGCTGGGTGGCTTGTGAGGCCAGCACCGCCATCGAATAGGCCCTCCGTAGCGCCGTCACGGTGTCGTCGTCGGGCCGTTCCCGGCGTTCCAGCTGTGCCACCACATCGCCGAGCAACTGAGCATTGGGGTCTGTCGTCGGCACCGCCACACCGGCGACCGTCAACCCGGTGAAGGCGGCCCGCTCCCGGGTCACGGTATCGGCCAGGCCCACCAGATCCACTGCAGCTTGCCAGCGGCGGTGCACCTGGCCGACCAGCGACCACAACCCGGGATTGGCAACTGCCAACCGGTGCCGCCGGCCCACCGACAGCTCTGGGACCTCGGTGGCCTTTGCAGGATCAGCCAGCGGGTTTTTCGCCGGGTCGGGGTTGAGGTCTACCAGCCGCACCCCGGCTTCGGAGATTTGCCGCCTGGTTTTCCATTACAGGGCTGTGGTATATCCATAGTGGCGCCAGGACTTCTGACGGATAGTGGTTCATGGTGTAGGTCCTAAAGCCTTTGGTCGGTCGGGTGGACTTGTCGTTGGGGGGCCGGGCGTTGCTCGGCCCGTCAATCACCCCCTTCGTTGGGCCTCGTTTGTCGGCCTTGTCATCCCGGGCCGTTCTGCGGGTCGCGACCACGCTGGCCGGCACGACCCGGCCGCGATTGGACCGGATCACGCCGTCGCCTCAAATGGTTGAAACAGCAGCCGTAGCTGGCTGCGCTGCCCGTCTGTGAGCAGCGGCGCCTTCGCGACGATGTCTCGTATCCGGGCCTGGCTCTGCGGGTCCAGGTCCTCCAGGCGGGGCGTGCTCATGCCGTGCCCGCCAGCATGGCGTCGAGGTCTGCGCGGGCTATCCGCCATTTACGGCCGACCTTCACCGCCGGTATCCGGCCGTCCCGCGCCCACCGATAGCACGTGTCGAGGGGGATCCGCAGATACGCGGCGGCCTCGTCCATGAACAAGTAAGGTGTCGGCGAGATAGTCGTCAAGTGACCCTCCTTTAGGGGGAGATACGCGCCAAATCGCGCGTCAACTGGGGATAACCCCTATATGACGTGGATTAGCTGGACCGCAAACTTTCACTGAAAATTTTCCTGAGTTTTCGCTGCTAACGCGTTATACGCGAGAGCACTGTGCGTATAAACGCGGTGTTTGCGGTGGCTGGACAAGATTATGGTGGTAAAGCTACGACAGGCTACGTCTACAACCACTTGCACACCGTGCACGCAATCGCATGCTGCAACGCCGCCGAAGTCGCGATGGCTCAACGAAGCCACGGTGCCGCAGAGCCACCGCTGGATCCCGAAGGCGATGGCGGTGCACTACCTGGAGAAAGCGACGACGTCGCTGTGGGCGCTGGCCGGCTGGACCCACCGGATTTCGCACAGATCACCGAGGGCGTCGAATTGACTGTTCCAGTCAGCGTCGCCGACCGGGCTGGAACCGAGGTGGTGCACGCCGCCGACATCACCACGTGGGTGACGCCGGCTGACCGACGCACCGATCACAAAAGCTAACGCTTGCCCTTTAGCGTCGCCCAGAATGGGCATTGGTGCGACTGCCCGAAATCGGTGATGATTCTGGTGCCGCCGGGCTGCAACGACATCCATGGACTGTGCGCCGGATCGCTGCTGACCGCCGGCCAACCTGGCTGGCCGGGCGCATTCGGCGCACCGGTGACCACGAATCGGCTCCAGTAGTCGATCATCTGGTTGGACAGTTTCCGCTGCCCGGGGTTCAGCGGCGGAGCGCCGCCGTTGAACAGGTAGCGCAGCTCCAGTGAGTGGCTGGCGCCGACCGGGAAGGGCACGCGGCGCAACGGCGTCGGCGCGGGAGCGTCGCGGTCATTGAACTCGTAGGCGTAGACCGCCGCGCCGTGGCGCAACCCGTCCACCATCCGATCGGCGACGCACGTGAAGACACCGTCGGTCACCGCCGCGGAGTAGGCGAGGGAGACATCCCCGCCATAGCGCTCAAGCGGATAATGCGCCAGCACGGCCCGGCCGCCCGCACCAAAGATGTCCGCCAGCACGCGGGGATACTCGGCGGCTGTCACCGCCCGGCCCAACCGTAGATACCGCAGGGCCGCGAACATGGTGAACTCGTCGTGGTTGGTGCCGATCAGCACCGGAACCCGTGCCCCGCTACCGGTGGTGAACGCCGCCACCGGGTCGACCGGTAGCGCGGCCGTTCCGGTGATGGGGCTCGCGAGGGCATCGGAGTCGCCGATATGGGAGTACCACGGCGGCCGGGCCAGCGTCGCAGCCGGTAGCGCCCGCAAGCACTGCGCGGCGGCGGCTGGATCAGGGCAGCCCACCGACGCGGCGTAGTCCACGCTTGTGCGCTGCGCGGTCGCGAGGTCTACCTGTGCCTGACAGGGGCCACTCTGGATGATCGCGGAGCGAAAAAGCCCCGCCGACCCGGGCGCCACCAGGTGGTCACATACCGACATGGCACCGGCGGATTCGCCGGCGACGGTGACCTTGGTGGGATCGCCCCCGAAGTTGGCGATATTGTCGCGGACCCAGCGCAGCGCGGCCTGCTGATCGGCCAGTCCATAATTGCCGAGCTCGGCTGGCGGCCCGAGCGAGGGGTGCGCCAGGAATCCGAGGGCGCCCAGCCGGTAGTTGATGGTGACGACGATGATTTGGCCGCGGGCGGCCAACCACCGCGCGTTATAGAGATCGCCGCTGCCGTTAACGAAGCCGCCGCCGTGAATCCACACCATCACCGGGCGCTTATCCGCGCCGGCCGCCGGTGTCCACACGTTGAGGGTGAGGCAGTCCTCGCTGGCCGTCCTGCCGCCACGCCCGCGCTCGCTTTCCTGGCTGCACTGCGGGCCAGGTTTGCTGCCATCCCGCATCCCCGGCCACGGCGCAACCGGCCGCGGCGGCTGCCAGCGTAGCGGCCCCACTGGCGGTGCCGCATATGGAATGCCCTGAAACAGGCGGTAATCCGCGGCGACCAGACCGCGCACCAGCCCGGTGAAGGTGCGCACTACCCCCGCATCCAGTGGGCTTGAATTAGCCGGTTCGAACGTTTGCAGTGTCGCGGTGTTACCACCTGGGCAGGCCGCCGCCAACACCGCCGTCGCCAGCAGCGCGACGGCGTACGCCCGTCGGCGACGCGGTGATCCGATCTGCACAAAAGCTGAGCGTAGGGCAAACGACCGGTACCGACCGTCACAAACCGCTCCCGGGGCGCCGCCGATCACTGACACTTGAAAAGCTGACCTGACACACGTCAAAAATCATGCGGCCAACCGAGGAGCGGGATGAGCACACCGATAATTGACGAGGCTGCCAAAGTATTCGCCGATCCGACCGCCTACGCCGACGAGCCGCGGCTGCATGCGGCGCTGACCCACCTGCGCGCCCACGCACCGGTGTCGCTGGTCGACTGTTCGCCTTACCTGCCGTTTTGGGCGATCACCAAGCACACCGACATCGTGGAGATCGAGCGTGCCAACAACCTGTTCATCAACGACCCCCGGCCACTGCTGCAGACCGCGGAGAACGACGACATCGCGCGAGCCCACCTCGACGCCGGGATGGGGCTGCGCACGCTCATCCACATGGACGATCCGCAGCACCGGGTGGTGCGGGCGCTCGGCGCGGACTGGTTTCGCCCAAAGGCCATGCGGGCGCTGAAGGTCCGGGTCGACGAGCTGGCCAAGATCTATGTCGACAAGATGATGAGCGCGGGCACCGAATGCGACTTCGTGCAAGAGGTCGCCGTGAACTACCCGCTCTATGTCATCATGTCGCTGCTGGGCCTGCCGGAATCGGACTTCCCGCGGATGCTCAAGTTCACCCAGGAACTCTTCGGCGGCGACGACGCCGAGTTCCGGCGCGGCACTACCCCGCAAGAACAACTCCAGGTTCTGCTCGACTTCTTCGGTTACTTCAACAGGCTCACCGCGTCGCGGCGCAAGCACCCGACCGAAGACCTGGCGTCGGCGATCGCCAACGCCCGCGTCGACGCCGAACCGCTCTCGGATGTCGACACCGCGTCCTACTACGTGATCATCGCCACCGCCGGCCACGACACCACCAGCGCGACGATCGCCGGTGGCCTGCACGCGCTGATCGAACACCCCGACCAGCGTCAGCGGCTAACCGACAACCTCGACCTGATGCCGCTGGCCACCGAGGAGATGATCCGCTGGGTGACCCCGGTCAAGGAATTCATGCGCACCGCCACGGCGGACACCACCGTCCGCGGTGTGGCCATCGCGAAAGGCGACTCGGTGTATCTGTCCTACGTGTCCGGCAACCGGGACGAGGAGGTCTTCGATGATCCTTTCCGCTTCAATGTCGGGCGTGATCCCAACAAAAACTTGGCATTCGGGTACGGGGTGCACTTCTGCCTGGGCGCGGCCCTGGCTCGCATGGAGGTGAACAGCTTCTTCACCGAATTACTGCCGCGGCTGAAATCGATTGAACTGAATGGCGAGCCGGAACTCATTGCGACCGTATTCGTAGGCGGGCTCAAGCACCTGCCGTTCCGGTACCTGCTGCGGTGACTCATTTAACGAACTCCACCGCCCGGTGCCCGAGCATCACAATGGTCGCGTGCGGGCCCCGGCTGGTGATCGCCGGCAGCACAGACCCGTCGATCACCCACAGGCCGTCGATACCGTGCACCCTGCAGCGCTGGTCGACGACGGCTCGCGGGTCCCGTTCAGTGCCCATCGGGGCGCTGCCACACAAATGTTGCGACGTCGACCACACCGGTGGTCCGACGTACGTTGCCGCACCGGCTAATTCACGGGCCAATTCGGTGCCCTGTCGCAGGGCGGCGACATCGTCGGGCTCGCTGTCGTACCGATGCTCTATGCGTGGCGGCACCCAAGGGTCAGGTGAGACCAGCGTGATGCATCCCCGCGCCTGCGGCTGCATGAGCGCCACCCCGATGTGCGGCCAATCCGGATGACCTGGGGTTCCATCGCCGGTCATCGCGACGAAACCGCCTGTGTATGGCCTGATCTCGAGGCCGTCCGATGTGCTCAGCACCACCTCCAGCACCGGCCGGCCAGCAGCGACCGCCCAGTTCGTCGGCAACACCCATTCAGGGTGGTCGGTGCATCCCGTCCCGACCGGCAGCGGCGCCGTCACCTGCACGCCGGCAGCGCGCAGCATGGCCTCGTCGCCGATCCCGGAAAGCATCAGCAGATGTGCCGACTCAATCGCGCCGGCGGACAATACGATTCGATCGGCAGTCGGGGCAATCGGACCTCCTGGGCCGATTGCGTCGACGCCGACGGCACAGGTACCGGTGAAACGCAATCGCACTGCCCGTGTCTGCGCGAGCAGTGTTAGGTTGGGTCGCCTCAGCGCCGGGATCAGATAGCCCGCCCCCGAGCCGGTTCGCACACCGTCGACGATGTTGAGCGGCACAGCGCCCACGGCCGACGGCATCGTAGGACCGACGTCATTAAGGTCGTTGATCCAGGCAAACCCCGCGCGCTGTGCAGCAGCTATGAAAGCTTTTGTGCTGCCGAGTATTTCGTGGGTACGACGAACCGGGATTGGGCCGTTACGCCCGTGGGCGGGGCTGTCGAAATCTAGGTCTGTCTCGATCGCCCGAAAATGGTCGAGTACGTCAGACCACGCCCAGCCGGGACCCCAGTCGAAGTCACGCGGCAGGCCACGGCAGAAATAGCCGCCGTTGACCGCGCCGGAACCGCCGACCGTCGCTCCGCGCACGGTCGGCAAATGGCGCGCCGGCTGCTCGGTGAGCTGCGTCAGATACCGCCGGACCAGCGGGCTGGCAACGCCGATGGGCAGTTGCAACCCGTTGGCGGTCTGGACCAACAACCCGGGGTCGGTGAGACCAGGGCCGGCTTCGAGCACCGTCACGGTACAGCTGGGGTCAGCGGAAAGGCGCTCGGCGACCACAGATCCAGCGCTCCCAGCACCGATGATCAGCACATCGCTGTGCAGGACGGGTGTGCTCAAGGCAGCGGTCAGGTCCGAATCTGCGGTTTGAGCGGCCCGATGTTGCGCTCCCGCGCTACTCCGCACCATAGACCGACGCCGTAGGCCAGGTCGTCGAGACGTTTGAGCAAAAGGTAGGACAGCAACCCGATTGGCCGGGTGTCGTCGTCGGTGGCCTCCTTGTGGCTAACCCAGTCCACCACCCCGTCGACGATGGCCGCGATTATGACCACCCGCCGGCAGTTGCGGGACAGTATGGCCGCAACCAACGCGATCGGCCAGTAGTGCCGGCAGATGGCCGATGCCAGTTGCAGCGCCGCCGACCACAAACCGCGGGCTGCGATCACCAATACATCCGAGAGACAGGTGTCGGCGCCGCGCATGGCCGCGGCTATTCGGCGACCCGTCAGGGCGGCGATGGCCAGCGATGCGGGATAACTGATGCTTGAGCCGATGGCCATCAGAATCCAGGCGGCCAGTGCCCAGCCAGAGATCATCAGGGGGGCCATCTTGTCCGGGTGACGCACCGACAGCGGAGCCGCCGAGCCGCCATAAAACGCTTTGCGCGCAATCCAATCCCGCAATTGTGTGCGATGATCGTGCGCCACCAACGCGATTGGCTCGTAGCGCAACCGGGTGCCGGCTTCCATCAGCCGCCAGCATAAGTCGACGTCCTCGCCGGACTGCAGGGTCTCGTCGAACCCGCCGACATCACGAAGCGCTGATGTGCGACAAATGATCGCTGCGCTAGGAACATACGACACCGTGCTATAGGGAATGACCGGGGCTTCCCGCTGACCGAGGTCCAGCGAGGAGCGAACCGCTTCGTAACGAGCCACCAGATGGTCGCTTTGCGACAGACCGACGATGCGAGGTGCCACCAGTGCGACGGTGGGATCGCAGAAATGACCGAGCAAGGCTTCCAGCCAGCCGCGGCGCGGCACTACATCGGAATCCAGGAATGCAACAAAATCGGTTGTGCAGGCCGCTAATCCGGTATTGCGCGCCGCCGCCGGCCCCTTACTACGGGGATGACGCAACACCTCGATATCGCAGTTCGCGCCTGCGAAGTCGTCCGGGTTGACCGGGCAGGACGAACCGTCGTCTACCACGATGACATGTAGTCCACGTAGCGAAGCCAGCAGCCGGCGCAGGCCGCAAGCATTGTCCCGCACCGGGATTACCACGGTGACATCACGATGTGACGGCCCACCCGCTGGCCGGGGATGAGCCACCGTCGCGTCCAGCAAGGTGCGGGCCAGCTCGGCGCTGACCGCGTCGTGAACCTTCAGGCGGCCATCCGAGAGCATGTCTTGGGCGGCGGGGGCCAATCGCAGCAGCCGGGTGGGAGAACCCCCGAGCAGGGCGGAGCCGCGGCCGAGCACCCGGACGCGCCGGTCCACTTGCACGGCAAACCCGTCAGGCAATCGGCTCTGGGTCATGTCAGCATCCCGTCCGGCCCGGGCGCCCACCGGGAGACCCGGCGGACACAGCCCTCGACCATCTCGGCGAACATCCGCTCGCCTTCGGCCGCGGTCGCCGTGGTGGGGTCTCCTAACACGCCTACCTCGGTCACCGCCGCGACTCCCCCGCGGCGCATCAACGGCAACAGATCGGGCAACGGCGCGCCGTTGCCCGCGCGCCACCGGTCCGTCAGCACATCGGCTGGCGAAATATGGAGCAGTACCGATGTTTCGGTGTGGCCGGCGTGAGCGTCAGCGCCCGCCGCGGTGCAGGGACACCACCCGACGTCGCGGCCTTCGGAGCGCAGTCGGCTCACCGCACGGTCCAGCGCGGCGACATTGCCACCGTGGCCGTTGACGAACACCAGGCGCTGCGCCCAGCAGGTGGCCGACCTCCCATGCTCCACCAGTAGCATGCTCAGGGCCTCGGTGCCGATGGAGATCGTTCCGGCGAAGCTCTGGTGCTCGCCGCTGTCGCCGTACGCGATGCCCGGTGCCACCAGCCACTGCTGCTGCGGGCCGCCGGATGCTCGCGCGTCCGTGAAGCGTGCGGCAACGGTTCGAGCGACGGCGGTCGCTATCCGGGTATCAGTGTCCAGCGGCAGGTGGGGGCCGTGCTGTTCGGTGGACCCCACCGGGGCAATTAGTGACGGCGACAGGCTTGGTAACTGGCTCGATGTCGAGCTCCCAAGGTCGCAGGGGACAACCACTCGTCGATGGTAAATGACAATTCACCTGGCGTGCACCGGTTGTTCGCCCTTTCGGACAATTTTCATCGCCGACCTCCGCCCGCCTAGCTAGCTGTGATCACGTTGGCGGCCTCGGTGGCCGCGTACGAACAGGCGCTGGTCCCCAGGGTTTTCACAAATAGTTCATGAATCGCCGTGGCTTGGGCACCGAATCCCTGGTACATCTGGGCGTGTGCGGCGAACTGCGCCGCCGTCAGCGCCGACACCTCGTCGGCAGCCGCGGGAACCACCCCGGTGGTCGGGGCTGCCGCCGCCATGTTGCCGGCGGCCATTGCAGAGCCGATGCTTTGCAGGTCTCCGGCGGCGAACGCCAGCATTCCCGGCTGTGTGGTCACGAACGACATGTGCTCCTCCTAACGGAAGCAAGCCGACCCAGAGGCCGGCCGCGATTACCGCAGCGCCTGGATGCGACGGGTATGTGTATACCGGTGATGCACCTGAACCAGTAGAATACATACCAATAGAAGAGAAACAAATTACAAACTCGCAGTTTCTTACTAGGTACAGGGCATGCATACACCCGGGATGGCCGGGCGGAGAACAGACTGCGGACCGATTGAAGACTCCGACGGAGACAGCGCCGTAGCGCGAGTTTTTGAAAAAGCCGCGGCCTTCTTCGCACTGAGCACAACCGGTACAGGCCTACCGGGTGATCGAGACGGAGAATGCCACCTACCCGATCAAGCGGATGCGTGAGCTGCGGGAGGTATCACCCTCAGGGTGGCGCGCGGCACGTGACCGCGGCATGACCCCAGGGCAGCGGCGGCGACGAGTTGGACGCCAAGGTCGCCGCGTCACACGCGGCCTCTGACGGTGTCTACGATGGCCGCGGATCCTGGCCGACCTGCGCGCTGCCGGTGAGCAGGTGTCCCGCGAGACGGTGGCGGCCTGGCCTCGCCGTCAACACCCTGGCCGGGATCAGCCCGCGCACGTTCGCTCCGGCCACCACGGTGGCCGACGCCTACGCGCCGCTACCGAAGGACCTGGTCGGACGCCGATTCGACACCGGAGTCCTGGATCGGGTGTGGACGTCCGCTACCACCTATCTGCGCACCGGGCAGGGCCGGCTGTATTTACGCGCTCCGTGATCGCTGCTCGCGGGGGGTGATCGGCTAGGCCATCGATGAGCACATGCGCGCCGATCTCGTCGAGTCCGCGCTGGCCATGGCGATCGCCATGCGCGGCGAGCTGGCCAACACGGTCATCGGGCACGCCGACCGCGGCTTTTTCCCGATAAGCGGTCCGCCGGTTGCGGTGGTCACGTCTGCCACGGCTGCCACGTCCGTATCAGAATTACCGCGGTGTCAGTTCGGCGCAGACTCGACATCCCCGGTGGCCGGCACCCCGAGCGCCCGGACAAAGCCCGCCGGAACCAGGATGTCGTTCGGGGTGAGGTCGTGCACTGAGGCGCGCCCGAGGCCCATCAGCGCCGAGTCGATACCGCCGCGCAGAATGTCCAGCACGTTCTCCACCCCCGCCTGCCCGGCCGCGGCCAACCCCCACAGGTATGCGCGGCCGATCATGACCGCACGCGCTCCCAGCGCCAGCGCTTTGACGACGTCGCCGCCGCGGCGGATACCGCCATCCAGCAACACCTCGACGTCGTCGCCGACCGCCGCCGCCACTGCGGGCAGCGCCCGGATCGCAGCGGGCGTGCCGTCTAGGTTGTTGCCACCGTGATTGGACACCGAGATCGCCGAAACACCGGCATCCACAGCTCTTTTGGCGTCATCCACCCGCAGCACGCCCTTGAGCATGAACGGCCCGCTCCACAACTGCCGCAGCCAGGCGATGTCTTCCCAAGTCGGCGGCGGTGTTGCCATCCACTCGCCATAGGCGGCGAAGAACGGCGGGCCGGGCTCGCCGCGGCGGCCCTGGTTGGGCACCCGCAGGGTGGGCCACCGCAGCGTCTTGGCATACTTCCACAGCCAGCGAGGCCGGCTGATCGCCTCCGGGGAGAGCCGCAGGATGGTCCGCGGGTCCATCTGCTCGGGGATCTTGGGGCTGCCCCAGTCCCGGCCGTGGGAGAACGTCCAGTCGGTGGTGACGATCAGGCCGACCGCCCCGGCCTGCCCGGCCCGTTCGACCCGCTCGGCGATCGCGTCGCGGTCGCCCAGCCAGTAGACCTGGAAGAAGACCTTGGGGTTGGCGGCGATGACCTCCTCGATCGGCTTGTTCGCGAACGACGACAACCCCAACGCTGTGCCACGCGCGGCAGCGGCGCGGGCGACGGCGACCTCAGCGTCCGGATGGACCGCCTGGACACCGGTCGGCGAGATGATCACGGGTAACGAAATCTCTTGCCCCATAACGGTCGTCGATAGATCGCGCTTCTCGACTGCGCCCACCACATGAGGCGCGAAGCCGAGTTCACTGAACGCTTCGACATTGTCGGCTACGGTGATTCCCTTCTCGCTCGCCGAAATCAGCGACGAATAAACCGATTTCGGCAGCCGCTTCTTCGCCCGTCGCTGGGCGATGGCGACCGTCTCGAACCAATCGCTGGTCATGGCTAGATGGGGCTTTCGTTGCAGAGCCGCGCCGGCGGGCGCATGGACAGGGCCAATGGCACCGGTCTGCGCCGCCCGTGAGAGTGGTCGCCGCGGAATCGCGGTTTGTCGCGCTCGCGGGCCAGCGCCGGCGCGCCGTGACCCTGCACGCATTCGGGATCCGGACCGTCGGTCGGCAGACCGGTGAAGAATTTGGCGGCCATGCAGCCGCCGCGGCAGCTGTCGTAGTGCCCGCAGCTGCCACAGGCGCCCGCGGACTGGGGTCTGCGGAGTTCACGGAACAGCGGAGCGTTCTTCCAGACGTTGTCAAATCCACCGTTCGTCAACACGTTTCCCGCGAGAAACCAGTCGTGGATGGCGAATGGGCAAGCGTACACGTCGCCCACCGGGTCGATCAGGCACACCACCCGGCCGGCTCCGCACATGTTCAGCCCGGCCAGCGCCCCAGGCTCACCGAGAGCCGACAGGTGAAAGAAGGAGTCACCGGTGAGCACCCGCTCGCCCTTGGCGACCAGCCAGTTGTAGAGCTGAACCTGCTGGTCGGCTGTCGGGTGCAGCTCATCCCAGACGTCTGCGCCCCGCCCCGACGGCCGCAGCCGAGTGATCCGCAGGGTGGCACCGTAACGGCTTGCCAGCGCGGCGAATTCGTCGAGCTGGTCGACGTTGTGCCGGGTCACAACAACGGAGATCTTGGCGTCGGAGAAGCCCGCCGCAGCCAGGTTCTCGCACGCACGCACCGCCATGGCGAACGACCCGGCGCCGCGAATGGCGTCGTTGACCTCAGCGGTCGGACCGTCGAGCGAGATCTGAACGTCCACGTAGTCGCTGGCGGCCAACCACGCGGCCACTTCGGGAGTGATCCGCACACCGTTGGTGGAGAACTTGACGCCGACATGGTGTGTGGTGGCGTACTCCACCAGCTCCCAAAAGTCCGGGCGCGCAGTAGGTTCCCCACCGCCGATGTTGACGTAGAACACCTGCATGCGTTCCAGCTCGTCGATGATGTCCTTGCACGCGCTCGTGGACAGCTCACGCGGGTCGCGTTTGCCCGACGACGACAGGCAGTGCACGCACGCCAAATTGCACGCGTACGTCAGCTCCCAGGTCAGGCAGATCGGTGCGTCCAGCCCCTGCTCGAACTGCTCGATGAGCCGGGGTACCGCGGATGTCACGCCTCCTCCTTTGGCTCCCTGGGCACCAGCATGTTCGAGTCGGCCAGCACACCCAGCGCGTGCAGATACGGGCCTTGCCGGGAGCCGTCGACTCCGGCGGCGCGGCAGGCGGATCGGGCATCGGAGTGATCGGCCAGCGACTGCACCACCGCCAGAATGGTGCGATTTTTCAGAAACGACAGCTTGCGGGTGCCGAAGTGATAGAGCAGCGCGCCGAACGACTCGGGTCGCACCGCCACCTGTGGGTGCAACCGCCAGCCGCGGCCAGGCTCAAACGAGCCAGGCTGAGCCGGGTCAGGCACGGTCAGTAGACCCCGCACATCCCGTCGATGGACACCTCTTCGACCAGAGTTTCGGTGACGAGTTCGGTGTCGGTGTCGGTCTGGTGTTCCATAAAGATGCCTTTCGCCAAAAGGTCGCCAAGTCGACGTCGATCCGGTCAGAATCGTCGTTAGAATATGGCATCGAGTGCCGAAATGGAAGGGTGAGTCCATGCTGCCTGAGTCCCGGGTGGGCCGGCGCCGCTCGACGACACGGCACCACATCACCGACGTCGCCATCGAGTTGTTCGCCGCCCGCGGTTTCGACGAGGTGAGCGTCGACGATGTCGCGGCGGCCGCCGGCATCGCCCGCCGCACGCTGTTTCGCTATTACGTCTCCAAGAACGCGATCCCTTGGGGTGACTTCGATGCGCACCTGCAGCATTTGAGGGACCTGCTCGAACAGGTCGATCCACGGGTTCCGCTAGGTGAGGCGTTGCGTGCTGCGCTGTTGGCGTTCAACACTTTCGACGAGTCCGAGACCATCCGGCACCGCCAGCGCATGCGGGTCATCCTGCAGACCCCCGAATTGCAGGCCTACTCGATGACGATGTATGCCGGATGGCGCGAGGTGATCGCCGGGTTCGTGGCCCGCCGGTCGGGCGTCAAGACGACTGACTTGCTGCCCCAGACCGTCGCATGGATGATGCTCGGGGTGGCACTGTCGGCCTATGTGCATTGGCTAGACGACGAATCCGTCTCGTTGCCCGAGGCTCTCGGCAACGCGTTCGATGTTGTCCGCGACGGACTGGACCGGCTGAACCGGTGAGCGGCGTCGAGCACCTGCTGCGTTCCCTGCGGTCGCACGGCCGGGCCTGCGCCGCCTTGGGTTCCCCGATGTATGGCGAACTGCTCGACCGGGTAGCCGCGGACGTGGAAGCCGGCGGCATCTTCGCGGCCATCCTGGCCGGCCACGAAAACGATCCGGGAAGATTGGCGCTGCCGCTTCGACTGCTCGGCGGCCTGCACCGGCTGGTACTCGATGGCCGCGCACCGACGTTGCGCCGCTGGTATCCGAGCACCGGGGGTACCTGGGACGCGGAGGCGGCCTGGCCCGATATCATGCTGGCCGCGGCGAACCATTTCAGCCCGCTGCGCGCCGCGCTTGATCAACCACCGCAGACCAACGAGGTGGGCAGATCCGCCGCGCTGATCGGCGGGTTGCTGATTCTGGATCGCCGATTCGGTTTGCCGGTAAGACTTTTCGAGATCGGATCGAGCGCCGGACTGAACCTGCGGGCAGACCGCTACCACTATCGCTATCGGGGCGGCCAGTGGGGCCCGCCCGACTCGCCGGTGACCATCGACGACGCGTGGCACGGCAGACTGCCGCCTGGGGGTGCGCTACAGATCGTCGAACGCCAGGGTTATGACATCGCGCCTGTCAACGCCACCAGCGCCGACGGCGAGTTGACTCTGTTGAGCTATGTCTGGCCCGACATGGCCGCCCGGCTGGACCGGTTACGCGGTGCGATCGGTGTCGCCCGACAGGTTCCAGCGCGGCTGCAGCGCTGCGCAGCGGCCGATGCGGTTGCCGGTCTCGCCGTGGCCGACGGCGCGTTGACCGTGCTGTGGCATTCGATCACTTGGCAGTACCTTTCCGCGAGCGAACAGGTCGCAGTCCGCGACGGGATCGACGCGCTGGCCGCCCAAGCCGAGGCGCGGGCGCCTTTCGCGCACCTCATGCTGGAGCCACAGCGTCGTACATCCGGCGCTCCGCATGCGTTTCTGCTCCGTGCCCGCTGCTGGCCGGGTGGTATGGACCAGATCTTGGCCGAATGCGCGCCGCACGGGCCGCCGGTGACCTGGGAATAGCGGACGAGAAAAATTTCGGTGGCGTGCGCGTCGGAGTCTGGCCCGTCACCGCGACGATGAGGGTGTGAGCGCCGAACCGGGCCACCAGGGGGTGGCATGTTGTATTTGGCCGATGAATATCCGCAGCATGGACTGAAAGCGCCAGCGCCGCGCCAGGTTTCGGTCAGCCTGATGTTGTATGTGCCGACACCGACGCGACGCTGCAGCGGACACACGAGCGCGGTGCCACCGTCGAGCGTGAGGTCTACGAGAACTACGGAGCCCGCAACGCGACCATTATCGATCCGTTTGGTCACCGCTGAATGCTGAGCGGCCCAGTGCACGGCTCGGTTCCGCTCATCCAGCATGGCGACATTGATACGTGTCACTGTGGACCTGCGACGCCGACCGCGCGGCGGCGTTCTATGGACACGTATTGGGCTGGACGTACGATCCCGGGTCGCACCCAGTAACGAATACCAAACTGCCGACAGGCATTGCCACCGTGGGTGGGCACCCGACGCTGTTCTGCTGCTATGCCGTCGCCGATCTGCAGGCCGCCCGGCAGGCGATCACCGAAGCGGGCGGTACACCGGGCGAAGTGCGTAGGGCCGACTACGGCACGGTACTTGACGCTACCGACCCGCAGGGTGCCGCGTTTGCGGTCTACCAGCCGGCCGGGTGGCCGGAACCGTCCGGAGCTCAATGGATCCGGGCCTGGCGAGCTGTCGTATGTCACCTACGAGGTGCCGCATTCAGCCGCCTTCCGCGATTTTTACGGCCGGGTGCTGCACTGGAGGTTCGAGCCCGGTTCGATCGAGGACGGCTGGCAGGTGACGCCTGTCCAGCCGATGGCCGGTGTGGCCGGCGGCAGCTCGCGTCACATCACTGCGCCGATGTGGACGGTGGCCGACATCGACGCGGCGGTCGCGCGGGTACGCGAGGTCGGCGGCACCGTGCTGCAAGAGCCAGCACGGCAGCCATACGGGCTGACCGCCGAGTGCACTGACAATCAGGGTGGTCGCTTCCACCTCGGCCAGTTCTAGGACTAGTGCCGGGAATAGTTGAGATCACTTGAGCCGCAGAGATTTACCTAGAATGGGGCGGCTCGTCGGGGTCGCTTGCCGGTGCGGCGCGGGCTTCGGCGCGGTGGCGGCCAGGCGTTCGTCGCGGTTACGCCGACGTTCGGCGGCGATGCGGTGCAGCCCGCCTTGGGTGCGGGTGCGGTCACGTAAACGTCAGAGCTGAGCGAAATGGGACAGAAATACACAGCGGACTCAACGGATGCAGCCATCCGCTCAAATAGTCCCAGAAGATGTTGCAGGGCTTGGACTTTCAATTCTTTGTAGCGGCTTTGAGTTATACCGGCGGCGATGCAGATGTGACTTTCGTCGGTTGCTCAGTAGTGATGAGGCCGCACCCTTGTGGGGTTCACTGGGCCGGCTGGTAGATCTCGTCAGCGGGTACCGAGGCGACGCCGAGTTCGGCCGCGACCGCGTCGATCGCTTGTCGGACGATGTTGAGGTCCACCCGGCCGTCGGGAGTGAAGCACGGCCCGACGTAGCGCTCATAGCGCTGCTGCGCTTCATCACGCGTAAGCCGGTTGAGAAACGCGGCGATGCAGTCGACGGCCAGGCGGGGCTGTTCGGCGATCGTTCGGAGGGCCCGCTGGTTGGCCCGCACCAGCGCCTGCAACGCGGGGCTGTCCAGCGGGATATGGACGGGGTCCACGGCGACGCCCACGGTGGGGATCTGGAAGTGATCGCCGACCCAGGCCAGCAGCCGGACCCCTCCTCCTCGACGACCTGTTCGGGTGAGAGCGTGCTGCCCACGTAGGCGGCGTCGATGGAGCCGTCCCGAAGGCGTCGCAGGTCCATCTGATAGTCACCCGGAGCCCGCACCACACATTCCAGGTCACGATCCGGGTCCAGGCCGTGCTTACGCAGGACGATCCGGGCGAAACAACCGGGGGCCGTGTGGGCGGCGTGGACCCCCAGGCGGCGCCCGCGAAGATCCGCCATGGATGTCACCTCGGCGCTGCCGAGAAACCAGAACAGCGGACGATGGGTGTTGACGCTGAGCACTTTCCAACCGATGCCGTCGGTCAGCCGCGACAACAGTGCCCGGCCCAGACCGATCGTCGCCCCGCGGCGCGGACGCTCCGTTTTCCAGCTGACCCCGTCGCGGATGGCGACGTGGACACCCTCATCCGTGTAATAGCCCTCCTGGTGGCAACATAGGCGACCAGTTCCTCGTGGATACCACGCCCGACAGGTCGATGGTGTGCATTTGGAGACTGCCCTCCTTCCGATATGGTGCGTCGCAGCTCATTCAATCCATTGCAACCCCGCCATTGACCACGATGTAGTGACCGGTGGTGAAGCCAGAATCGTCACTTGCGAAGAACGCCACCGTCCTGGCCACGTCGTCGGGCCGGACAAGCCGCCCCATCGGCGTGGCCGCACCGAGCTCATGCACCTGCTCCCGCGTCAACTGCTGGGTCATGTCGTTCCCTCGACTGTGGCCGGTGCGACGAGGTTGGCGGTGATCCCATGCGGCGCCAGCTCGAGTGCGATGAACCGGACAAACTCGTCCAGTGCCGCCTTGGCGGTGCCCAGCGTGATCATGCCGTCGCGGGGCCGGCGGGACAACCCCGTGCTGAGATAGATCAGCCGACCGTAGCTTCGGGAAATCATTGCCGGCACAATGGCTTTCGTTGTCAAGAAAGCAGCACGCAGCTCGCGGTCCAGCTTGTCGCCGAGCTGTTCCCAGGTCAACTCGGCAAACGAGGTGATGGCATAAGGGATTAACGCGTTGTGCACGAGCACGTCCACCCCGCCCCACCGCCGATCAATTTCGCCCACCATGGCGGTGACGTCATCGGGCGCGGTGACATCGGCCCGAATCGCCACGGCTTCACCACCCGCCGCGGTGATAGCCGCGACCACCTCTTCTGCCTGCGGGGCACTGGCGCGATGATTGACAACCACCCGAAACCCCCGCCCCGCAAGGAGTACCGCGGTGGCCGCCCCAATTCCCCGGCTGGCCCCGGTGATCATCGCGACTCGCGGCATCATAATTTACCTCCGCCTCTTGCGCTGATTTCAGGCTGCGGTGCGTGGCTATCTCGGTCGACATCCATCACGTTGCATCCTTTCTTGGTCGTGAGCTCCGTTCGCTTGCTATGTCCGATCAGAATCGCGTTACGGCCAACCCTGAGCGGTCAGACGGTGATGACCATGCGGTATCGGGCACGTCCCTGCTCCGTTGAGCCGGATGCTGACCGGTGAGCTGGCGCGGCGGCATTCAAAACCCACGGCTCTACGGACCGGCACATATGCGTCCACCCGCCCGATCCCTCGGCTCAGAGGCTCAGGAGGCGTTGTGCGCCAGCCAATCCGTGAAGCGGGTCTGGAATATGTGGGCGGCATCGGTATCAACGGGGAGGAGAGTGCGCTCGTCGGGCACCGCCGCCCCGTAATAGGGGGCACTGGGATCGGTGACGACGTAGCGCGGGTCATCGCGGAAAGCGAGACCAGTGCGGACGAATTCGTCGAGGCCGAACTGTTCTGGTCCGGCGATTTCCACGACCCCGTTGACGGGCTGGCCGAGCGCAGTGCGGGTGACTGCCTCAGCAACATCTTCGGCCGCTATCGGTTGGACAAGCGCGGGTGGAAGGCGAACCGAGTCTCCTTCAGTTGCTGAGGCGGCGATGCCGTCGACGAATTCGAAAAACTGCGTTGCCCGCACGACTGAGTACGGGACATCGGATTCGTTGATGAGCTTCTCTTGGGCAGCCTTGGCCCGAAAGTAGCCACTGTCCGGCCAGTCTGGAGTGCCCACCACCGACAGCGCGACGTGGTGGCCCACACCGGCCGCCTTCTCCTCCGCGAGGAGGTTGCGGGTCGAAGTGGTGAAGAAGTCCAGCACCGGATCATCGTCGAAGGACGGCGAGTTTGACACGTCGACAACGACCTGCGTCCCGGTCAGGACTTCAGGGAGCCCCTCTTTCGTCAAGGTGTTGACACCGGTCTTCGGTGACGCCGGTATCGCTTCGTGGCCCTCCGCCTTGAGCTTGGCTGTCACCTTGGAACCAATCAGGCCGGTGCCGCCGATAACTACAAATCGGGTCATGATGACGAACCCTTCCGTGAGTGTCGATCAGTTCGTGCCGAGTGCTTTTGCGCAGGACGCGGGCAGCGGTGATGTCATTGTTCCCCCACCGTCGGTCGATGTCTGTGACACCCCCAGAAATATCGGATCCACCCCCTGGGCGACTCCCCCCGCGGTCGAGTACGTCACGTTCGCCTGCACCGACGCGCACGGCAGGCAATGGCGGCGCACCGGCAGCGGCCAGCCGGTGCGCGTGTTCGACTGACGCCCGAGTCACCTGGATAGCCCAATTGAATCGACAGTCAGTTGTTTGTCGCGCCAAGCCCAGAAGGTCTTGATCGAATGGTGATACCGGACCATCAAAGGAACGTTCTAAGTCTGGTTCGGGACCCGACCTCGCTCTGACCAAAACGCCGCCGGGCGAGAGTTGAGAAGGTCGAAATCCCGTGCTACCGGGACGCGGACCGATGATGTTTCTAGCCGTCAACGCCTAACTACAGGCCGGGCAGGCAGTTAACGAAGGGTATGAGTCCGGGGCATTGCTCGAATATGTTCGGCGGATTCGCAGGCGGCGGAGGCGGCGGGATTGGAGTTGGAAATAGGTTAGGTCCCTCCCAATAGTGGGCAGGAGCCTCAGTCCGCACGTCGTAGTCGAAGTAGTAGGTGTGGCAGACACTCATGTCCCAAACTAGGGGTCCGCATCCGACCGTAAAGGATCATTCGGCATGGCTTGCCCTGGGCACCATTGAAATGGACCATACGTGTAGGCCTGGGCCGTACCTGCTCCCAGCCCCAAACTGTCAGCGGTCACACCGCCGGACACCAATGCAGTCGTTGCCAACCCTGCGATTCCTCGTTTCATAGACCTCACGTTATTCCCCACGGCACCTTCGCCGTTGTTTTTGCGGTTGGTGCTCATCGTTCTCATTCGTATGGTCGCGGCCCCGGGTGGGCCGCCTTTGTGTGCAAGTGGACACCGCCTCCGCTGCTACCGATGCCAACGTCGGGATGCAAAGACGCGGTGCGCCACTCACACAGGTAGTAGCATCAACCCGGAACCAAATTGGACACCTTTTTGCCAACTCATCCGTCGGCCGACGAATCGGTGGCGATTGCTCGGCGCTGCACGGGCGCCGCGGGGGTGAGAAGCTCTAGCCCCGCGTCAGACGCGAAAGTTGCATTGAATCGACGTTATTGCTTGCGAAAGTTGATTTACCCGGCCGGACAGCATGTTTCGGGAGCGCCCCGTCCGGTGACATGCGGACGTAGGCGTCAGCCCAACACATCGGAAATCGGCGCACCGGCAGCGATCTTGGCTCGGGTCTTCATCAGCTTGCCGGGCATGCCGCCGCCGACAACACCGGTCACTACACCGTCGCGTTCGTAGTAAGCCAGGAACCTGCGGCCGTTGTCCTCGACGAGATGCACGATGTCGGTG
Source organism: Mycobacterium sp. (assembly GCA_035625875.1). Lineage (GTDB taxonomy): Bacteria > Actinomycetota > Actinomycetes > Mycobacteriales > Mycobacteriaceae > Mycobacterium. The sequence goes on along the minus strand of DASPOT010000249.1, from coordinate 9,165 downwards.
GCGTGCGGCTCACCGAGGCACTGAATCTTGATGTCATATTGGTCGCTCCAGAAGTACGGGACGACCACGGTCGACGGTGCATCCAGCCCGAGCATCGCAGGCACCACCACGCGGGCCTGGTCGGCGACGTTGCTCCAATGTTCCACGCGCACTTGATGTCCCATTTGATTGCGCCAGGAGGCGACGTCGCCGAGCGCCCACACATTCGGCGCGCTGGTGCGTCCGGCGGCGTCGCAGATCACGCCGTTGTCGACCTTGATACCACTGCCGTCGAGCCACTGGGTCGCCGGCCGTGACCCGATGCCGACCACCACCAGGTCGGCCCTCACCTCTGTGCCATCGGTCAGCACCACCGTGTCGACATGCCCCCGCCCGCGAACCTCCGCCACCCCGACTCCGGTGCGAACGTCGACACCCTCAGCGCGGTGCAGCCGCGCCACCAGCCCGCCGATCTGCTCGCCGAGCACCGCTGCAAGCGGCGCCGGCTGGGGCTCCACCAGCACCACGTCCACTCCCAGGCCCCGCAGGCTGGCCGCCACCTCGCAGCCGATGAAGCCGGCCCCGACGATGACGGCGTGCCGCGCGGCCGACGCGTGCCTGCGCAGCGCCAGGCTCTCGTCGAACGAGCGCAGCACCCGGATGCCTTCGAGATCGGGAAATGTCGGAATGCGTCGCGGCACCAGGCCGGTCGCGATGACGAGCTCGTCGTAGCCAAGCACCGTGCCGTCATCGAGGGCCACGGTCTGCGCAACCGTGTCGAGATGGGTCGCGGCTGAGCCCAGTCGCAGGGTGATGTCGAGCTCGTCGTAGAACTCACGCGGTTTGAGGGTCACGTCGTCGACTTCGCTGCGCAGCACTTCCTTAGACAGCGGGGGACGATCGTAGGGCAGATGCACCTCGTCGCTGGCGATGGTGAGGCGACCAGCGTAACCCGCTCGGCGCAGTTGCTCGGCCGTCCGGGCAGCAGCCAGCCCCCCGCCGACGATCACTATTCCGTTGCCGCGTTGCTTGCCGCCTGCGCCACTGGTCACGTGGAGTTCATACACGATCGTCGCGGCGAACGTTTCGTCAGCCCATCGGTGTTTTCAGGAGAAGGAACCGCCCAACTTCGCACCCTCGGGCGGGGACCGGTCGATGAGGTCCGACAGCACGACGAAGCTCTCGCTGCGTTCGATATCGGCACTGGTGCGGATCCGCTCCAGTGCTTCTTCCAGGTGGCGCATGTCGCGGGCCAGCACATGAAGGATGGCGTCGGAGGTTCCCGTCACCGTCGCCGCAGAGACCACCTCGGGGATGTCCACCCACGCTCGCCGGAGCTCCTCGGGCGAGATTCTGCCGCGGCAGTACACCTGAACGTAGGCCTCGGTGTTCCAGCCCAACGCGTTGCGGTCGATGACGGTGGTGAATCCCCGGATCACTCCGCTGCTCAGCATCCGGTCGACGCGGCGCTTGACCGCCGGAGCAGACAGGTTTACCCGCTCGCCGATTTCGGCGAATGTTGCCCGGGCATGCTCAGCGAGCTCGGCGAGAATCCGTTCGTCGATGTCATCCAACCGGTCCATCGCGACTGTCACCCCTCTCACGCAACAAACTGCTGGAATCCTACGTTCCGCGCAATAGACCATGCGTTATTACGCAACAGTCGGCGATTGATTGCGTCAACCGGGCCTCATACCGTTGTATAATGACAATTTCGGATGCCGTCGGCACGACCGCTGCTCCGTTACCGGAGGTCGTCTCCAAGGCGCATCCGCGACGTGAGCGCGCTGCGCGTGTGCGGCACTACGCGATGACGGCTCCGACCTTCTTCGCCGTCGACTACGCGATCAACCCGTGGATGGACACCACCACGCCCGTCGACATCGACGTCGCGACCGCGCAGTGGGAGAACCTGCGCGACACCTACCGCCGGCTGGGCCACATCGTGGACCTGGTCGAACCGGTCGCCGGGCTGCCCGACATGGTCTATGCCGCCAATGGCGGGCTGATAGTCAACGACAAGGCGATTGTCGCGCGGTTTAGATATCCGCAGCGCGCGGGCGAGTCGATCGCCTACGCCGAGTGGATGACGTCCAATGGCCACACACCCCTCTACACCCGGCACGTCAACGAGGGCCAGGGCGACCTGTTGGTCGCAGGCCGAATCGTATTGGCTGGCATGGGCTTTCGCACCGACATAAAGGCCCACGCCGAGATCGCTGAGATCGTCGGAATGCCGGTGGTCAGCCTCGAGCTGGTCGAGCCTCGCTTCTACCACCTCGACACTGCGCTGGCTGTGCTGGACGACACCACCATCGCGTACTACCCGCCGGCCTTCACCGGTACATCTTGTGCGGAGCTGGAGGCGCTGTTTCCCGACGCCATCGTGGTTGGCAGTACCGACGCCAATGTCCTTGGCCTGAACGCGGTCTCGGACGGTTACCACGTGGTGCACCCAGCCTCCTCGGTCGGCTTCGCCGAGCAGTTGTACAACGCCGGCTTCGAACCCATCGGAGTAGATATGTCGGAACTGCTCAAGGGCGGCGGATCGGTGAAGTGCTGCACGATGGAGGTGCACTCGTGACCATCCTGGACACTGTAACGGCAGGCCCGGGCCCGCTCACCGCCTCGGCGATCGCCCTCGACGATCGCTATGCGGCGCACAACTACTCCCCGCTACCCGTGGTGGCCGCCAGCGCCGAGGGTGCGTGGATCACCGACGTCGAGGGCCGCCGCTACCTGGACTGCCTGGCGGCCTATTCGGCGGTGAACTTCGGCCATCGCAACCCCGAGATCACCGCGACCGCGCATGCCCAGCTGGATGCGGTAACGCTGGTCAGCCGGGCATTCCACTCCGACCGGCTCGGACCATTTTGTGCCGCACTGGCCGCCCTGTGCGGCAAAGACATGGTGTTGCCGATGAACAGCGGCGCCGAAGCGGTGGAAAGCGCTATCAAGGTGGCCCGCAAATGGGGCACCGAGGTCAAAGGCGTGCCCGCCGACAGCGCAAACATCGTGGTGGCCGACAACAACTTTCACGGCCGGACCATCAGCATTGTCAGCTTTTCCTCCGATGAGACGGCACGCGGCGGCTTCGGGCCGTTCACGCCCGGCTTCCGGTCAGTGCCGTTCGGTGACGCCGACGCGTTGGCGGCTGCCATCGACAACCACACCGTCGCGGTGTTGCTGGAACCGATTCAGGGCGAGGCAGGCATCATCGTTCCCCCGGACGACTATCTCCCCGCGGTGCGCGCAATTTGCACCGATCGCGATGTGCTGATGATCGCCGACGAAATCCAGTCCGGCTTGGCCCGCACTGGCCGTACGTTCGCCTGCGCCCACTGGGGCGTGGTACCCGACATGTACCTGCTCGGCAAAGCCTTGGGCGGCGGGGTGGTGCCGCTGTCGGCGGTGGTGGCCGATCGCGACATCCTGACAGTGCTGCGTCCCGGCGAACACGGTTCGACCTTCGGTGGAAATCCGCTCGCGGCGGCGATCGGCAGCACAGTGGTGTCGATGCTGGCTCGCGGCGAATTCCAAGTCCGCTCAGCGGAACTCGGTAAACAACTGGATGCACGGCTACGAGCATTGATCGGTCACGGCGTGCTGGCGGTGCGCGGCCGCGGACTATGGGCCGGCGTTGACGTCGACCCACGCATCGGCACGGGGAAACAGCTGAGCCTGCGCCTTGCTGAGCGCGGTGTTCTGGTCAAGGACACCCAGGGACCGACGCTGCGTTTTGCGCCTCCCCTGGTGATCACCACAGCGGAGATCGACTGGGCTGTCGACCAGTTCGCCGAGGCGGTGGCGGCCGCCGCGCTGCAAGCCTGACGCGGCACCCCTCCCAGGCGAGCCAGAAAGGCTTCCTTGGGTTGGGGTGCGGCGGCGTCCGCCAGTTCGGGCGAAAAGAGTTAGTACTTCAAGACGCCCTTGTCGATCGGGATCTGCGCACCCGACAGCGTGCCCGACCCGTCACCGGCCAGCCAGACGACGACATCCGACACCTCGTCTGGTGTCATAAAGCCCTTGGGCTGCAACGGCATTGGTGGGAAGCTGTGCACATAACTAGGGTGCTTGGCAAGCAGCTGCTTCAGCGCGTCGGTCTCGATCATCGGTGTGTCGACCGAGTACGGATGGATGGAGTTGACCCGGATGCCGAATTCGCCGAGCTCGAGCGCCAGCGTATTGGTCAGCCCGACGAGGCCGTACTTGGCAGCCGAGTAATGGCCGTTGCCCGGGGTAGCCTTTACACCGGCGGCCGAGCTGACCACCACGATGGAGCCGCAGTTGCCGGCATCGATCATCGCCGGCACCACGGCGCGGATGGTGCGCCATGTACCTGACAGGTTGACCCCGATGACGGTGTCCCATTGTTCGTCGGTAAGTTCCCAGACCCGGCCCCAGTTCAGCACACCGGCATTGGCTACCAGGATGTCGAGCCGACCAAACTGCTCGACCCCATCGGCCACCAGTTGCCGCAGCGCCACGTCGTCGCGGATGTCCACGTCGCGCGCCAGAACCTTGCGCCCCTCGGCCACCACCGCACGCACCGTCTCAGCGAGATCATTCGGAGTGGCCGCCGGATAGGTGATGCAATCGGATACCGGCGCGCAGATGTCCAGCGCGATGATGTCGGCGCCTTCCCTAGCCAGCCGCACCGCATGCGACCGTCCCTGGCCGCGCGCTGCTCCGGTGATGAATGCCACGCGTCCGTGCAGTGCTCCGGCTTGGGATGATTTGGGTTGTGCGGCCATTGACGCCCCTTTCACCGACCGCCAGGCTAGCAGCAAAACTGAAACGTGTTTCAGCCCGGTGACGATGCGCGCCGTGAAGCGGCGCGAGGAGGAGCCGGGCAATCCGGCTTCAGCCGGGTAATCCGGCACGAGCGGTGGCGGTTTCAGATGTCGGCGATGATCTTGGCTCGCTTGCCGGCGTATTCTTCGTCGGTCACCGCACCGGTAGCGCGCAGCGTCTCCAACTCCTGGAGCCGTTGAGCGATGGATCGTTCCGGCGTGACGACTGACGCCGCCGCTGGTGCCGGCTGGGTGATCGAGGCGGGTGCCACTTGCGGCTGCTGGGCGCCTGCCCGGCGCACCACCGCCTCAATCTGCTGACGCAGCACGGGGTTTGACCGTATGTCGATCATCCGGTTCAGCGGAATGTTGTTGGCCTTCAGTATCTGAAGGATCTCCATCAGCGGGCCGGCCTGCCCGCTCAAGTCGTAGGTCTGGTTGTCCTCGGCAACGGTGAACTGTGCGGGTACCAGGCCGTTGACCAAAGCGCTTCGTTCCCAGTCAATTTGGTATTGCTGGGTGGCAGGGTCGACGAGAACCACGAGTTTGCGGGCCGTGATGTTCCCCAGCCTGGTGACGCTGGCGGTCACCCGGTCTGGGGAATCAAATGGCGTAAGCCCCGATCCGGAGATGTGCAGCTGCAACTTGACCAACGGCTGACCGTTAATACGAGTCCCGGTTTCGCCGACCCCAGTGATCTGAGCGAGCGCCAGCACCCCGCTCTGCTCGAGCGCCGCGCTCTTGGCGGCCGATTTCGCCCCGTAGTTGGCCAGCGCGAGCGCGATCAGCACGTCGGCCGCGGTGATGAGCAAGCCGACGTAGAACATCCACTTCATGAGGCTGTTTTGGCCGAGCGCGAAATACGCGATCAAGAAGATCGGCCCCACCAGACCGCCGCACAGCAGAACGAATACCTGTGACTTCACATAGCGCCACAACACCTGCCTGCTCCTTACCTCGCCGGGCAGTTCGCGCCAGGGCAGCGCCCCACGCAAAACGGCGCCCAGCCTTTCGGATGAGCGCCGCTTCGCCTGCCGGATCGAACTACTTGATGATCTTCGTGACCCGGCCGGCGCCGACGGTGCGGCCGCCCTCGCGGATCGCGAAGCGCAGGCCCTCGTCCATGGCGACGGGCTGGATCAACTTGACCTTGATGTTGGTGTTGTCACCGGGCATCACCATCTCGGTGCCCTCCGGCAGCGTCACCACACCGGTGACGTCGGTGGTGCGGAAATAGAACTGCGGGCGGTAGTTAGTGAAGAACGGTGTGTGTCGGCCGCCCTCGTTCTTGGACAGCACGTAGACCTGGGCCTCGAACTCGGTGTGTGGCGTGATGGTGCCAGGCTTGGTGACCACCTGGCCGCGCTCGACCTCGTCACGCTTGACGCCGCGCAGCAGCAGACCGACGTTGTCGCCCGCCTGTCCCTGGTCGAGCAGTTTGCGGAACATCTCGACACCTGTGACGGTGGTCTTCATGGTGGAGGGCCGGATGCCGACGATCTCGACTTCCTCGTTTACGTTGATCACGCCGCGCTCGACACGGCCGGTGACCACGGTGCCGCGGCCGGTGATGGTGAAGACGTCCTCGACGGGCATCAGGAATGGCTTGTCGGTCTCACGTACCGGGTCGGGGATCGACTCGTCGACCGCTTGCATCAACTCTTCGACGGCCGCGACCCACTTCGGGTCGCCATCGAGCGCCTTGAGCGCGGACACCCGGACCACCGGTGCGTCCTCGTCGAACTCCTGCGCGGCCAGCAGCTCACGGACCTCCATCTCGACAAGCTCGAGCAACTCCTCGTCCTCGACCATGTCGGCCTTGTTCAGCGCGACCAGGATGTAGGGGACACCAACCTGACGCGCCAGCAGCACGTGCTCGCGGGTCTGCGGCATCGGGCCGTCGTTGGCAGCGACCACTAGGATCGCGCCGTCCATCTGGGCGGCGCCGGTGATCATGTTCTTGATGTAGTCGGCGTGGCCCGGGGCGTCGACGTGCGCGTAGTGCCGCTTCTCGGTCTGGTACTCCACGTGCGCAATATTGATGGTGATGCCGCGCTGACGTTCCTCGGGCGCGTTGTCGATCTGGTCGAACGCCTTCACCTCGTTCAGATCGGGATACTTGTCGTGCAGAACCTTCGTGATGGCCGCGGTCAGCGTGGTCTTGCCGTGGTCAATGTGACCAATGGTCCCGATGTTGACGTGCGGCTTCGTCCGCTGGAACTTCGCCTTCGCCACTTTGGTGTCCTCCTGGACTTGTTGGTGCTTGTTAAAGCAGTGTTGATATTTTCAGTTGTGCCGCGGTGGTGACCGGGCTAGGGTACTCCGAGCTCGGACTCATTTGCTCGGCTCCTCACTCGCGAGCTTGGGTTCGCTCGCCGTCGCCTTCGCGCCGCTCACTCGCCCGTCGCCTTCGCGATGATTTCCTTCGACACCTGCGCTGGGACTTCGGCATAGGAGTCGAAGAGCATGGAGTAGTTCGCCCGGCCTTGAGTCTTGGACCGCAGGTCGCCGACGTAGCCGAACATCTCCGACAGCGGCACATGCGCCTTCACGACGCGTGCACCGCTGCGCTCCTCCATGGCCTGGATCTGACCACGGCGGGAGTTCAGGTCGCCGATCACATCGCCCATGTAATCCTCGGGCGTTATGACCTCGACAGCCATGATAGGCTCCAGGATCACCGGCTGAGCCTGCGCCACAGCCTTTTTCAGGGCGTGCGAGCCGGCGATCTTGAACGCAATCTCCGAAGAGTCGACCTCGTGGAACGCGCCGTCTTCCAGCGTGACTTTAAGGTTCACCAGCGGGTAGCCGGCCAGCACGCCGTACTGCATGGCGTCCTGCGCACCGGCGTCCACCGCGGGGATGAACTCCCGAGGGACGCGCCCACCGGTGACCTTGTTTTCGAACTCGTAGGTCGCGCCGTCTTCGCCGGTGAACGGCTCGAGGGTGATGATGACCTTCGCGTACTGACCGGAGCCGCCGGTCTGTTTCTTGTGGGTGTACTCGACGTGCTCCACCTTGCGGCGGATCGTCTCCTTGTACGCCACCTGCGGCTTGCCGACGTTGGCCTCGACCTTGAATTCCCGGCGCATGCGGTCCACCAGGATGTCCAGGTGCAGCTCGCCCATGCCGCCGATCACGGTTTGGCCGGTCTCGGGGTCCTGGTGCACCTTGAAGGTCGGGTCCTCTTCGGCGAGCTTCTGGATCGACAGGCTCAACTTCTCCTGGTCGCTCTTGGTCTTCGGCTCGATCGCGACCTCGATCACCGGGTTGGGGAACGTCATCGGCTCGAGCACGATCTGGTGGTTCGGGTCGCTCAGGGTGTCACCGGTGGTGGTGTCCTTGAGGCCGATCACCGCGTAGATGTGACCCGCACTCGCCCTTTCGACGGGGTTCTCCTTGTTGGAGTGCATCTGGAACAGCTTGCCCAGCCGCTCCTTCTTGCCCTTGGTGGCGTTGATGACCTGGCTGCCCGACTCGACGGTGCCCGAGTACACGCGGATGTAGGTCAACTTGCCGAAGAACGGATGCGTGGCGATCTTGAACGCGAGTGCAGCGAACGGTTCTTCGGTCGTCGCGTGACGGATGACCTCCACGTCTTCATGGCCGGGCGCGTGCCCGATGGCCGGCGGCACGTCCAGCGGCGACGGCAGGTAGTCGACCACCGCGTCCAGCATCGGCTGCACGCCTTTGTTCTTGAATGCGCTGCCGCACAGCACCGGGTAGATCTCCGAGGCGATGGTCAGCTTGCGGATCGCCGCCTTGATCTCGGCGACGGTGATCTCCTCGCCGCCGACGTACTTCTCCAGCAGCTCCTCGTCGGTCTCGGCGACGATCTCCAGCAGCTTGGTGCGGTACTCCTCGGCCGTCTCAGCCAGCTCGGCAGGGATATCGATGGTGTCGTAGGTCTCGCCGAGCTTGGTTTCCCCACGCCATACCTTGGCGTTCATCTCGACCAGGTCGACGATGCCCTCGAATTCGCTCTCGGAGCCGATCGGCAACTGGATCGGCACCGCGTTGGCGCCGAGCCGCTCCCCCATCGTCTTGACGGAGAAGTAGAAGTCGGCGCCAATCTTGTCCATCTTGTTGACGAAGCAGATCCGCGGGACGTCATATTTGTCGGCCTGCCGCCACACCTGCTCGGACTGCGGCTCGACGCCTTCCTTGCCGTCGAAGACGGCCACGGCTCCGTCGAGCACCCGCAGGTTGCGCTCCACCTCGACGGTGAAGTCGACGTGCCCGGGGGTGTCAATGATGTTGAGCTGGTTATCCTTCCAGAACGTCGTGGTCGCCGCGGAGGTGATGGTGATTCCACGCTCCTGCTCCTGCTCCATCCAGTCCATGGTGGCGGCGCCGTCGTGCACCTCACCGATCTTGTAGTTGATGCCGGTGT
>DASPOT010000248.1:0-6838 GCA_035625875.1 Mycobacterium sp. | reverse complement strand
CCGCCATATCTGGCGGCGGGGCGGCGACCATCCATCTGGACACACCGTCGCCGGGTGCCTCAAGCGGCCTACCCGCAGGCTCGGGCGAGCAACCCTCAAACACCTGCGCGACCGCACCATTGGTGCGGTCTTCTTGGCCTTGCTTCGGGTGGGGTTTGCCCAGCCATTCCGGTCACCCGGAATGCTGGTGCGCTCTTACCGCACCGTTTCACCCTTACCACCGCGAGGGTGGCGGTTTGTTTTCTGTGGCACTTTCCCGCGAGTCACCTCGGATTGCTGTTAGCAATCACCCTGCTCTGTGAAGTCCGGACTTTCCTCGACACGTCACCGGGCCTTTCGGACCGGCGCGCGCCGCGGCCGCCCAGCCAACTCGTCCGCAACCAACCACCGTACTCGCCGCGGAATTTCCAGGCCAGCGGACGGCACCAGAGCCGAGCTAGGCAGGTACCGCTCAGGCCGCCGAACCGGCTTCGCTGAGTTCAGCAAGATCAGGCAGCGGCTTCTGGCAAAGCTCGTGTGCCTCCTCGGCGGACAACCCGAATAGCCTCAACACGTTTTCGGTGACTTGGTCGGTGGTCTGGGCGTCGTCGCGCTCGGGTTGGTCCTGCAGCAGTTGACCCAGGCCCAACAGCGCGCCCCCGGCTACCGCCACCGCCAGTTCTGGATCTGGCACCCGAAACCTTCCCGCTGCCGCTGCGCCGGCGATGTCTCGCTTGGCGCGCGGCCCCAAACCCCGGTCGGAGGTGATCAAGGCGAGCCCGTGGTTGAGCATGATACGGCTGTGTTGCGGGCGCCGCCGAAACAGCCGCCCGGTCAGCCGGAAACTGCGCGCGAACGTTTCGGCGGGATCCCCGACCGATTCCGTCAGGGTGTCCAGCAGCGCGCCGTGGGCATCGAGGACTTCGTTGACCGCCGCCTCAAACAGCTGTTCCTTGCTGTCGAAATGGTTGTAGAACGATCCGACGCCCACATCGGCAGCTTGGCTGATGTCCTGCACCGGCACGTTGAGCTTGCCCGCGGCGATGAAGCTCTGTGCGGCCTTGATCAGCGCGGCGTGGGTGCGCTGTTTGCGACGTTCGAGGCGGCTGACTGGCTTGTCGGCGTCGTCCACGTGCTGACCTCCTGTACGGGTGCCGTCAGCATACCTCAGTTGTGAAGATTTCTTCAGAAGCTGTTGACTGATGTTGTCTTCTTAAGTGAAGATATCTTCAACTACGACTCGAGGAGGCCGCGGTGACGCGTCACATCGGCTTGCACAGCGAGCAGGGCGCCCGCAAAGGTGAGCACCCGGGGCGCTCACCCGACCCGGTGATCAAAGTTCACGACATCGCCTGGCTGCAGTTCGAGAAGCCCGATCTTGATCGCGCCGAAACGTTCGCCCATGCTTTCGGTTTCGCGACGTCGGCACGCACCCTCGACGAGCTGCACCTGCGGGGCACCGACGCCGGGTCACCGTGTGTGCTCGTCCGGCGCGGGCCCCGTTCGCGCTTCGTCGGCGCTGCTTTCGCCGCCGAGGACGAAGCCGATGTGCGACGGCTGGCCGAGGTGACGGGACGCGAGACGCGCAGACTGCCCGAGACACTTGGCGGTCTCGTCGTCGACCTCATCGACCCCAGCGGGATTCCGGTGCGGGTGGCCGCCGGGATCCGCCCGCTCGACCCGCTGCCGGCGCAGACACCGCACACCGTCAACGTCGGGCACGAGCTGCGTCGCGTCAACGCGACGCAACGCCCCCCGCGCGAACCCGCCCGAGTGCAGCGGCTCGGGCACCTGGTCCTGCAGACCACCAAATACCTGCAAACGCTGAACTGGTACCTGGATCACCTGGGAATGATCGTCAGCGACTTCCTGTTCTTTCCCGGCCAGCGCGCGGGGGGACCGACGATGAGCTTCATCCGCTGCGACCGCAGCATGACTCCGACCGACCACCACACCCTGGCGATGGCCTTGGGCCCGGCGAACCGCTATGCGCATTCGGCGTACCAGGTGTGCGACCTCGACGCGCTGGCCGCCGGCGGCGAATACCTAACCGAGCGGGGTTATCACCGGTCGTGGGGAATCGGACGTCATATCCAGGGCAGCCAGATTTTCGACTATTGGCGCGACCCGGACGGTTTCCTCGTCGAGCACTTCACCGACGGCGACATGTTCGACTGCACCCTGGAGCCGGGCTGGGCGCCGTTCACCGCCTCGGGACTGGCGCAGTGGGGTCCCCCGGTCACCAAAAACTTCCTGGGCACTGATCCGAGATCCTTACCGCACGAAGCGCTGTCGATGCTGACGGCGCTGCGTGACGGCAACGAATTCGATTTCAACCGCTTGATCGGCCTGATGAAAGTAGCCAACTCATGACCATCTCCGTCCTGCGCACCGCCGACGCGTGGTGGGTGCAAACCGCTACCGGTGCCGCCAGAGTCGCGACCGACGCTGCCAGCACCGGCGAGTTGTTGGCCGACCGCGCGGCCATCGACGCGGCCGCCCACAGCACCGACGTCGTGCCCGTCGATAGCCTGCAACTGGTCTCCCCGGTGACCGCGCCGTGCCGGGTGGTCGCCCAGATGACCAACTTCGCCTCGCACGTCAAAGACGCCGGCATGGACCCGAAGACGATTCCGCTGACATTCTTCCGCAAATCGTCGGGCTCGATCAGCGGGCCGTTCGACGACATAGTCAAACCCGACCATGTCCGCTTCTTGGACTACGAGGCCGAAATCGGTGTGGTGATCGGCCGCGATCTTCCGGTCGGCACCACGCTCACCGCATCCAACCTGTCGGAGTACATTGCCGGCCTGGTGGTGACCAATGACGTGTCGGCCCGCGACATTCAGCTTCCGAAGACCCAGTTCTACGAAGCCAAGTCGTATCCGACGTTCACCCCGGTCGGCCCGGCGCTGGTGCTGGTGGACGCCGACGAGCTCACGCGTTTCGGTGATCTGCGACTGCGGCTGTGGGTCAACGGCGAAACCCGCCAAAACATGGTGGTTTCCGCGGACATGATTTATTCGCCGCTGCAGGCCCTGCAGGCGCTGACGCGCTTTCAGCGCCTGGACGCCGGTGATTTGGTGTTGACCGGCACCCCGGCGGGCACAGCCTTGAGCGCTCCCCCCAAGCCGGTGGAGATCATCGGCTCGCTGCTGCCGCCCGCGCTGAAGTGGAAGTTGTTTTTCCGGCGGCAGTCCAACAACCCCAGGTACCTGCACGACGGCGACGTCGTCGAAGCCACGGTGGCCACCGACGACGGCGCGATCGACCTCGGCACCCAGCGCACGGTGGTGCGGTACAAGTGACGCGGGCTGAGCGGCTGTGGCCTGACATGGTTCCCGCCGTCATCGTCGGAGCTGGCCCCACCGGTGTCACCGCGGCCATACTGCTGGCTCAGTACGCCATACCGTGTGTGGTGCTTGATCGTTGGGAAACCGTCTACCCCCAACCTCGGGCGGTGCACCTCGACGACGAAATCGCCCGCATCGTCGCGCAGCTCGGCATCGGCGACGGATTCGCTGCGATCTCCCGGCCGACGCTGGGTCTGCGACTTCTCGACTCGGAGCTGCGCGTGCTGGCTGAGTTTCACCGCGAGCCGACGAAAAGCATTCACGGCTTCTCGCAAGCCAACATGTTCGACCAACCCGAGTTCGAGGCACTGCTGCGCGCTAACCTGAAGAAGCACCCCTGCGTACAGCTCCGCGGGAACGCCGAAGTCACCGACGTCAGCCAATACGAGCCCGGCCGGGTGCGAGTCACCTTCACCGATCGGGTCAGTGGCGGCGAGCACGTCATCGACACCGCCTACGTCCTGGGCTGCGATGGTGCCAACAGCGTCGTGCGCACCTCGATCGGCGCCGTAATGGGAGATCTGGGTTTCGCGCAGCGTTGGCTGGTCGTCGACGTGGCCACCGATGGCCAGCTCAACCAGTGGGACGGCGTGCACCAAGTCTGCAACCCAGACCGGGCCGCCACCTACATGCGGATCGGGAACAACCGCTACCGCTGGGAGTTTCGGCTCCGGCCAGCCGAAACCGCCGACGACTTCGCCACTATCGAGAGTCTCTACCCGTTGATTGGCCCCTGGGTCAAAGACATCCCCGCCGACGAGCTCTCTCTGGTGCGGGTGGCCGAATACGCGTTTCGCGCCCGGGTGGCCAGCAGGTGGCGCGACCGCAATGTATTCCTGCTCGGCGATGCCGCTCATCTCACTCCGCCGTTCATCGGCCAGGGCATGGGAGCCGGCTTGCGTGACGCCGTGAACCTGGCCTGGAAACTGGCCGGCGTGCTGACCCACAACCTTCCCGCCAGCGTGCTCGACACCTATGAGCAAGAGCGAAAACCCCATGCGCGGACCATGATCGGCCTCGCCCTGACCATGGGCTGGGCGATGACGGCTGGCGGCCAGATCGGCAACGTGCTCCGTGGCGCCATCATTCCCCGCCTGCACCTCATCCCTGCCGTGCGGGCCAGGATCACCGACAGCCGGACCCCGGCACTGCACCGCAGTGCGTTGGTGGTCAAAACATTTCGTACCCGGCGACTTGCGGGAACGTTGTGTCCCAACCCGGTCTGTCACGGCGCCCGGCTCGACACGGTGCTCGGGAACGGTTTCGCGCTCGTCACCACCGAAGCGCCCAGCCCTGCACAACGCGAGCAGCTTCGTCAACGTGGCACCGTCGTCGTTCACGCCCCGCCCGGAAGCGAACTTGCGCGTTGGCTTCAACGTGGGGACGCCACGGCTGCGATCATCCGGCCTGACCGCACCGTGATGCAAGCCGGTAGCCACCTGTCGGCCCTGTGCGACGCCGTACCCCGGTTTCGGTTGTCCGCCAATGGAGATGAGTGGAGCTCAACAAGCACGCGCTGAGAGCGATGCCGGGCAGCCTGCAGTTACCGTGGTTGGCACGCCGCGTCGTGGGCCGGCGCGAGGTGGTCGACAGCAGCATGGCTCACGACGTTCTTGTCGCCGCCGACAACGGTAAAGTCTCCCGTGCCGAATGCGCCGCGCTGAGGCTCGACTACATCGGCCCGTCGCTCGAGTACGTATCGCCGCTGCGCGCGTTCTCCCGAGAAGCGAGCTCATTCCCGCATAGCCGCAGCCCCACCGGGCCATTGCCCACTGCTGACGTTGGTGCCAGGCTGACGACATGACAGAAACCGAAGGCTACGTAGACCAGGCGGTGATGGGTCTCGCAGAGCCAAGGCGCTGCGCGAATCGTGCCCGGTGTTCCGGTCTCCGCGGGCGGTGGTGCTCAGCCGCCTCTCCGACATTGAGATGGCACTCAAGCACACCGAGCTGTTCTCGTCGAACATGGACGCGGTCGATCTCGGCAACGTGCGGCCGCTGATCCCGCTGCAGATCGACCCTCCCGAGCATGTGAAGTACCGGCGCATCCTCGACCCGCTGTTCACTCCACGTGAGATGGCTCGCCGCGAACCGCGCGTCACCAAGCTGGTGAACGACATGATCGACCGCTTCGCGGATCGCGGCGAATGCGACTTCCACGCCGAGTTCGCGGATCCCCTTCCGTGCACGGTGTTCCTGGAGCTGCTCGGCCTGCCGCTCAAGGATCTCGAAAAATTCCTCGCCTGGAAGGACGGGGTGATCCGGCCGGAGGGCGTACAGGGCTTCGACCGGCACGGGGAGGCCGCAGCGCCCATGGCACAACAGATTTACGACTACTTTGAGCGCGCCATCGACGACCACATCGCCGGCCCACGCGACGACGTGCTGTCCGCGTTGATCGCGGCAGACGTGGCGCGCCAACCGCTGTCACGCGAGGAGCTGCTCGACATCTGTTTCCTGTTCCTCATCGCGGGGCTGGACACGGTCACGGACTCGCTCGACTGCTTCTTCGTCTACCTGGCGCGCCACCCCAAGCAGCGTCGCCTGCTCGTCGAACAACCGGACATCCTGCCGAGCGCGATCGAAGAGCTGTTGCGCTGGGAGACACCCGTGCCGGGGATCGCTCGCGTCGCCATGCAAGACGTCGAGGTGGCCGGATGCCCGATCAGCAAGGGCGAACGGGTCAGCCCATTGCTCGGCGCGGCCAACACCGACCCGGCCGAGTTCCCCGACCCGGAGCTCGTGGACTTCTGCCGCAACCCGAACCGGCACCGGGCGTTCGGCGGTGGTCCGCACCGCTGCCTCGGTTCCCATCTGGCGCGCATGGAGCTGCGGGTCGCGTTGCGCGAATTCCACCGGCGCATACCGGATTACGAGATCCGACCCGGCGTCGAGCTCGAATACACCCGTTCGCTGAGGTCGGTTGAGTCGCTGCCGCTGACCTTCCCGGTGGCATGACGCGCGTCGCCGTCGACGCCGACCGCTGCACCGGACACGGGCGCTGCTACACCTTGGCGCCCGACGTCTTCGACGCCGACGAAGTCGGCCACTGTGTCGTGCTCGTCGAGGAAGTCTCGGGTGAACTCGAGGCGCAGGCCGTCGCCGCTGAACAAAACTGCCCTGAGAGCGCCATCACGCTGACTAGGTGAAGCAGACGACGCTGCGCGCCCCGCGCCCGGCGGTCATGTCGGCGAAAGCCGCCTCGACGTCGTCGATACCGATCCGTCGCGTCACCAGCGCTTCGAGGTCGAGCCGGCCACGTTGGGCAAGATCGGCGAGCACCGGGATGTCGCGTGCCGGGTCGCTGGCGCCGTAGACGCTGCCCTGGATCACCTTGCCGTCGGCCATCAGCGACAGGGCCGGAAACGTGACCTCCTCCGCGATCCCGGCGGCGCCCACCAGCGTGACCCGGCCGCCCTTTCGGGTGGCGTCGTACGCCGAGCGCATCGTGGCGGGCTTGCCCACCACCTCGATTCCGTGGTCGACCCCGGCGCCTCCGGTGAGGTC
>DASPOT010000247.1:0-8492 GCA_035625875.1 Mycobacterium sp. | reverse complement strand
GTGTTGGCTCGGCTGGACTCGCCGCACTTGGCCCAGGTGTTGGCCGGCAAATCCAGCCCCGACGCTGATGTTGCCGCCCTGGCCGCCCAGGTGGAGGCCGATCAATCGCGGCTGGATGAGCTGGCCGGATTGTATGCCGAGGGCGCGATCAGCGTGCGGGAGTGGATCGCTGCCCGCGACCCGATCACCGCACGGATTACCCAATCCCGCCGCGACATCGCCGAAGCGACCGACACCAGCGCGGTCTACGAGTTGGCGGGCACCGGCGGCACGCTGGCCAAACAATGGCCGGACCTGGACCTGGACCGCCAGCAGGCCATCGTCAAATCCGTGTTGGATCACGCTGTGATCGCGCCGGGCACTGCGGGTCAGCGCCGCCTGGACATCAACCGTGTCCAACCTCACTGGCGGATTTAGCAATCCTGGCCACAACATCACGGGTCCGCGTCGGCGCGGCACCGTGTTGACCCGACGTGTTGGCCGTTTTCCCTGGCGGGCGGAGGGTGTGTGTCAGCGCTGGTGAGCGGTCAAGGCCGGAAGCCGCATGCGGTCGAACCGAGGTTCGAGCCTTGACAGCTCACTAGCCCAGACACCAGAATGCCCGTGTCGCTAGGGGGAAAGATGTCGTTTTCCAGGAGCTTTCACGTAGAGCTTGCTCACCGGCAGAGGTGTAGCCAAGCGTTTCACGTGTTCAGTGAGCCAGCGATGAGCGCCCACCGGGCGCAGGCTGGCGGACTGCGGGGAACGTCAAGCGGTGCCAGGTCACCAGATCATCGATAGGCCCGCACTTTGAATACTTTGTGCCACAATGCCATTCGCCACTCCTAAAAGAGGATGTCACGCTGCGGTCAGGTCTTCGCGGTAGGCGTCACGCGCCAGGCGCCGATACTCACGAGCCCGCACCGCCGCCGAGACGGCCAGATAATAATCGGCGACGCACACATGCCCCATCCGCGCAAACGACCATTCGGTCCCCACCTGCAGCAGGTCGTCGGTGTCGGCACGGTCGGTGGATACCACCGGCAGGTCGTCGGGCTCGCCGATCAGAAGCCCCGCTGGGATGTGGTCGGCGTGCTCGGCGCGCCAGGCTTCCCGGCGTGCCCGCAACGCCGCAAGGGTGACCGAAAACCGGCGCGACTTGGTGGTGATGTGCCCGCGATAGCCCAGCGTATGCAGCCAGGCCAACATCGGCGCATACCGCGCCCCGCTGGCCGCCAGACTGACCAGCGTGGTCAAAATGGCGCGCACATGCGGGCAGACATCGAGAACTTCGACGGCCTGCGGGGATATCCGCGAGAACGAAAGCCCAAACTCTCCAACCGATTTGGTGACATACTTCGCCAGATACCCGGCCACCCGTCGCGCCGCAGCCGAGGCGGCGTCGGTCGTGTCGGTGGCGGCGGTGGTGAGGTCGGCACTGAGAGGCTGGGTGTCGATCTGCTCGCCAAAGCGCAGCGCCCGCGAGCCACCGCCAGCATCTGCCACCGTCAAGCGCACCTGCCCGGCCGCGATCTGGGCCAGCGCCGCTAACTCGGTCGCGGTGATCGAGGTCTGCGGTGCGGCCACCGCCTCACCCCGCTCGGTTGGGGTGGCGTCCAGGCGGATCACCGTGTGGTAATGCGGGATGGCCCGCGCCTGCAACTCAACCACTTTCACAAACGACACCGCCACCGCCTCCGGGTCGTCACCGCGACGGCGCAACTCAGACCGCAACACCCGGCGCACCGCGATGGTGAACCGCCGCCACAACTCCGGTGCCCACCAGCTGAACAACACATGCCCGAGATAGTCGTAGCAGTCGACACACAACGGCCGCCCCACCACATCGTTGTCGTGGTTGTCGTGAATAGCGTTGCACCACAACGACTTACCATGAACACATCGCCGATAGCTCGGAGTAGAAGCTACCCGCACGGGTCGGTCGCAGCGCCGCGCCCCACCAGACGCCCCGGCCCGCACCCCGTGCACCGGGCCGAACGAGGGAGCCGTCAAGGTGATAAACACCGCCGGATGCCACGCCACCCGTGTTTGGCATCCCGTGGCTCCCACCGACCACCCCGGCGGTGACCAGCTGCCAGGTATCGGCGGCATATAAATCCGAGCACGACGGGCACACGCTGGCCCGGCGGTTTTTGCAGCCCGCCAACACCGCGTGCTCACGGCCCGTCAAATCGACCCCGACCAGATGGATCGGGCGCGCGCAAAACCCGACACCGGCCACCTTCGACCACCAGCTGTCAAACCCCGACCACGCCGCCCGCTCCACCAGCTGGCCCAGCGCCACGCCCGGATCAGCCATGCCCGCGCCCACCGGCCACGGCAGCCGTTCCGCCGCCCACTCCGGGCCCGAGTCGGTCCCCATGACCGCGGACCCTAGCCGACGGGTCTGATCCACCCAGCGGACCGACGCTGCCAGCAGGAACACCTCAACACCGCCACGCCTGGGGCCTCGACATCAGCCCGAGGATCGGATGGCGAATCCCGGCACAGCGCCCTGGCGGCTCCCGTCCGCTAGCCGCTCCCGTCCGCCGCCACGGACCCACTCAGTAATACCGCCAGCGACCAGCCAAAACGACGACACAGGTCGACGTGTGAGAATTTTCCCTACATGTGTCAAGAAGACCTCGTCGAGGTGCCACTTGTCGCCGGGTCGGGGTTGGCGGCGGCGCAGGCCGGCCGCGTAGACGGGTCCGAACTTGGCGCACCACTGCCGGATAGTCTCGTACGTGACTATCACGCCGCGGACCAGCATGAGCTCCTCGACCTCGCGGAAACTCAGCGGGAACCGGTGATACAGCCACACGCAGTGCGCGATGATCTCCGCCGGATACCGGTGACCCTTGTACGACACCTCGCCCACGATGGTCCCTCCGGTTGCGTATCGACTCCGATCATCCGCTTCGGCCGCGCCACTCACCAACTTGACAGTGCCCTGCCACGGCCTGCTGCATCCCGACCAGATCGGCATCAACCGGCCCGGGCCGAAAGGATTCGTAGACCAGCCGATCGATATCGGCGGGTTGTACCTGGCCAGCGCCGGCTGCTACGGCGGGCCGGGCATCACGTTCATCCCCGGCTACAACGCCGGGCGTCAGGCGCTCGAGGACGCGTCAGCGACGTAGCGCCTCCAGGCGCCGCAGCGCTTCGTCGAGTACATCGTCGCGCTTACAGAACGCGAACCGCACCAGGTGGTTCCACGTTGCGGCGTGGTCGCCGCCGGGTTCGCAGAACGCCGACATCGGGATCGCCGCGACCCCGGTTTTTTGTGGCAGCTCCGCACAGAACGTGGTGCTGTCGTCATAGCCGAGCGGGCGCGGATCGGCACACAGAAAGCACGTTCCGCCGCTGTGGTGCACGTCGAAGCCCAGGCGGGTCAGGCCGTAGGCCAGCCGGTCGCGTTTGGCCTGCAGCGACTCGCGCAGCGCCGCTACCCAGTCCTCTTCGGTGTTCAACGCCAGCGCCACCGCAGGCTGGAATGGCGCGCCGCCGACATAGCTGAGGAACTGCTTGGCCGCGCGGACACCGGCTATCAGCTCGGAGTTGCCGCAGGCCCAGCCGATCTTCCAGCCGGTGCAGTTGAACATCTTCGCCGCGCTGGAGATCGTGACGGTGCGGTCGGCCATCCCCGGGTAGGTGGCCAGTGGGATGTGGCGCCCTCCGTCGAACACCAGGTGCTCATACACCTCGTCGGTGATCACCAGGAGGTCAGCATCGACCGCGATATCGGCGATCGCGGCGAGCTCGGCATCGCTGAGCACCATGCCGGTCGGGTTGTGCGGCGAGTTCACGATCAGCGCGGCGGTCCTCGGTGTCACCGCCCGGCGCAGCGCATCGGTGTCGAGGACGAAGCCGCGCCCCGCAGGCAGGGAACAGCTTCCGCTCGTGGCGGACAGCGGCACGGGGGTGCGGTGTGCGCCGGCCATCGCGATCACCGGCGCATACGAGTCGAAGTAGGGCTCGATCAGCATCACCTCGGCGCCCGGTTCGACCAGCCCGATGACCGCGGCGGCGATGGCCTCGGTGGCGCCCACGGTGACCAGCACCTCGGTTTCCGCGTCGTACTCGACGCCGAAGCGGCGCAGGCGGTGCGCGGCGATCGCCTCCCGCAACGGCGCGATCCCCAGGCCGGGCGGATACTGGTTCACGCCGCGGGCGATCGCTTGCTGTGCCGCCCGCAGCATCGCCGGCGGCCCGTCCTCATCGGGGAAGCCCTGCCCGAGGTTGACCGCGCCGATGCGTGCCGCCAGTGCCGACATCTCGGCGAACACCGTGGTCGTGAAGGGCTTCAGCCGTGAAACGGTCATAGCCGTTCCAGGGTAGGGGGCATTTGCGCGGCGCCGCCTACAATAGCGACGACGCTCGCCGGCAACCCGCGTTCCCGGTGCAGCGCGAGTTCGTTGTCTGCATTGTCGCGACTGAAGGCGAATGCGGCGCGGAGGTTGTCGATCTCGGTTTCGGCGAGCTCGAGCAGGCGCTCATGGCCAGCGCGGGCCGGGCTGTCCAGCCCGGCCACAAGTGACGTGTAGTGATCGCGGTGACGGGCGCGCACGGCGTCCTGCTCGCCTGACTCGCCGAGCTTTTCCAGCGCGTAGGCGCGCACCGTTTCCAGGAGCCGGTACCGCATCCGGGTGCCGCTGCTCTCGGCCATCACAAGCGACTTGTCGACCAGCATGGTGAGGTGATCGAGCACCTGGTCGCGATCCAGCGCACCGGTGGCCCCGATCGCCTGGGCGGCCTCGAGATCAAATCCGCCCAAGAACACGGCCATCCGGCGGAACAAAATCCGTTCGGGCTCGCTCAGTAACTCATGCGACCACTCCTCCGAGGCGCATAACGTCTGGTGACGATGCACCGCCGTGCGCCCACCGCCGGTCAGCAACCGGAAGCGGTCCTGAAGACCGTCGAGGATCTCGTTCAGCGACAAGGCGCGTACTCGCGTGGCCGCCAATTCGATGGCCAGTGGCATTGCGTCAAGACGCCGGCAGATCTCCATGACGACCGCGGCGTTGTCGTCGCTGAGGGCGAAATCGGGCCGAACCCGGCGGGCGCGGTCGGCGAACAGTTCGATGGCTTCGTCGGCCAGCGACATCGACGGCACCCGCCAGGTAACTTCGCCCGGAACCCCGATCGGCTCGCGGCTGGTCGCCAGCACGGTCAACCGCGCGCAGGTGCCGAGCAGGGTCACGATGCGCGACGCGCAACCGTCGACTAGGTGCTCACAGTTGTCCAAGACCACCAACGTCCGGCGGTCGCCGATGAAACTCGTCAGCGTGTCGATCGTGGAGCGGCCCGCTTGATCAGGCAGATCCAGTGCACGGGCAATCGTCACCGCCACGAGTTGAGGATCGGTGACCGAAGTGAGGTCCACCCACCAGACGCCGTCGCAAAACTCGCCGGCCGGCTGGGCCGCAACCTGAACCGCTAAGCGCGTCTTGCCTGCGCCGCCGGCCCCGGTCAGGGTAACGAGTCGGTTGTGCGCAAGGATTTGACGCACTTCGCGGATCTCAGCATCACGTCCCACGAAACTTGTCAGCTGCGTTGAAAAAAGCTCGTTAGCACAAACATTCGGGGTTTGAAGTGGCGGAAACTCGTTGCGAATGTCAGGGTGACATACCTGCACCACCCTTTCTGGCCGTGCCAGA
Organism: Mycobacterium sp.; assembly: GCA_035625875.1. Lineage (GTDB taxonomy): Bacteria > Actinomycetota > Actinomycetes > Mycobacteriales > Mycobacteriaceae > Mycobacterium. Next base: position 2,850 of record DASPOT010000247.1, on the reverse strand, counting down.
TCCGGCAGACGGTGCCTGCCCAGATCCATCAACCACACACCAGCCGGGAGCCGGTCGGCGGCCACATCGTGAGCCGTTCCTGACAGCACGATTTGGCCCCCGTGCGCCAAATCGCGCAGGCGTTCCGTGCGGTTCATCGTCGGACCCAAGTAGTTGCCGCCGTCGCGCGACTGCACCTCGCCGGTGTGCAGCCCGATGCGCAGCCGGATGGGGGCCAGCAGCGGCATCCGCTGCAACTCCACAGCGCACGCGAGCGCGTCGCTGGCACGCGTGAACGCCGCCACGAAGTTGTCGCGCCCGCCCCGGTCCGCTGGCCACACACCGTGATGGGCGGCCACGATGTCGCACACCGCCTTGCCGGGTAGCGCGACGGCGCTTGTGATGTCGTCGCCGTCAGCCTCCCCTGGCCGCCGTGAGCCGTTGACGTCGGCTGCGAGCAAGGTGACCGTCCCGGTGGGCAGAAAGACGTCCTGACGGCTGTGGTTCACCGGCGACCTGCCGTGCACGACGGCCTCATGTTCGCCGACAGGCGATGACCCGCGGTGGCTGGACATCAGCGTTCTCTCGGCCGGCCGCGTCGGCCAACACCTGGATCAGTTCTCGGCAAACCGGACATGTTGCACCTGCGTCGTGAGGACACCTCGGACTGTGGGTTCTTCGGGCGTCGGTGCCCCCAAGGCGAGCTGACCTCAGTGTGAAGCGGTCACAGCAAGTTGAAACGCGTAGTCCACTACTCGAATCGCCGGTAGACGTGCGGTCTGGGTGGTCTCGGGTTCGTCCTCGGCAAGCCCGTGACGGGAACTGCGCGAGCATGGCTCGATGAGCTCTCTACGTTGTACACCTCAATCCTTGGCGAAGCAGTACATCCGGTATGAGAACTCCCCGCATTGCACTGCGCGGTAGAGCCTCCCACCTTGCACGCCGGCTTCGTCGCGGGCCGATCCTCGCAGCAATGCCGGCACACGGCGACTGATGATGTCCTGCAATCGCGGTGAATTTTCCTCCAGACCGCGCAAAAACTCGTCATCGATGACCCTTTCCGAAATCAGCCGCATCGGAGCGTCGGCAAGCGCCGCCTCCCAGTCGGCGATACGAGCGCGCGGGCGGAGATCGGCGTACAGAAAATGCCCTCCCGGGCGCAGCACGCGCGCTACTTCGCGGAGGAAACGGGGAAATCGAGGGTAGAACTGCGAGGCTTCAATATTGAGCACCGCGTCGAAGGATTGGTCGGGGAAGAGCAGGTTCTCGGCGTCGCCACGCACGAAATCCAGCCCGGGCAGATTGTACGTTTTTCGGCAAAAGTCGATGCCGGCGGGGTTCAAATCCAGCCCGGTGTAGGAGGCCGGGTGCAAGGTGCGCACGAGGTACGATGCTCCGCCGCCATGGCCGCAACTGACCTCCAGCACCCGTTTGCCATCGAGATCCACCTGAGTGGCCGTGCGGTGATAAAGCTGAATGAAGAAGCGGTTGGGCTCGTCGGACGGCGCCAACGGCAGAGCCATCGGCGGATCCTCCTCGTAACCCAAGTTGAGTAACGGCAATTCATCAGCGAGCCGACGGGTGAGCAAAGGGTAGTAGTACTTCGCAAAGGCCTTCGCGAACAACGGGCTGGACAGCACGTGGTCTGTGACGTTCATCGGGAGAGTGTGACAGGGTGCGCGGAGCGACGGCAAATCGGCCACGCGATTACCGACCGGCCCAGCCCACGCTCCTCACCGTACATCCACAGCTGGCGCTGTTCATCGGCGTGAGTTCGATCGCTACGTGCTGGCGGGCCAACTGAGCCGCCCGGGCGCGTTGATCACCGCGATGGCCCCTGGTGCGCCGAAGCCATGGGTGGCCACGCGTCTGCGCGAGCCGCGGCGGGCGGATGCTGGGAATGCCCCCTCGCGGGGTCACAGTATCGACCTCGACGTCCAAAAGCGGCTCTGTGACGCTGCGCGGGCGGTGGCCGGAATCATCGGCGTGCCCGACCTGTCCGTGGCCCCACGGAATGCGCGTCGTCGCCCTACCCATTACAGACTTTCCGCACTTCTCGAAGCGGCTTTGGCTCCCCCACAGCGGGGGGTCAGCGGTCGATGGACTGTGCACGGGGTGAGGAGTCCAAGAGGTCGGCGATCTGTCGTGAGAGCTGGTCCATCTGGTCGACGACCCGGTCGAGGGCGCGGCGGTTGGTGATCCATTCGCGGTAGCGTTCGGCCTGCTCGGCGGTGAGGCGGCGGGTGAGGGTCTTGCCGTCGAGTTTGCGGCTGTACTGGAAGTACGGGCCGTGTTTGGCCGGTGGTTCGGCATGGCAGCGGCAGCCGGGGTTGCTGCAGACGGTGTAGCGTTCGATCACGCTGCCCAGGGCGATGAAGCCGATGTCGCGTATCTGGTCTTGCAATGCGCGGTAGCGGGCGCGGAGACGGTCGATCTCGTTGTCGGTCATCGTGTTTCCTTCAATCCGATCGTTTCGGCGTGTCCGTGTCCCATTTGCTGACAGTAGATATTACTGTTAGCACCGTGGAGGATGTCAAGAAGACGATGACCGACACCCCGACCCACGCCCGGTTCGAGCTGCGCACCCGGCAGCTGGGTGCGCTGCCGATCGTCGACTGGTTCTGCGACCGGCTCGGACTGGGTGGGCTGCTGGAAGCGGTTGTGCCGCATGATGATGCGCGGCTGCTATTGGCCCCGGCGGCGGCGATCGGGGTGCTGGTGCGCAACTTGGTGCTGGCGCGGGAGCCGGTGTACGCGCTGGGGCGGTGGGCCGAGCCGTTCGACCCGGGCCCGCTGGGGCTGGCCGAGGGCGAGGCGGAGCTGCTCAACGACGACCGGGTGGGGCGGATGCTGGCCCGGTTGTTCGACGCG
>DASPOT010000246.1:0-3581 GCA_035625875.1 Mycobacterium sp. | reverse complement strand
CGCGGCGTGATCGTCTCCTACGAGACGATCCGGCAGTGGTGCGCCAAGTTCGGACCCGAATACGCCTGCCGGCTGCGCCGCCGCCAACCCCGACCCGGCGACAAGTGGCATCTCGACGAGGTGTTCTTGACGATCAACGGCCGTCGGCAGTATCTGTGGCGGGCCGTCGACCAGGACGGCAACGTCTCGACATCCTCGTCTCGTGCAGGCGCGACGCCAAGGCCGCCAAGCGGTTCTTCCGCAAACTCCTCAAGAGGCGGTGCGCGTCTCCTCGGGTGCTGGTCACCGACAAGCTCCGCAGTTACGCGGTGGCGCATCGGGAGTGACGCCGTCGGTCGAGCACCGCCAGTCGAGGTACCTCAACAACCGGGCGGAAAACTCGCACCAGCCCACCCGGCAACGCGAACGCGCCATGAAACGCTTCCGCACCCCCGGCGCACCCCAACGGTTCCTGGCGGTGTTCAGCATGATCTCCCCGCATTTCCGGCCCCGCCGCCATCGGCTCACCGCCGATGACTATCGCACCGAGATGGCCGACCGCTTGGCCACCTGGAACGACATCACCAGGTCGTCGGAAGCCACCTGAACCTCGCACCTCGACCACACCCGAACCTCCCAGCGCGCTATTCCCATTGCACCTCAAACAAGTTGACAAGGCCTGTCATGTCAGGGTCTTCCAGCGGTCGGCCCGGGCCTCCCACGGCCCGAGTGAGGTGGACGCACAGCCCACCCAGAGGGGGCTGCCGTCGCGACGAGCGGCCAGGCAGAGTTAACGAAGCACCGCGCTGACGTAGCTCATTTCGCCGAAGGCGCCCTGTAACGGGTCTGCGCGACATCAGCCAAGGAGAACCTATTGGTCCGGCAAGCTCTGCCGCGGCCCAGCCCCCGGCTATGCCTCCCGCGGTTCGCGCGGACGTCGGCTCGTCGGTCGAATGGGCGCCCGGCGAGCATTTTGGGCGCGGCGTAAGCCATGGTCGCGAGCACTGAACCGGTGGTGGTCAGCCCGATGTCGTCGAGGCCTCGGGCGATTCCGAAATCGCCGAGCAGCACCCGCTCGGTGGGGTCGTGCTATGCAGTCAGTAGGAAGTTGGCCGGTTTGACGTCACGGTGTACCACGTTGTGCCGGTGTGCGTAGTCGAGCGCCTTGGCCACCTCGCCGATGATGCGTACGGCCCGCTGCGGAGTCATGGTGCCTGCCTGCAGCGCGGCGTCGGCGTCGGTGCCATCGACGAACTGCATCGCGATCCACAGCTGCCCCTCCGCAGTTTCACCGCGCGCATAGATCGCCCACGATGTTGGGATGTGTCAGAGTTGCGGCCACATCGGCCTCCCGCAGGAATCGGGCCCGGAATTCCGGGTCGGCGCCGTACGCGGACGACAGCACTTTCAAAGCGTCGAGCCGTGGCAGGTCTGGGCTGTGCGCGAGGTACACCGACCCCATGCCACCCGAACCGAGCACCCGCACGATGCGATAGCCGGCAATCACCGATCCGGTGTCGAGCACGTTAGTGATCCCCGGGGACACGCCGCGCGGCGGATTTTGACTCCCAGTCGGGGTTGTCAGTCCAGGCGGGTGGCGGCGACGGCCCACGTAGGCATGTGCACCCGGTGGTTCTCCAGCAGCGGCTCGATGACGTGGAGCCGATCTAGCATCCGCTTCATCCGCACCGCGAAGACGGGCTGAGAACTCATCATTTTGGTCATAAACGTCACCGTCTTCGGGCCGAAGATGCCCACGTAGGTGGAAGTGCCCACATAGTCGACGTGCCATCCGCCCGCGCCGAGCACCCGCTCGAAGTTGTCGGCCGGCAGGCCGTCGAACTGCACACCGTTGACGTTGTGGCGCCCGAACTCCAACATGAACAGCCGCGCACCCGGTTTGGTGGCCCGGTGCAGCGCCTGCACATACTGCTTCTGGGTTTGCTCGTCATCCATGAACACGTGATAGAACGCGCTGTCGACGACGGTGTCGAACCGGCTCTCAAACCCGTCTAGTTTGGTTGCGTCGGCCAACTGAAAGTTAACCTGCAGCCCGGCCCGCTCGGCATTTCGCTTGGCCAACTCGATCGCCGTCGGTGAGCCGTCGATCCCGGTGGCCGAATAACCCTTCGACGCATAGTAGATCGCGTGATACCCCGGCCCTGTGCCTGGGTCGAGCACCTCGCCGCGCACTGCGCCGTAGGCCACCAGCTGCTGCACCACCGGTTGCGGGCCGCCGATATCCCAGGGCACCAGCACCTGCCCGGCGCGCTGGGCACCGTATAACCCTTCGAAATCTGATCGGATAGTCTCGCCAGTCATATTTCGCTCCCTGCGTCGTCGAATCGTAGACCGTCTGTCCGCAAGACTAGCCGCAGCGAGCTGTCCGCAAGACTAGCCGCGGTGACGTGCTCGATGCCCCAAGCCCACGTCAGCCCAGCTGCGCCAGCCTCGGGATAACCTCGTCGCCTAGGCGGCGGACGAAAACCGGTCGGTCCGGGTTGCCGGATATCGGGCCATTGAGTAAATCGATGCCCGGCCCGGCATAGCGTTCAATAGTTTTCAGCTACCCGTCGGGTCTTCGAAAGAGCCAGTGAACACACCCACGGTCTTGCGGAGCTGGGCGGGATCTCGGCCCACCGTCCCGGAATGCCGGGCCAGGACGTCGATCTTGTGGGCGAGCTTGTCGACTTCCGAGACGGTGCTGTTCCAGACGTCGGCGTACTGCGCGACCAGCCGCAGCCTCTTCTGCGACTATGTTCGGAATCGCAGCCCGTGCGTCTTCTGCGAATTGCGCCATTCGGCTTCGGAAAGTTTGTTCGTTCATGAAGCTGAACGAGTCTCGAGCTGGTCCACCAGCCCGACCATCGCACGCCCGCTGTCCTTCCACCAGCCGTCCGGGCGAGTACCGATCACGTTCATGGCGTCGATGATTCACCGCACAAATTCGGCGCTACGGGCTCGCATTACGTCTGGGTGCCTGCCCTCGCCCACCGGTGGGCGAGGGCTGTTCGCAGCCGTCTGCTAGACAGCACTCGGCGGGGAGCCGATGGGTCAGATGACCCGCAGCCGTCGGCGGAACCTGACCCACTCGTGGGGACGCCGATGGCTCAGCGAAACTAGGGTGCACCCATGAGTCTCGTCACCTATGAGCTGGACGACCACATCGCCACCATCACCCTCAACCGTCCCGAGGCTCGCAACGCCATCAACGGCGCCCTCCGCCGCGACCTGAACGCGGCCTGGGACCGGTTCCGCGACGAGGAGGACGCCTGGGTCGGGATCCTGACGGCCAACGGCAGCGTCTTCTGCGCCGGGGCTGACCTCAACGACGGCGAGGGGGCGGTCGGCACCTTCGGCGGTACCTTTTGGGAGAAGCCGACGATCAACTCCTTCGAGAGCGGGATGGAACTGTTCAAGCCGACCATCGCCGCTGTGCACGGTCCCTGTATCGGCTACGGGCTGACCGGGGTGCTGTTCTGCGACTTCGTGATCGCCAGTACCGAGGCCATGTTCTCCTTCCCCGAAGTGTCGATCGGGGTCCCCACCATCGTTGGAGCCATCCGGCTCCCCCAGCGGGTGGGGTGGTCCAATGCCATGGA
>DASPOT010000245.1:0-14919 GCA_035625875.1 Mycobacterium sp. | reverse complement strand
AACAGAATCCGGCTTACAGGCCAACTCGCCCGCCCTGCCAAGGCCGTCCGCTCAGTGCTGCGTCTTGCGGACCGCCTTTGCGAGTTTGCCCAGCGCGTCGTCCAGTTGCTGACGGCAGCGGTCGGCCAAGTCGGCCTCCTGCTGGTAGAGCAGACCATAGGTGAAGGTGTCGTCGCCGGCGGCGTGTGCGGCTTCGGCCTGCTGACTTAGATGTGTCCGGCTGACCACACTGTCTTGGTGATCGCCGAGCAACGTCTGTATCGCTTTGGCCTGCTCGGACACGTGCGTCGCACCCGTCGCCGCTGCGGTGTACCGAAGCCGCTTGGCGCGCTTGCGGATCCGGTGCAGCGCCAAGTTGCGAGCCTCCTCAGCAGCGTGGGCCGCAGCCTTCGCGGCCTTCCGCACCCGTTTGTAGGCGGCCTTGATGGTCGCGGGCACCGCTTCCTGATCTGACCCGATCGCTGGGGGTCTGCCCACTACCGCGTCGAGGGCGTCGAGCAAACGGAAGTATCGCTGCGACCGCATTGCGATCACCGACCGCTGTAGCCCCTCCTGGTAGCGGCACCTGGCGCCGTCGACAAGACGTTCCCGCACGGGTCCGCGCACCAGCTCCGGCGGCAGCCGGTCAAGTGCCCGCTCATAACGCTCGGCCAGTACCTCGGCGTCACGGGCCTCGCCCAGCACACCGGCCAGCTCCCGCAATTCGTCCAGGATCGGCGCGTCGTCGGACAACCCGAACTCGCCCGGCGAGGCCTGCAGCAGGCTGCGGAGCTTGCGCATGGTCACCCGCATCTGGTGCACGGCATCGTCTGTGTCGGCGCGCACGGCGCGATCCCACACCAGCAGCTGCTCGACCTGCTCGGCCACCGCGCGATGTACCGGCTCCGCGCTGGTCGCCGAGCCGTTCGGCGCCGGCGTCGGCCCGAGCACCCGCGCCAGCTTGGAGCCATGACCGGCCGGCACGGCGCCGGCATCAAGAAGCCTGTTGCTTAGCCGGTCCAGCAGCTCGGCGTTGGCGGCGGCATCGGGGGCAACGAGTTCCAGTTCCCACTCGCGCCAGTGTTGTTCGGCCGGCGCCTCGCTTGAAGTCGCCGCCCTCCATGCGGTGACATGGTCATCGCAGAACTCGGCCAGGACAGCACCATTGGTGCCGTGCAACAGCTGACGCTCGCGTCGGGTGGTGATCCGCGCGACCGACGCCAACGGGCGGTCGCGAACGATCGCCAACACCACATCCAGCAACTCGCTTGGTACATCGTCTCGGGTTTCGCTCTCGGCCGCGCCGAGCGGCGCGCGAACCTCGGTGCGAGCATCGGGTCCAGCAGGCAGCTTCAGGTGCCAACCGGCGTCGGAGCCACCGGTGCGGCGGCGCAACGTGATCCGTTTGGACGCCAGGTTATGCGCTGGCGTGTCGAAGTACACGGCATCCAGTTCTAGTGCCGGTGACCTCTCCACCCGGGCCACTGCAGCGATGCCCTCGAACGACGGCGACACCGTCGACTCGTCGACATCGAACTTGCGTTCCACCTCCAGGTAACCCGACGTTCTCGGGGCCTCGACCGGCATTTTCGCCTCCGTTGGCTGCGTGGCTGCGGTGGGAGATAAGCGTTCCCAGGGTGCCATATCAGGTTGCCGCATTTGCCCGCATGAATGTTGGGGATTCCCGCGCGGCTAGGCCGCGGCTGGGACGCCCTCGCAAGCGGTCGCGAGTAGGCCCGGGACGGATGAGACCCGAACCGGATTCACGATGACATCGACGTTACGCGTTGACGGCACGCGAGCAAGGGGTCGGCCAAGTCTCCTTGCCCTGGCGATCGTCACCAATCCTGACGCCCGGGTGAGGGGTCTGTGGTCAGTCCAGCGCCATGTTGCCGGAGCGTCGGGTAGGCGGTTATGGCGGGGGTGGGGGTGGCGGATAGTCCTCGGGCAGCGGGGCATAGTACGTCGGCGGCGGAACGTAGGGGGCAACCGCATCGGCGAGGTTGGCGCACCCACCAACCCGAACCCGCCGGCCAACGCTGGCGCACACGTCGGCCCGTGCCACACCCGCGGGCTGCATTGTGGCGACAACTTCGGAGATGGTCGCAACCGCCAACACAGCCAGGATGGCCGCGGCCGAAGTTCGCCGATTCATCTTCGATCCCCTTCCCGCACCAGTGCGCCGTCGTTGCGATCGCTGTCTCGTGAGCGGAGCCAGGACCGGAGTATATCGACGTCGGGTGCAGCGAAGCCGGGGATTCGGTCGGTTTGGCCGACACCTTCCACGGGTGCTGCTTATTGTTTGCAGGGTGGGTAACCGCCCCCGTTACGACTTTTCGGACACCTGATGTAGGAGCTATCCATGTCGTTTTTCGGCTGTGTCACGCCTCGCCTGGTTGCCGGTGGAATAGGTGCCGGCGTGATAGCCGGTGCAATGCTGTTCGGCGCCGTCGGCTCAGCGATGGCCGATCCGCCCGACACTGCGCCATCACCAGTTTCGGCGCCCGAGCCGCCACCGCCGAACTGCACGGCGGCCGACCTGGCCGGGGTAGCGTCCGGCGTTGCCGCGGCGACTTCGGCTTACCTGTTCGCGCATCCCGATGTCAACGACTACTTCAACAGCTTGAAGGGTCAGCCGCTCAGCGATATTCGTGGAGATCTGCAGAACTACATGAATGCCAACCCGCAGGTTCACGCTGACCTCCTGGGCATTCGCCAGCCGTTGACCGATCTGCGGAATCGGTGCCAAGTAGCTAGTGACCGCGGTCTGGAGCAGCCGGGCTGACGGCGACGGCGCATGCGTCGCGGCTGCGTCCGGCGCCGCGCGATCGTGCTGCGAGTCGCCGACTGACCACCATCCCTGAAACCGGTCAGATGGGCCGCCGACAACATACGTGACACTCGGCGCAGGTAAACTGTCGGCGTCATCCGCTAAGTGTCTGTGGCGCAGGGGTTTCGAAGCTGGCTTCAGAAGCTGTGCTCGTCGGCAGGAAAAACCCCGGCCACCACTTCCTCCGCGTATTGGATTGCGGCACGGCGCAATTCGCCGCCGATATCTGCGAACCGCTTGACGAAGCGCGCCGTCTTGCCGCTGGTGAGCCCAGCCATGTCCTGCCAGACCAGAACCTGCGCATCGCAGTTTGGACCTGCCCCGATGCCGATAGTCGGAATGGTCAGCTTGCCGGTGATCTGGGTGGCCAGTTCCGCCGGCACCATCTCCATCACGACAGAAAATGCACCGGCCCCGGCGACGGCGATGGCGTCGGCGATGGTCTGTTCGGCGGCGTCACCGCGTCCCTGCACCCGAAAGCCACCGAGGGTGTTGACGCTTTGCGGGGTGAAGCCGATGTGCGCCATCACCGGAATGCCGGCTGCGGTCAGGCTGGCGATCTGCTCGGCTACCCGCTCCCCGCCTTCAAGCTTGACCGCGTGCGCGCCGCCCTCCTTCATGAACCGGGTGGCCGCCGCCAGCGCGGCGGCGGGTCCGGCCTCGTAACTGCCGAACGGCAGGTCGGCGACGACCAGAGCGTGCGCAGCGCCCCGCACCACGCCGCGTACCAGTGGGATCAGCTCGTCGATGGACACCGGCACCGTGGTGTCGTAGCCGTAGACGACGTTGGCGGCGGAATCACCGATCAGCAGCACCGGAATGCCGGCGTCGTCGAAGACCCGGGCGGTGGAGTAATCGTAGGCCGTCAGCATGGCCCACTTGTGGCCCTCGGCCTTCATCTTCTGCAGGTGATGGATTCGGACTTTGGTCCGCGGGTCGGCGGCACTCGACCGGGAAGGGTGAGCCCCGTAAACAGTTGGCTGCGACATCATTGTCCCTAGTGATGGTCGGTTCGATCCTCGTGGCCCATGGGTCCCCGGGTTCGTCTGACCTTGTCAGTCTGCCATCTGTCGCAGCGCAGATATACAGCAGGGCCAGTGGACTTGCTCACACCGATACCCGGCACGGCGATTTCGGCGCCGCCGGGGATTCGCGGACATACCATCGGCGCATGCAGCGGCTCAGTGGCCTCGACGCGAGCTTTCTGTACCTGGAATCCTCCTCGCAGCCGTTGCATGTCTGCTCGATTCTGGAGCTGGACACGTCGACCATGCCGGGCGGCTACACCTTCGACCGGCTTCGCGATGGGTTGTCGCTTCGCATCAAGGCGATGCCGCAGTTCCGCGAGAAGCTCGCCAACAGCCCACTGAACCTTGACTATCCGGTCTGGGTGGATGACAAGAGCTTCGACGTCGACCGGCACCTACATCGCATCGGGTTGCCGCCGCCGGGAGGGCGGGCCGAATTGTCGGAGATCTGCGGCCATATCGCGTCATTGCCGTTGGACCGCAGCCGGCCGCTGTGGGAGATGTGGGTCATCGAGGGCGTGGCGGGCACCGACGCCCACCGGGGTGGTCGGCTGGCGGTGATGACCAAGGTACACCACGCCAGCGTGGACGGGGTGACCGGCGCGAACCTGATGTCGCAGCTATGCACCACCGAAGCCGATGCACCCGCGCCGGATCCGGTGGACGGGCTCGGCGACGCCAGTGGCTTGCAGATCGCCGCGGGCGGGCTGGTGAGGTTCGCCACCCGGCCATTGCATCTGGCCAATGTGTTGCCGACGACAGTGTCCTCAGTGGTCACGATGCTGCTGCGGGCCCGCACGGGTTCGAACATGGCGCGTCCGTTCGCCGCGCCGCGAACGGCGTTCAACGCCAGCATCACCGGCCACCGCAACATCGCGTACGCCCAACTGGACCTCGAGGACATCAAGAGGGTCAAGAACCAGTTCGGCGTCAAGGTCAACGACGTCGTGACGGCGTTGGTGTCCGGGGTACTGCGGCACTACCTGCTCGAGCGCGCCGAGCTGCCGGCCTTGTCGCTGGTGGCCACGCTGTTGCAGGACTGGTCGCAGTTCGCCGGGCCAGCGGTGTTCGGTATCGCGATGCGGGTCTATGCCAGGACGCGGTTGACCAAGGACCTGCCGGTGTACAACCTGGTGATCTCCAATGTGCCCGGGCCACAGATCCCGCTGTACCTGCTGGGCTGTGAGGTCAAGGCGATGTACCCGCTGGGGCCGATCTTCCACGGGTCCGGTTTGAACATCACCGTGATGTCGCTGAACGGCAAGCTGAACGTCGGGATCATCTCGTGCCCGGAGCTGCTACCGGATTTATGGGACCTGGCCGACGACTTCGCTGTGGGGATGGAAGAGCTGCTCGCCGCCGCTGTGTGACACCGCGTCGCGGCCGCTTGCCGAGGCCTTGACTACGCTCGTGGCAGCATAGGTGGCATGGGGCTGGCTTACTGCAGCAAGATCGCGCGCGCGACGCTGATCTGGACCGTGATCACCGCCATGGTGCTGGTGGTCGCGAGCTGCACCCGCGTCGTTGGCGGGCGTGCGCTGCTGGCCAGGCCGAAGATCGGACAGCCGATGGAGTGGGCGCAATGCCGTACCTCCGGCGGTACCGCGGTGAAGATCCCGGCCGGCGCGGTGTGCGGCAAGATCGCAGTGCCCGTTGACTACGACCATCGCGACGGCGACGCCGCAGCGCTGGCCATGATTCGTTTTCCGGCGACCGGAGACAAGATCGGCTCGCTGATCATCAACCCCGGCGGGCCCGGCGAATCCGGTATCGAGGCCGCCGTGGGCGTGGTCGAGTCGTTGCCGCCGCGAGTGCGCGAACGGTTCGACCTGGTCGGGTTCGACCCGCGCGGGGTGGCGTCGTCGCGGCCCGCCATCTGGTGTAACTCCGACGCCGAGAACGACAAGTTGCGGGCCGAGCCGCAGGTCGACTACAGCCCGAAGGGTGTGGCGCACATCGAAGACGAGACCAAGGCGTTCGTCGGCCGCTGCGTGAACAAGATGGGCAAGAAGTTCCTGGCGAATGCGGGGACCGTCAATGTCGCCAGGGACCTGGACGCCATCCGGGCGGCGCTCGGCGACGACAAACTGACCTACCTCGGCTACTCGTACGGCACCCGGATCGGCTCCGCCTACGCCGAGGCCTATCCAAAGAACGTGCGGGCGATGATCCTCGACGGTGCCGTCGACCCCAATGCCGATCCGATCGAGGCAGACCTGCGCCAGGCCAAGGGATTCCAGGACGCCTTCAACGACTACGCCGCCGACTGTGCGAAAGCCCCGACCTGCCCGCTGGGCACCGACCCGGCCAAATCCGTCGACGTCTACCTCAACCTGGTCGACCCGCTGGTCGACCCGGCCAACCCCCTGATCGGCAGGCCGGCCCATACCAAAGACCCGCGCGGGCTGAGCTACAGCGACGCCATCGTGGGCACCATCATGGCGCTGTACTCCCCGAGCTTGTGGCACCACCTGACCGAAGGCCTGACCGAACTGCGGGACGATCGCGGCGACGTGCTGCTCGCCCTGGCCGACATGTACATGCGCCGTGATCCGCACGGCCACTACACCAATGCCAGTGACGCCCGGTCGGCGATCAATTGCGTTGATCAACCCCCGGTTAAAGATCGGGCCAAGGTCATCGACGAAGACCGCCGCTCGCGGGAGCTCGCACCGTTCATGAGCTACGGGAAGTTCACCGGCGACGCGCCGCTGAGTACCTGCGCATTCTGGCCGGTGCCGCCGACGAGCAAACCGCACGTCATCTCCGCGCCCGGCCTGGCGCGGACCGTGGTGGTGTCCACCACTCACGACCCGGCGACACCGTATAAGGCCGGGGTCGACTTGGCGAAACAGCTTGGCGGCGCGTTGCTTACATTCGACGGAACCCAGCACACGGTCGTGTTCCAGGGCAACAGCTGCATCGACGACTATGCGACGGCGTATCTGATCAACGGCACGGTGCCACCGCCCGGCGCAAAGTGCTGAATACGAGACCTACATGTGACCGTTGACGGTCATCGCATGCGTCTCGCATGTGCGACGATGACACTCATGTGGCGCATGAGACAGTTGAGCTCAGCGCTGTTTTCGGCGGGGCTGCTGATGGCCGTCCCGCTCGCTGCCGAGATGCCGTCAGCCGACGCCACTGGCGAGTCCGGTACCGGCCAGACGCCAGGCTCGGTGATGCCGCAGCCGGCTGCGGCGCCGCGGCTGGACTGGGGCAGCTGCAGCCGGTTCCTCAGCGACACCAGTGATATCCCCAGCGCGCGGTGCACCACGGTGTCGGTCCCGGTCGACTACGACGATCCCAGTGGGGCGCAAGCCGAGCTTGCGCTGATCCGCATTCCCGCCACCGGACCACGGATCGGGTCGTTGCTGGTCAATCCGGGCGGGCCCGGGGCCTCCGCGGTCGACAGCGTCGCCGGGATGGCAGCCGACCTGGCGGGCACCGAGATCACCCGCCACTTCGACCTGGTGGGGTTCGACCCGAGGGGGGTCGGTCATTCCACCCCGGAGCTGCGGTGCCGCACCGACGCCGAGTTCGACGCCTACCGGCGCGAACCGATGGTCGACTACAGCCCCGCGGGGGTGGCGCACATCGAGCAGCTCTACCAGCAGCTAGCCCAGGGCTGCGCCGACCGGATGGGTGCGGGGTTCCTGGAGAACGTCGGCACCGCGTCCGTTGTGCGCGACATGGATGTGGTCCGCCAGATGCTGGGCGACGAGCAGATCAACTACCTCGGCTTCAGTTATGGCACCGAGCTGGGCACCGACTACGTCGAGCGGTTCCCCGATCACGTGCGTGCGATGGTGTTCGACGGCGCCATCGATCCGAGCATAGGCCCGGTCCAGGAGAGCATCGACCAAATGGCCGGGTTCCAGACCGCGTTCAACGACTACGCCGCGGACTGCGCCCGCTCAGCGGGTTGCCCGCTGGGCACCGACCCGGCCAAATGGGTCAGCCGCTACCACGACCTGGTCGACCCGCTGGTCGACAAGCCGGGTAAGACGTCGGATCCGCGCGGGCTAAGCTACGCCGACGCGATCACCGGCACCATCAACGCGCTTTACACCCCGCAGTTCTGGAAATACCTGACCAGCGGTCTGCTCGGGTTGCAGCGCGGCTCCGACCCCGGTGACCTGCTGATGCTTGCCGATGACTACGAGGGCCGCGACCCCGACGGGCGCTACAGCAACGAGCAGGACGCGTTCAACGCGGTCCGCTGCGTCGATGCGCCGTCACCAACCGATTCGGCGACCTGGGTGGCCGCCGATCAGCGGATCCGCCAGGTGGCTCCGGTCTTCAGCTACGGGCAGTTCACCGGGTTTGCGCCCCGTGATCTGTGCGCGCTGTGGCCGGTGCCGGCAACGTCGGCGCCACACCCGGCAGCACCGGTCGTGCCGGGCAAGGTCGTCGTGGTGTCCACAACGCACGACCCCGCCACCCCGTACCAGGCCGGGGTCGACCTCGCCCGCCAGCTGGGCGCCTCGCTGATCAGCTATGAGGGAACCCAGCACACCGTGGTGTTCAACGGTGACCCGTGTGTCGACACCGCGATTGTGCGCTTTTTCGTCGACCGGGTGTTGCCGCCAGACAACTTACGGTGCTAGCCCGGCGACGATGCGCGCCGCTTAGCGGCCCGAGGAGGAGCCGGGCAATATTTTTAGCGTGATGGCGGTAACACAGAATTAATAGGCAGTGCATACTGTTCGGGTTATGGATCGACAGAAGGAATTCGTGCTTCGCACGCTGGAGGAACGAGATATCCGTTTCGTCCGGTTGTGGTTCACCGACGTGCTTGGTTTCCTCAAGTCGGTCGCGATCGCCCCGGCCGAGCTGGAGGGCGCCTTCGAGGAGGGCATCGGCTTCGACGGATCCTCGATCGAGGGTTTCGCGCGGGTCTCGGAATCCGATTGTGTTGCGCACCCTGACCCGTCGACGTTCCAGGTGCTGCCCTGGACTACTTCCTCCGGGCATCACCACTCGGCGCGGATGTTCTGCGACATCAAGATGCCGGACGGTTCGCCGTCTTGGGCGGACCCGCGGCATGTGCTGCGTCGTCAGCTGGCGAAGGCCAACGACCTCGGGTTCTCCTGCTATGTACATCCTGAGATCGAGTTCTTCCTGCTGAGGCCCGGTCCGGAGGACGGGTCGGTGCCGGTTCCGCTCGACAATGCCGGCTACTTCGACCAGGCGGTGCACGACTCCGCGTCGAACTTCCGCCGGCATGCGGTCGATGCCCTGGAGTTCATGGGCATCTCGGTGGAGTTCACCCACCATGAAGGCGCGCCCGGTCAGCAGGAGATCGACCTGCGCTTCGCCGATGCGCTGTCGATGGCCGACAACGTCATGACGTTCCGCTACGTCATCAAAGAGGTCGCCCTCCACGAGGGCGCGCGGGCGACCTTTATGCCCAAGCCATTTGGGCAGTACCCTGGCTCGGCTATGCACACCCACATGAGCCTGTTCGAGGGCGAGGTCAACGCCTTCCACAGCCCCGACGATGCGCTGCAGCTATCCGATGTCGGCAAGTCGTTCATCGCCGGGGTCCTCGAGCACGCATGCGAGATCAGCGCAGTCACCAATCAATGGGTTAACTCCTACAAGCGGCTGGTTACGGGCGGTGAGGCGCCTACCGCCGCGTGCTGGGGGGCCGCCAACCGGTCCGCGCTGGTGCGGGTGCCGATGTACAGCCCGCACAAGGTCTCGTCGCGGCGCGTCGAGGTGCGTAGCCCTGACTCGGCGTGCAACCCCTACCTGGCGTTTGCCGTGCTGCTGGCCGCCGGGTTGCGTGGCGTCGAGAAGAACTACGCGCTGGGCCCGCAGGCCGAAGACAATGTGTGGGATCTCACCACCGAGGAGCGCAATGCGATGGGCTACCGCGAGCTGCCGGCCAGCCTGGATAGTGCGCTTCGGGCGATGGAGAACTCCGAGCTCGTTGCGGAAGCCCTGGGGGAGCACGTTTTTGACTTCTTCCTGCGTAACAAGCGCAGAGAGTGGTCTAACTACCGCCGTAACGTCACGCCGTTCGAGCTGAGGACATACCTGTCGCTGTAAGAGTTGACGCGCAATGGGTCATGCAGCGCCAAACAGCTCGTGGGGCTGTCTTTTTCGGCTGGGCCCGCGATGTCCAGGCCTCGGGCCTGGTCTGTTCGGGGTTGGGCCAAGTGCCGCGTGCTCAGCAGAGGCCACCACCGGGTGATGGCTGCCGGTCCTGGCCGGCCGAGCCGCTGGTGCGGCTGGTGGCTGGTGCCGGTTGACTGAGCCCTCCCACTCTTGCTCTGGGAGGCCAGCTACGCCCGCAGGGCGTGGGCAAGTTCGAAGTCGATCCGCGCGGTGCGAGGATCGTCGGGGTTGGCGAGGTCGCGCAGGCCGACAACCTCAAAACCCGCAGGCAATTACGGGTCCGCGCCGTTCGGGGATTCGGTCCGCTCGTGGCGTGCGCTACCGTCATGGTCGTGACCAAACCTGTGACCGAGCGCCCGACGCTGCCCAGTGTCGGCCGGCTCGGGTTGGTCGACCCGCATGCCGGTGCCGACCTGGCGCGGCTGGGATGGGATACCGACGAGCACCTCGACTTGCTGTGGTCGCTGTCGCGAGCACCCGACGCCGATGCCGCGCTTCGTGCCCTGGTCCGGTTGGCCGAGGCCCCCGACACTGACTGGGACGAGCTCAATGCCGCCCTGTTGACTGACCGCAGCCTGCGCGGGCGGCTGTTCTCGGTGCTCGGCTCGTCGCTGGCGCTGGGGGACCACTTGATCGCACATCCGCGGTCCTGGCAGCTGCTGCGGGGCGACGTCACACTGCCGTCGGCTGGCCGGCTGCGCGGGACTTTCGTGGAGTGTGTCGCCGAAACCCCCACTGCGCCGGGCTCGGTCATACCCCGGTTGCGCACCCTCTACCGTGATCAGCTACTGATTCTGGCCGCACTCGACCTGGCACCGACCGTCGAGGATGAGCCTGTGCTGCCGTTCACCGCGGTCGGCGCCCATCTGGCGGATATCGCCGACGCCGCGCTGGCGGCGGCGCTGCGGGTGGCCGAGACGACCGTGTGCGGGGAGCACACTGTGCCGCGGCTGGCGGTCATCGCGATGGGCAAATGCGGTGCCCGTGAACTGAACTACGTCAGCGACGTCGATGTCATCTTCGTCGGCGAGCGCGTTGACTCGGTGACCACCCGCGTTGCCGGTGAGATGATGCGGGTGGCGTCGCAGGCGTTCGTCGAGGTGGACGCCGGGCTGCGCCCGGAGGGGTACCACGGCGAACTGGTGCGCACGGTCGAGTCGCACACCGCCTACTACCAGCGCTGGGCGAAAACCTGGGAGTTTCAGGCATTGCTGAAAGCCCGGCCGGCCGCCGGGGACGCGCAGCTCGGCGAGCGGTACATGGCCGCGTTGATGCCGATGGTGTGGAAGGCCTGCGAACGTGAGGATTTCGTGAGCGAGGTACGGGCGATGCGGCGCCGGGTGGAGCAGCTACTGCCTGCCGATATCCGCAGCCGCGAGCTCAAACTCGGCAGCGGCGGGCTGCGTGACGTCGAGTTCGCTGTGCAGCTGCTGCAGCTGGTGCACGGACGCACCGACGAGTCGCTGCACGTGGCGTCCACGGTGGACGCGCTGGCGGCATTGGGGGCTGGCGGCTACATCGGGCGTGAAGACGCGGCGAACCTCACCGCCTCCTACGAATTCCTCCGGCTGCTTGAGCACCGACTGCAGCTGCAGCGACTCAAGCGCACCCACACGGTGCCTCCACTCGACGACGACGAGGCGCTGCGCTGGCTGGCGCGCGCCGCCCACATCCGCCCGGACGGGCGGTACGACGCGCAGGGGGTACTGCGCGAGGAACTGAAGCGGCACCACCTGCGGGTGTCACGGCTGCACGCCAAACTCTTCTATCAACCCCTGCTGGAATCGATCAGCCCGGCCGGCCCGAAGTTTTACCGCGGAATGACACCGGCTGCCGCGGAGCGTCAGCTGGCCGCGCTCGGCTACGAGGGGCCGCAGAGCGCGCTCACCCACCTGGCCGCGCTGACCAACCAACGCGGACGCCGGGGACGCGTGCAGTCGGTGCTGCTGCCCAAGCTGCTGGAGTGGTTGTCGGACACTCCCGACCCCGACGGCGGGTTGCTGGCCTACCGCAGGCTCAGCGAGGCGATGGCCGGACGGCGCTGGTATCTGTCCACGCTGCGCGACGAGAGCGCCGTGGCTAAGCGGCTGATGCGTGTGCTGGGCACCTCGGGGTATGTGCCGGACTTGCTGATGCGCGCGCCGGAGGTCATCCAACAGTACGGTGACGGCCCGTCCGGCCCCAAGCTGCTTGACGACGAGCCCGGAGCGCTGGCCCCCGCGTTGGTCGCCGCGGCGGGCCGGCACCCTGACCCGGTGCGGGCCATCGCCGCTATACGCGCGCTGCGCCGGCGCGAGCTGGCCCGCATCGCCTCAGCCGATCTGCTTGGCATGCTCGACGTCAGACAAGTGTGCAAGGCGCTCACCGCGATGCGGATGGCGGTGCTGCAGGCCGCCCTGGGCGCGGTGATCCGGGCCAATCTGCCCGACCACGGTAGGGACCCGGCCACCATCGCGGTGATCGGGATGGGCCGGCTGGGCGGCGGCGAGATGGGCTACGGGTCCGACGCCGACGTGATGTTCGTCTGTGACCCGGCCAGCGGTGTCGACGACTCACAGGCGATGCGATGGTCGGTGTCGGTCGCCGAGCAGATGCGGGCACTGCTGGGCGCGCCCAGTGTCGACCCCCCGATGTATGTCGACGCCAATCTGCGACCTGAGGGGCGCAATGGTCCGCTAGTCCGCACGCCGGCCTCGTACGAGGCCTACTACACGCAGTGGGCGCAGCCGTGGGAGATCCAGGCACTGCTGCGGGCGGCCTGGGTCGCCGGCGACGAGGATCTGGGCCAGCGGTTCCTGCTGATGGCCGACAAGACACGCTATCCCGCCGACGGGGTATCCCCGGGCACGGTGCGCGAGATTCGCCGCATCAAGGCCCGCGTTGACGCCGAGCGGTTGCCCCGCGGCGCCGACCCCACCACGCACACCAAGCTGGGCCGCGGCGGACTGGCCGACGTCGAATGGACCGTGCAGCTGCTGCAGCTGCAGCACGCCCACCGTATCCCTGCCTTGCACACCACCTCGACGCTGAAAAGCCTGGACGCGATCGCGGCGGCGCAACTGATCGACCCAGCTGACGTGGACTTGCTGCGACAGGCCTGGCTCACGGCGACTCGGGCCCGCAACGCGCTGGTGCTGGTGCGCGGCAAGCCCACCGACCAGCTGCCCGGGCCCGGACGTCAGCTCAACGCCGTCGCGGTCGCCGCCGGGTGGCACAACTGCGACGGCGGCGAGTTCCTGGACAACTACCTGCGAGTGACGCGACGCGCAAAAGCGGTCGTGCGCAAGGTGTTCGAGACTTGAGTCTGCCGCCGGCTCCCCCGACCGCGAGGGGATGAGCAGCTCGGTGTTAGTAACGACGCACGGAACTGGCTGCAAACCGGCGGCAGGAGGCTGAGTCGGGTGGACGCTACGTTGCAGGCCATTAGCGCCGAGGAGCACAACCGACTAATGGCGTTGTATGGCCCGTTGACTGATGCTGTTTGAGACCTCATCGACGCCACCATCCGGACCGAGGCTGACGAGGACACGATCCGTGCCGCGCGGACCGCGATCGCAGCGGTGACCGAAACATTGCGTGCCAGCCGACTCAACTGACCGCCAGAGGTGCGCTACGCGGTAGACGGTCGCCCGCTGGTGTGGGGTAACGCGGCGATCGGCCTGCGCAAACCCGATCGCCCCGCCGCTGACAATCCATCACGAAGATGGCCGGTGCTGGAGCGAGTTCAGCCTCGGCGTGGCGTACGAAGGTCCGCCCGGTCTGGTGCATGGCGGCGTTTGCGCTCTGGTGCTGGACCACATGCTGGGTGAGGCGGCCAGCGAGGGACTGACCAAGCCGTTGTTCACCGGAACCATCACCGTGAAATACCTTCGCGGCACACCACTGGGGGCACTGCGCGCCGACGCCGACGTCGACCGCGTGGAAGGTGTGAAAACTTTTGTGCGCGCTAACCTTTCGGACGTCTTGGGGGTAACTGCCGAGGCGGAAGGGGTTTTCGTGCAGCCGGCCTGGGCGCGGGAAGCCCGATGAAGTACTACATCAGCAGCGCATTCCTGAACACCTGGGAGATCGTGGAGGTCGCCAAGGCGGCCGATGACCTCGGCTACGACGGTATCGGAATCCCCGACCACGTCGTCAATCTGGAGACCCTGGCCACCCCGGACCCCTACACCAGGGACGGGCAGCGGCGCTGGCAGCCCTTCACCGACTGGCCCGATCCCTGGGTTCTTGTCGGCGCGCTCGCGCAGGTGACGACACGGGTGCGGTTCGTCACCACCGTCTACGTTCCGGCGATGCGCAATCCTTACTCGGCGGCGAAAGCCATTGGCGCCGCGGCATTATTGGCGGACGGTCGGGTAGAACTCGGGGTCGGGGTCGGCTGGTGTGAGGAGGAATTCGTCTTGATGGGCGAGCAGTTCGCGGCACGGGGCAAACGCACCGACGAAATGCTCGAGTTGATGCGGACATTGTGGGAACCGGGCTGGACGGAGTTCGACGGCGAGTTCTACCGGACAGCACGGCTGGAGATGACCCCGACGCCGCCGCGGATACCGATTTATGTCGGCGGGCTCAGTGAGATCGCGTTTCGTCGCGCCGCCCGCCATGACGGCTGGATCGGTGACCTGATCAAGACGGAACGTGCCATCGAGGCGGCCGGCTGGCTGCGCGAACTGCGGGCCGAAAACGGCTTGCTGCTGGATGATTTCACCGTCCTGACACCGCTCACCGACGTGTTCACCATCGCCGACTACCAGCGCGCCGAGGCGGCCGGTATCTCCGGAATCCTGACCATGCCGTGGATGTTCTACGCCTGCCCGGATGCCACACTGGCCGAAAAGGTCGACGGCATGCGCCGGTTCCGCAAAGACCTCGCGCTCGACGGGTGATGGCTAGGCGGGTGGGCCCGAGGGTTCCGAAGCCCGGGCGTGTCGTGAGGGCCGGCTAGAGCGACCC
>DASPOT010000244.1:0-19878 GCA_035625875.1 Mycobacterium sp. | reverse complement strand
TTGACGTTCCTATGCCGCACTCAGGTGGACAGGTGCCAGACCAGAGCAGCGGCGAGGGCGCCTAACCCGTTGCACGACCAGTGCAGCGCAATCGGTGCGATCAGGCTGCCACTGCGCCGACGCAGCCAACTGAACACGAACCCGGCCGCCCCGGTGGCCAACACCGCCAGCGTCACACCGGCCAGCATGCCGACGATCCCGCCGCCGAACAGCCGAGTGAAGCCTACATTGGTGCTGGTCAGCCCTAACGACGTCGCGATATGCCAGAGGCCGAACAGCAGCGAACCCGCCATTGCGACACCGCGAAATCCCCAGGCCCGGTGCAGCGCGCCCTGCAGCACACCGCGGAAGGCCAGCTCTTCCGGGATGACCGTTTGCAGCGGAATGATGAGCATCGAGGCGATCAGCGCCCCGGAAATCGTCGCGTAATGGTTGTTCATGAACATCGGCCGGGTCACCGGCAGCAGCACGCCGACCGCGATCACCGACACCACCACGGTCACCGCGGCCAGCGCATAGCCCACCCCGGATTTCCAGTGAGCGCGGCCAAGGCCGAGCTCGACCCACCCCACACCATTGCACCGCAACCAGATCACCAGCCCGACGGCCGCAGCCGGCACCGTCGCGATGCTCGCCCACGGGGTGGTGAAGTGGGCGATCAGGTTGGTCAGTACCAGCACCACCACGACGACAGCGATGTCAACGTAAATCCGGAAGCGGTGCAGCACCGAAAGCTGCGACGCCAGCGGATGGGGTTCTCCTACCACGCTCTCTTCACCAGACATTTGGCGGAAGTATACCCGCGCGACAGGTTGCCAAGTCAGCCCAAGTCCAGCTGCCAGGTTGGATTGGTCGTCCCGTTCCCGTCACTTCGTTCCGCTCACTCGACTCCCGGGTTGGATTGGTCGTCTCGTTCCCGTCACTTCGTCGATGGCTCGTCTCGTTCCCGTCACTCACTGCGTTCGTTCCGCTCACTCGACTTCACGGTGTTCCGCTCACTCGACTCCCCAGGTCCAGCCGGCGATTTGCGGGTCGTCCTCGCCGTGCTCGCGGGTATACCGGCGGGCCGCCAGCCGAGCGTCGGCCATTCGCTGGCGAAGGATGGCGGCCCGGCTGGCCAGCCCGTCCACGCGGTCGATGACGTCCATCACCAGATGGAAGCGGTCCAGGTCGTTGAGCATGACCATGTCGAACGGCGTCGTCGTGGTGCCGCGCTCCTTGAACCCGCGCACGTGGATCTGATCGTGATTGGCGCGCCGATAGGCGAGCCGGTGGATCAGCCATGGATAGCCGTGGTAGGCGAAGATGACCGGCTTGTCACGAGTGAACGACGCGTCAAACTCCTTGTCCGGCAAGCCATGCGGGTGCTCGGACTCCGGTTGCAACCGCATGATGTCGACGACGTTGACCACCCGCACCTTTAAGTCGGGCAGTTCTTGTCGCAGGATGTCGGCGGCGGCCAGCGTCTCCAGCGTCGGGATGTCCCCCGCGCAGGCCAGCACCACGTCGGGTTCGCCGGTCGCCGTGCTCGCCCACTGCCAGATACCCAGGCCGCGGGTGCAGTGAGCGATCGCCTCCTCCATGTCGAGGTAGGTCAGCGCGGGCTGCTTGCCGGCGACGATGACGTTGACGTAGTCGCGGCTGCGCAGGCAGTGGTCTGCCACCGACAACAGGGTGTTGCCGTCCGGTGGCAGATAGACGCGCACCACCTCAGGTCGCTTGTTGGCGACCAGGTCGATGAAGCCGGGATCCTGATGCGACGCGCCGTTGTGGTCCTGGCGCCAGACGTGGGAGGTGAGCAAGTAGTTCAGCGACGCGATCGGTCGCCGCCACGACAGTTCACGGCTGGTGGAGAGCCATTTCGTGTGCTGGTTGAACATCGAATCCACGATGTGCACGAACGCCTCGTAGCAGTTGAACAGGCCGTGGCGGCCGGTGAGCAGGTAGCCCTCCAGCCAGCCCTGGCACAGATGCTCAGACAGCACTTCCATCACCCGTCCGTCAGCAGAGAGATGGTCGTCGCCGGCCACGGTCTCCGCCAACCAGGTCCGGTCGGTCGCTTCGAACACGGCGCTGAGCCGGTTCGACGCGGTTTCGTCGGGGCCCATCAGGCGGAACCTGTCCGGGTTACGACGGATCACGTCCCGCAGGTATTTGCCTAGTGTTCGGGTGGCCTCGTCGGTTTCGGCGGCCGGCCGGGAGACCGGCACCGCGTAGTCGCGGAAATCCGGCAGATCCAGATCGCGCAGCAGCAGGCCGCCGTTGGCATGTGGGTTGGCGCTCATCCGGCGATCACCGGTCGGCGCCAGCGCCCGCAGTTGGGGCCGCAGCGCCCCGTTGTCATCGAATAGCTCCTCGGGCCGGTAACTGCGCAACCATTCTTCAAGCGCTGCGCGGTGTGCGGGATTGTCGTGCGTCTCGGCGAGCGGAACCTGATGTGATCGCCAGGTGCCCTCGACCTGCTTGCCGTCGACCACCTTCGGACCGGTCCAGCCTTTGGGGGTGCGCAGCACGATCATCGGCCACACCGGTCGCTCCGTCCGCTCGCCGTTGCGCGCGGCGTGTTGAATGGCAGCGATCTCGTCGAACGCCTCATCGACTGCGGCGGCCAGTTGTTGATGCACGTTGGCGGGATCGTCCCCGGCGACCGTGATGGGCCGGTAGCCGTAGCCGCGCAGCAGCGACTCCAGCTCGGTGTGGGGGATGCGGGCCAGCACGGTGGGGTTGGCGATCTTGTAGCCATTGAGATGCAAGATCGGCAACACCGCGCCATCGCTGATGGGGTTGAGGAACTTGTTCGAGTGCCAACCGGCGGCCAGCGGTCCGGTTTCGGCTTCCCCGTCGCCGACCACACAGGCCACCACCAGATCGGGGTTGTCGAAGGCCGCGCCGTAGGCGTGTACCAGGGCGTAACCCAGTTCACCGCCCTCATGAATCGAGCCCGGCGTCTGGGCGGCGACGTGGCTGGGAATGCCGCCGGGAAAGGAGAACTGCCGGAACAGCTTCCGCAATCCTTCGGCGTCTTCCTGGATGCCGGTGTACACCTCGCTGTAGGTGCCTTCGAGGTAGGCGTTGGCGACGAGTCCGGGGCCGCCGTGGCCGGGTCCGGTGATGTAGATGACGTTGGCGTCGCGGTTGCGGATGATCCGGTTCAGGTGCGCGTAGATCAGGTTCAGCCCCGGGGTGGTGCCCCAGTGCCCCAGCAGCCGGGGCTTGATGTGCCCCGGCGCCAGCGGTTCGGTCAGCAGCGGGTTGTCCAGCAGGTAGATCTGCCCGACCGACAGGTAATTGGCGGCCCGCCAGTAGGCGTCGATAAGGGCGAGTTCGTCATCGGAAAGTACCGAGGGGGTCGGGGTGAGGGTATCTGCGCTCATCTGGCCGATTGTGCGCGCCGTGCGTGAACACAGTGGAGCCAGTGTCACGCAGATGCGCGGTCGCTGCCACTACCAGCAAACGACATCCGGGTCGCCGATTACCCCGACCGAGCAAACCCACCGGCGGCTGTTAGGTTCGAAAGCGCGACGCGTGGCCCGCGCTGGCAATGTTCGCGAAAGGTTTCTCGATGCCCGTCGACCCCCGGACACCGGTCTTGATCGGCTACGGCCAAGTCGACCAACGCGACGAATCGGCCTATCTCGAACCGGTCGACCTGATGGCCGCCGCGGCCCGGCAAGCTGCCGATTCCCGGGTGCTGGAGGCCGTCGACACAATCCGCGTGGTGAACCTGCTGTCGGCGCACTACCGCGATCCCGGGTTGCTCCTCGGCGAGCGCATCGGCGCCGACAATCCCGCCACCGGCTGCAGCGGTGTCGGCGGCAATGTGCCGCAGTCGCTGGTCAATCAGGCGTGCCTGGACATCCGGCACGGGCGTGCCGGCGTGGTGCTGGTTGCCGGCGCCGAAACGTGGCGCACCAGAACGCACCTGCGGGCCCAGGGCAGCAAACTTGTGTGGACCCGTCAGGACGAATCCGTTCCGACGGCCCAGGTTGCCGACGACGATATGCCGATGGCCGGTGCGGCTGAGCTGCGGATCCGGCTGGACCGACCGGCGTACGTGTACCCGATGTTCGAGCAGGCGCTGCGAATCACCGCTGGCGAGTCGGTGGATGATCACCGCAGGCGCATCGGCGAGCTGTGGGCGCGGTTCAACGCCGTCGCGGTGAACAATCCGCATGCGTGGATCCGCAAACCTGTTAGCGCCGAGGAGATCTGGCGGCCCAGCCGACAGAACCGCATGATCAGCTGGCCCTACACCAAGCTGATGAACTCCAACAACATGGTCGACCAGGCTGCCGCGCTGATCCTGGCGTCGGTCGAGCAAGCGGCCCGCCTTCAGGTCCCCGGCGAGCGCTGGGTTTACCCGTATGCGGGCACCGATGGGCACGACACCTACGCGGTCGCCGAGCGCGCCGAACTCCACCGCTGTCCGGCCATCCGGATCGCCGGTGCGCGGGCGCTCGAGCTGGCCGGTCTGGGCATCGACGACATCGACTACGTCGACCTTTACTCGTGCTTTCCTTCCGCCGTGCAGATCGCGGCGGCTGAGCTCGGGCTGGCGGTCGACGATCCCAGCCGCCCACTCACAGTGACCGGCGGGCTGACCTTCGCCGGTGGCCCGTGGAGCAACTACGTCACGCATTCCATCGCCACCATGGCCGAACTGCTGGTGGCCAACCCCGGCCGGCGCGGCCTGATCACCGCCAATGGCGGCTATCTGACAAAACACAGCTTCGGTGTGTACGGCACCGAACCACCGTCGGAATTCCGTTGGGAAGATGTGCAACCGGCGATCGATCGAGAGCCCACCCGCCAGGCGGTGGTCGAGTGGGAAGGCGTCGGCACCATCGAGGCCTGGACGACACCGTTCGATCGGGATGGACAACCGGAGAAGGCGTTCCTGGCGATCCGCACGCCCGAGGAGTCGCGCACCCTTGCGCTGATCGCCGACGCGGCAGCGGCTGAGGTGACGGTGCGTGACGACATCGCCGGCGCCAAGGTCGCGGTCCACGCGGACGGCACCGCGACGCTGCGGTAGCGCAGTCACCGGGCTGGATTCGATTGCCCGGCTCCGCCCCATCTGACGCGCGCACGGCCCGGCCCGAGACACCCAGCGACCCGTCGGGGCGCCCGAGCCAGCCTCGTCTTACATGCGTGTCAAGAACCGAGCACAACCACGCCGACGCGCCTATTGTCGATATAGGCACCGGGGAGGTAGGAAACGCCTATGCGGATCCTAGTAACGGACGTCACCGGAGCAGTCGGGCGTTCCGTCGCACGACAGCTGGTGGCGGCCGGGCACGCAGTCAGCGGTATCGCAAAGCACCCGCATGACTGCCTGGATCCGGAAGTCGATTTCGTTTGCGCGTCGCTGCGTAACCCGGTTCTGCAGGAGCTGGCTGACGAGGCGGACGTGGTGATCCATCTCGCCCCGGTCGACACCAGCGCGCCTGGCAGTGCCGGCATCACCGGCGTCGCGCACGTGGCCCATGCGGCGGCCCGCGCGGGTGCCCGGCTGCTGTTTGTGTCCCAAGCCGCCGGGCAGCCGGCGCTGTACCGACAGGCCGAGACGCTGGTGTCCACCGGTTGGGCGCCAAGCTTGATCATCCGGATGGCACCGCCGGTGGGCCGCCGGCTCGACTGGATGGTGTGCCGTACCGTGGCCACGCTGCTGCGCACTAGGGTGTCGCCGCAGCCGGTGCGGCTCCTGCACGTCGACGACCTGGTCCGCTTCCTGGTGCTGGCGGTGGCCACCGACCGCACCGGTGTGGTGGACCTCGCGACCCCGGACGCCACCAACACGATCACCGCGTGGCGGCTCCTACGATCAGTCGACCCCCGGCCGCGGCTGCACGGCATTCGCAGCTGGGCACAGTTGACACCCGAGATGGATATCGCTACGGAGCAAGAGGATTGGATGTTCGAGTTCGGCTGGCCGGCGACCGAAGCGGTGGTCGACACTGCCCGTGGACTCGCCGGGCGCAGACTCGACGCCGCAGGCGCCCCCGACCTGCCCGGTCATCTGCCGTTGCCAGTCGAGGCTCGACCGCGGTTCGAGCCATCCGACGGCACACCCTTGCAATGCGCGGCGCCAGAAGGGCTGGAAGGCGAGTTCGACGACCGGATCGATCCGCGATTCCCGGTCTTCAGCGCGACCGGCCTCACCGATGCGCTGCCAGGACCGCTGAGTCCGATGACGCTGGACGTCCAGCTGCCCGGATTGCGCATGGCCGCTCAGATGATGGGTCAGGTGATGGCGCTTGGCAGCGTGGTCGCCGACGAGTGGGGGAGCCGCGCCATCGCGGTGTTCGGTCATCGGCCCTACGTCGGGGTGTCGGCCAATATGGTCGC
Organism: Mycobacterium sp.; assembly: GCA_035625875.1. Taxonomy (GTDB): domain Bacteria; phylum Actinomycetota; class Actinomycetes; order Mycobacteriales; family Mycobacteriaceae; genus Mycobacterium. The sequence goes on along the minus strand of DASPOT010000244.1, from coordinate 13,530 downwards.
CGCCTCCCAACTGCCGGGCTGGGACGAGCACGCCGTCGCCGCCCAGGCCCTCGGCGGAACGCAGCACGTCCCCAACCTCTTGCCGTTGGGTCGTCCATCGCTGGCGGGCGGACTGCGCGGCTCGGCCGCCAAATCGGTCGTCATCGCGCGGACCCTGACGATGTTGCGACACCTGAGGGCTGGCACGCGGGCCTACAGCGCCGCCGCGACGGTCGAGCACCTCGACGCCGGGCGGCTGATCGCGCTGTCGGACGCCAGCTTGGAGGTGCGGATTCGGCTGTTGCGCGATCGAATCCACCAGGGCTGGAGTCTCACGGCGCTGTGGGTGATCGACACCGGCCTCACCGCGGCGACGCTGGAGCACACCCGCGCAAGCAATAACAGCAGTGTCTCCGGGGTCGGTGCGATTCTGGAAAGCGGCCGCGTCGCGGCCGAGATTGCCCCCCTGACGGAGATGCTGCGAGCCGACCCGCGACTGTGGTCGGTGGCGCGCGGCGGCGACCTCGACGGTGTCTGCGCCTGGTCTCCGGCCGCCGCTGCCGCGATCGAGGCAGCCGTCGCCCGGATCGCGCATCGCGGACCGGGGGAAGCCGAGCTGGCCAACCCGACGTTCGGTGATGATCCGGTGATGCTGCTCAAGTTCGCTGCGGGCGCCGCTGCGGCAGCACCCACCGCATCGGCCCCGCTGGACGGGTCGGCGCTGTCCGAGCGGTTGGCCGCCAGCGCCCGCGCCTCCCAAGAGCTGGCCCACGACGCGACCATGCGGTTCACCCACGAACTGCGGATGGCGTTGCGCGAGCTGGGATCTCGACGGGTCTCCGCGGAACTCATCGACACCGTCGATGACGTGTACTACCTGACCTGCGACGAACTACTCACAATGCCGGCCGAGGCCCGGCTGCGGATCAAACGCCGGCGCGCCGAGCGGGAACGCTTGCATGCACGGCACCTGCCCGACGTCATCGATCACGCCTGGGTACCCATCCGCCGCACCCCTGCTGGCCTGGGGCCACTACCCGGGCTGCACGAGTAGCTCCTCCGCGCGTGTCAACTCACCAATTCGGGCAGCGGCGTCTGCGGATCGGCCAGCCGGTCGGCGTCGACGGGAATTTGTGACCGGATCAGGTTTTTGACGTCGTCGAGCACGTCCCAGATATTGACGTTCATCCCGGCCAGCACCCGGTTGTCGCCGTCGAGCCAGAAGGCGACGAACTCGCGGCCGTCGACGTCGCCGCGGAACACCACCCGCTGATAGCTGGGGGCGTGCCCGACATACTCCATGCCGAGGTCGTACTGGTCGGTGAAAAAGTAGGGCAGCTCAACGTATTCGGCCGGCTTGCCGAGCATGCCGGCCGCCGCCACTGCGGGCTGTTTGAGCGCATTGGCCCAGTGCTCGGTGCGGATCCGGGCGCCGAACAACTGATGTTCGGCGGCGGCGATGTCGCCGACTGCATAGATGTCGTGATCGCTGGTGCGCAGCGAGGTGTCGACCAGCACACCTCCGTCGATCATCGACAGACCCGCCTGCTCGGCAAGTTCGATGTTGGTCTGCGCGCCGACAGCCACCAGCACGGCGTCAGCGGTGATCGTCGACCCGTCGCGCAGCCTGAGCCCAGTGGCCTTGCCGTCGGCAGTGGAGATCTCCTCGGCCTGCGCCTCAAGCCGTAAGTCCACCCCGTGGTCGCGGTGCAGGGTCGCGAATACGGCGCCGACTTCCGCACCGAGCGCGGTCATCAGTGGTTGTTTGGTCGTTTCGACGACGGTGACATTGACGCCGCGCTGGCGAGCACCGGCGGCCACCTCCAGACCGATCCATCCCGCACCCACGACCGCCAGCGAAGACCCTTGGGCCAGTGCGGAATCCAGTTCAGAGGCGTCTTCGAACGTGCGCAGGTAGTGAACGCCTGAGGCATCGGAGCCAGGTATCGGCGGGCGCCGGGACCGGGATCCGGTGGCCAGCAGCAGCTTGTCGTATCCGACCGTGGTGTCATCGGGGAGCCTGACGGTGTGCGCGGGCGGGTCCACAGCAGACACCCGCACGCCGAGTCGCAGGTCGATGTCGTGGTCGAGATACCAGGCGGAGTCGTGCACGGTGAAGTCGGTCAGCGACTTCTTGCCGGCCAGAAATTCCTTGGACAGCGGAGGACGCTCATAGGGCAGGTGCTCCTCTTCGGCGAAGAGAACGATCTGCCCATCAAACTCATTGTCGCGCAGGGCTTCTGCCGCCTTGGCCGCGGCAAGTCCGCCGCCGACGATGACGAATGTGGTCGACCTTGACATGATGGCTGCTCCGTTCTGTCGTCGGAGCCCCAGCCTACTCGGCCCGGCTCAGCTCAAAAGCCCTCGTAAAGCCAACGCATTGCGCACCGCGTGACCGTCAGGGTCGTTGTTGAAGTACACCCACACGTCTCTGCCCTCAGCGCGCCATCCGGTGATCCGGTCGGCCCACTGCCGCAGATCGCTCGCCGAATACGACCCCGCGTACATCGCGCCCGGATCTGGGCCGTGCATCCGGACATACACCAGGTCCGTGGTGGTGCGCGGGATGCACGGCAGGCCGGCACCGCTCATCACGACATAGGCAGCGTCGCGGCGCTCCAGCAGCGCGTACACCGCGGGATCGTTCCACGATGGATGCCGCAACTCGACGGCGACCCGTATCCCGGCCGGCAGGCAGCCCAGGAAATGGTCGAGGCGAGCATCGTCGCGGTGCTGCTCCGGATGCAGCTGAGCCAGCAGCACACCATGGCGATCACCCAACGCCTGCCAGCAGCGTTCGAAGCGCTCCACCCAGGGTTCGGGCGAGGCCAGCCGACGGTAGTGCGTCAACCCGCGATGCGCCTTGACCGACATGGTGAATCCGTCGGGCAACTGCTCGCGCCATCCGGCGAACGTCGAATCCTTCGGCCAGCGGTAGAAACTGGCGTTGAGCTCGACGGTGTTGAACACCTCGACATACCGTGCCAATCGGCGTGCGGACGGCAGCCCCGGCGGGTACAGCACGCCGACCCAGTGGTCATAGGACCAGCCGGAGGTGCCGATCCGCACGGTCACGGGCGGGTCAACCGGTCACTCGCCGGCGCACTTCGTCGTCCAGCGACGACCTCACCAGCGCGGCGGCCAGACGCGCGTTGGCTCCCGGCGCCAGGGACCCCAGCTCCGCCGGCTCGACGGGCAAGCCCAGTTCCTTTGCCCCGACGATGGCGCGCCTGTCGAAGTACGGCCTCACCCAGGTCCAGACGTCCTGGACTTCGCGCAGAAAGATACCGGCACCGGTATCGCCGATCCCGTTGAACTGCTTGAGCATTCGGGTCGCCGCCCCCACATCACGTCGACTGCGCCGGGCGAGTTCTCGCAGATCGCCGGAGTACTCGTCACGGACCCGCTCGGCCATGTCGGTGAGCCGGGTGGCCGAGCTTTCGTCGTAACGCACATAGTGGGCGCGACCGAACGCGCTGATCATGATGCGACGATCGGATGCCAGCACCGATTTCGGGGTGCGCAAGCCGTCTTTGAACAGTTCACGGGCGGCGCGCACAGCCACCCTCGCATCGATCGGCTTGCTGGCCAGCATGCACAGCACCAGCAGCTGAAACAGCGGCATCGGCTTGTCGTTGATCCGGATTCCCGCCTCGGCCGCGTACGTCGTGCCCGCGACTTTCAACAGTCGTCGCACCAGTTGCTCGTGCTTTTCCATAACGCACCGCGTACCCGCGACATCGCGTCACAAACCGCGCTGATCACTTCGGCGGGAGGCTTCGCGCTCTGGACCGAGCAGTTCGCGGATCCGGTCAGCCAGGTCTGTGTCGTACGTCATCCGTTGACGGTAGCGCTGAGCACCGATATGTGCGCCGGTGTCCGGCACCGCGAACCGCCGGATTCACCCTTGGGTTGCCCGCCGGGCACGGAACAACCCCTTGACCTGCAACGGCATGGCAGCTGTTCGCCGGCCCCACCCTTGAGCACGGTGGGGCCAGTAGCTTTTGCTCACATGCGCAGCGGCGTCAATCCAGATCAACGCGGATGCTGAGCAGGTCGGTGCCGACGGCTCGGACCACGGCGCTATTCAGTCCGCCCAGTTGGCGTAGGCGCGCCACCGAGTCGTCGTCCGGTAACAGGTAGGCGGTTCCGCCACGCCAGCGGCCACGAATACGCACCTGCACAGCAGGGTTGGCCCTGATGTTGCGGACGTAATCCGAATGCTCGCCGTGTTCGGAGACCATCCAGAACTGGTTGTCCACCACGCGCCCGCCGACCGCGGTGCGCCGCGGCTGTCCGGTCTTGCGGCCGATGGTTTCGAGCATGGTTAGCGGCAATTGCCGGCCGACCGGGTTGACCATCAGACGTTGAGCGCCATGCACCAGTCGCCGCTTGAGCGTGTTCCAATCCGCCATGCTTCTCATTCTCCGCTCCTGCCGATCGCAGCCGCATATTCAGGCGGCCGAGCCAGGCTCGGTCAGATCCTCGATGTCGGGCAGCGGTCGCTGGCAAATCTCGCGGGCGTTCTCAGCCGGCACCCCGAGAATACGCAGCAGGTCTTCGGCCACCTGATCGGTGGCTTCGGCGTCGTCCAATTTCAGAATCTCAGCAAACTCAGGGCTCCCCGCTGGATGGGGGGAAGCACCGGCGAGCATCGGCCGCCCGCGGGGCGCACTGAGCCGGATGGCCGCATCGAAGAAGTCGACCGTCTCCTCAAGGCATTGCGGGATCGATTCCCACATGGCGCCTTGGGCGGTGGCCCCCGGAGCGACGATTGAACTCGCCGCACGATCGTTTCCCGGCTGCGCCTGGTAACAGCGCAGGGCCCGGTCGGCTGATGTCGGCGACGCGGCGACCAACGACTTTGCGCCTCAGGACTTCCGTCCCTACCCCGGGCGACGAACGACCTTCCGCGTCGGGACTTCCGCTCCTACCCCTGGGTGGGTGCCAAGTGGTCGGATCGAAAGCGTCCGTTGCTACAACAATCCGATCAATCTAGGAACCATCATGAGCAACTCGGCGTTCGGGGATGTAATTGGCGGAAGCCGGCTTGCCGGGCGGTCGCCAGGACGCAGGAGCACCCACGCACTGCCCAAGGCCCCCATCACTTATCGGATCCGCTCAGCGGCGGACGTTGCGGAGCGTCCCGTCACACCTGCCGAGGCGGCGCAGGCACGGCTTTTCGAGGGCATCCTTCAGCGTGAGATCGTCCAATTGCTGAGCCTGGTGAGACCGGTGGCCCCCCGCTGGGCCGAGAAGAGCGCCCATGAGCATCGGCCGCCGGCAGCACGCACCGAGGTGGATGCCCGCATCGATGAAGTCGACCGTCTCCTGAAGGCATTACGGGATCGATTCCCACGTGACCCCTCGGTCGGTGGGCCCTTGGAGAGTCGGCATCCGATTCAAGATCGTCGACGCCACCACAGCGGGAATCGGCAAATCGTGTTTCCAACTACAGCTGGCCGACGCACTGTGCCCTAATCCCGCCATTCCCCGCGGAGGTTAGGCGGCCGCGGCCTCGCCGACGGCCGGTTCCAGCGCCTGCGCGACGATGTCGGCGACGTCGGTCATCAGCTTGACGTCCACTGCGTCAAGCACCTCGGCTGGGACGTCGTCGAGATCCGGCTCGTTGCGCTGCGGAATGAAAACCGTTGACAGACCGGCGCGTTGAGCGGCCAGCAGCTTCTGCTTGACGCCGCCGATGGGCAGCAGACGGCCATTGAGCGTCACCTCGCCCGTCATGCCTACATCCGAGCGGACCTGCCGCCCGGTGGCCATCGAGACCAGCGCGGTCACCATGGTGACACCCGCGGACGGGCCGTCTTTGGGCACCGCACCGGCGGGCACGTGCACGTGGATACGCCGGTCCAGTGTGGTCGGGGCGACGCCCAACTCCGAAGCGTGCGAGCGCACATAGGACAGCGCGATCTGCGCGGATTCCTTCATCACATCACCAAGCTGACCGGTCAGCTGCAGACCGACCTCGCCCTCGTTCGAGCTGGCCTCGATGAAGAGCACGTCGCCACCCAGACCCGTCACGGCCAGCCCGGTCGCCACGCCGGGCACCGCGGTGCGTTCTGCCGACTCTGGGGTGAACCGCGGCCTGCCTAGGTAACCGACCAGATCGGGCTCGTCGATGGTCACCGGCGAACCGTCGTCGGCCATTTTCGTGGTGACTTTGCGCAGCGCCTTGGCAAGTAGCCGCTCGAACTGCCGCACGCCGGGCTCGCGGGTGTAGTCGGCGGCCATCTTGCGCAGCGCCGCCTCGGCGACGGTGACTTCCTCAGCCGTCAGCCCCGCACGCTCCCGTTGCCGGGGCAGCAGGAAGTCGCGGGCGATAGCGACCTTGTCATCTTCGGTGTAGCCGTCGATCTGCACCAGCTCCATGCGGTCCAGCAGCGCCGACGGGATGTTCTCGACGACGTTGGCGGTGGCCAGGAATAGCACGTCGGAGAGGTCCAGATCGAGGTCCAGGTAGTGGTCGCGGAACGTGTGGTTCTGCGCCGGGTCGAGCACCTCGAGCAAAGCGGCTGAAGGGTCGCCGCGGTAGTCCGAGCCCACCTTGTCGATTTCGTCAAGCAGCACAACGGGATTCATCGACTTCGCCTCACCGATTGCGCGCACGATGCGGCCGGGCAGCGCACCGACGTAGGTGCGCCGATGCCCCCGGATCTCGGCCTCGTCCCGGACACCGCCGAGCGCGACCCGCACGAACTTGCGGCCCAGTGCGCGGGCGACGCTCTCGCCCAGCGACGTCTTACCGACGCCCGGCGGGCCGGCCAGCGCCATCACCGCACCTGAGCCGCGGCCGCCGACAACTTGCAACCCGCGCTGTGCACGGCGCGCCCGCACCGCCAGGTATTCGATGATTCGGTCCTTGACGTCCTCGAGCCCGTGGTGGTCGGCGTCGAGGATCTCCCGCGCCGCCTTGAGATCGGTGGAGTCCTCGGTTTTGACGTTCCACGGCAGGTCGAGCACTGTGTCCAGCCAGGTCCGGATCCAGCCGCTTTCGGGACTTTGCTCGCTGGCGCGTTCCAGCTTGCCGACCTCACGCAGCGCGGCTTCGCGCACCTTCTCGGGCAGGTCAGCGGCCTCGACCCGAGCCCGGTAGTCGTCGGAGCCGTCGGGTTCGCCTTCGCCCAGCTCTTTGCGGATTGCCGCCAACTGCTGACGCAGCAGGAACTCCTTCTGCTGCTTCTCCATGCCGGCCCGCACATCCTCGGCGATCTTGTCGTTGACCTCCACCTCGGCCAGGTGGTCACCGGTCCAGTCGATTAACATGCGCAGCCGCTCGGCGACGTCTTCGGTCTCCAGCAGCTGCCGTTTTTGCACGTCGCTCAGGTATGACGCGTACCCGGCCATGTCCGCCAAGGCCGACGGGTCGGTGAGCCGGTTGACCATGTCGACGATCTCCCAGGCTTCCCGCCGCTGCAGCATCGCCAGCAGCAGTTTCTTGTATTCCGCGGCCAGTGCCCGGGTCCCGTCGGTCGGTTCGGGCTCGGTGACCTCGGTGACCTGGACCCACAGCGCCGCACCCGGCCCGCTGGCCCCCACCCCGATGTGGGCCCGGCGCTCACCGCGGACCACAGCAGCGGTGCCACCGCCGGCGATGCGGCCGACCTGCAGAATCGCTGCTATCACCCCGTATGACGGGTAACGGTCCTCGAGCCGGGGCGCGATCAGCAGCTTGCCCGACTCGCTGGTGCGGGCGGCGTCGACGGCCGCACGCGCGGCGTCGTCCAGCGCAATCGGCACAACCATGCCGGGCAGCACAATTGGGTCGCTGACGAATAAAACCGGCAATGATCTGGCTTCAGCCATCAATCCTCCAAAGTTAAGTCTGTTGCGCTCAACCCTGCTGCCCGCTGATTTGTTCCCGACGGGCGACGCCCGCAACCGCCACACCACGAGCGGCGTTGCCAAACGACGTTGCCGACGCCGTTTGGATACGCAACGGCTGAGCTCAATCGGTCGGTGCATCAGTTCGAGGAAAGTAGCTGCACGTGGCGATCCCGCGAAGATGGCACCTGTTGGGTTGTCGAGCTAAGTCGAGCAGGTCATGAGCTCCGGAGCTGGATACCAACGTCTGGTGACCGGGAGGAGGCGCGCTGGCGGGCTCGGAATGCTGCGACCTTGGCGCGGTTGCCGCATTTGCTCATCCCGCACCACTGCCGGTTTCTCGCTCGCGACGAGTCGAGGTAAAGGCGCGTGCAGGCCGCGTTGGCGCAACGTTTAACGCGGTCGATGTCGGGTCCGGCAAGGAGGTCCAGGAGATCCGCGGCCAGGCTCGCGAGCAGCTGCGACGCGGTGCCCTCGCGGCGGGCGGTTCCGGTTCGCTGCAATCGCGGCGTGAGCTGGCGTTGGCGTGCCCGCTCGTTGAGCAGATCGACGTCGGCGGGTGTGGGCCGGCGGTGCTCGAGTCGAGCGGTGACGGTTCGGTAGATGGCCTCGCGCAGCGCGATCGCGGCCGCTAGGTCATCGTCGGTGACCTCGATGTCGGTATCCAGCAGCCCCGCTTGCAGTGCCCAGTCCGACAGCAGTTGAGGGCGCGTCAAGAGTTCCTCGGGGGCTGAACGTCGTCGCCCTTTCATGGTGCCCGCGAAGTCAAGGCATGTGCGGCCGCTCACATAAACGAACTTCACGTAACCACCTTGACAGGTTTCACGGTCGGATGCAAGCATGGTAACCATGCAGACCGGTTACAACACTGGGGGCAAGAGATGGCGGCGGCATCGGGCCGGACACCCTTGCTTCACCGCATCGCGACAAAACGGTGAACGGCAAGAACATCTCGGCCGTCTTACCCGGTGACGAAAAGTGAAAGGGGGGCAATCCAAATGGACCTCGACCGCATCACCCATCCGCTGAGGTTGGCCAAAGGATCTCACCAGCCAGGATCAGGCAAAGGGTGCGCGATGAACGTGATTTCCTACATCAACGGCGATGGGCGGATCACCGACTTCCCGGCAGGCTCGGCCCGCCCGCTGGCCGTTCTCGTCCAGTCGTGCAACGACCTGCTAGCCGGCCCCGACGGCTACCTGTCACCAGAAAACAGTCTGCTCGCCCTCGAACTCGCCTGGCAGACTGTGGGGACCGCCGATGTTCCCCACACCGTCATGCACGCCTGGATGGCCGAACTGCTGACCAACCCCACCTTGGGAGTGGTTCGATACGCCAAAATCAGCGCGATCAAAGCGATCGTCGACATTGCCGAGTTGCACCGCGACGCCGCTTCGGGTGATATGCCACCCATCGCCGCCTGGGACGCTGCCGAGCGCGCCGCACGCGCCGCCGCTCGCGCGATCAACCCGTCCCCAAACGCCGCCGGACTGTATGCGCTGCGGGCTGCATACCAGTCGACCGCACTCGCGGATACTCACCGCTCGACGACGGCGGAATCAGTGACCGGCAACGCCGTGCGCGCCCATGCGCTGGCAACCGGGGGCACCAAGGCCAGCCGCATGGTGGAGCTCACCCGCCACGCGATCCGCTCGTGGCGTCATCTGGCTCGGCTGGACAACGCCGGTGACATCAGCCCGGAATCGGTCGACAGCGCCCGGCAACTCATTGCGGCGTGAAAGACGACAGCCGGGGAACAAAGATGCCTGACCGCCTTGCTGCGGGCGGCTTTGTTCCCGACGGGCACCGACTCGGTCGACGCGCAGTTCGGGTTCCAGCGCGAGATCGAATTCCGCTGCGGCGAGCCGGTTTGCGACTTAGGGCCAGAACTGCGGCGGATCGGCGTCGGTCTCGGGTGGGGCCGGCCCGACGTCGCTCAAGCACTTGGCCCAGTGGGCCACGCAAGCGTTAGCGGCAGCCCAGCCGATCAGCCGCCGCCGCCAGCGCGCCCGGGGCGTCGGCGCGGCGCTGCTCAGGGGGCGGGATCGTGCTCACAGACCGTGGCCGACAGCGCATTCAATCGCTTCTCGAGAGCATGCGCGTCCGTGGTGAACAGGCTGCCATGGATCTCAGAGATGCCGCCTTCGAGATCCCCGATCCAGATCTCCCGCTCGGCCTGGCGCTCCTTGTGCCGCCGCACCGCATCCGCGTCGGCCTTACCCACGATCCTGTCGACCTGCCCGGCCAGCCGGCCCTGGGTCATCGACGGCCAGCGCGGCACTTTGACGGCCAGCTCTACATCCACCGCCGCCAGCACTTCGCTGTCGGTGATCAGATCGGTGCGATACACGATCGTCTGAAACGTCCGATAAACGCCTCGCGAAATCTCAAAATAGTTACCAGATATTGCCAGCTACAGGATGTTCTGGCGGCCGCGCTCGACCAGCTGGCGCGGGATGGGTTCATGGTCGAAGGCTCCCACAAGCAATTGCGTTGCCACCCAGCGCTTGTCGAGATCAGGGCGATAAGCAATGAGCTACGTCTCATTGAGGTCGAGACCGGTTGCACCCCAGAGGCGGCAGCAAAATCTGGTGTGGCGCCGGAACTTCCACGAACCGAGCTGGACGAGCAACTGTCGCAGCGGCGCAGCGCGAAAGACGACGACCCACGGATCGCGCTCATCAGCGCCCACAGAAAACGCCGCACCGGGCCGAGCCCCCTCCGGTGTGGACTCGGCGCTCTACGGCGCTCTCAGGGCCGTTTTCGCGGCCTTTGGTGGCCGCTCGCGCAGTCATGCACGAAGGCTCAGACGTTTAGCGCGGTCACTGACCGGGATCGGCAAAACCCACCTGGCGATCGGGTTAGGAGTCAAAGCCGCCCATGCCGGGCATTCGGCATTGTTCGATACCGCCAGCAACTGGATCACCCGCCTAACCGGCGCCCACCGCGGCAACCGGCTCGAGGCCGAGCTGGAGAAGATCCGCCGCTACAAGCTCATCATCATCGACGAGGTCGGCTACATTCCGTTCGACCAGGACGCCGCCCACCTGTTCTTCCAGCTAATTGCCTCCAGGTATGAGCAAGGTTCCATCATGGTCACCAGCAACCTCCCATTCGGACGCTGGGGACAGACCTTTGCCGACGACGACGTGGCCGCTGCCATGATCGACCGGCTGGTGCACCACGCCGAAGTCCTGACTCTCACCGGAGATTCGTACCGCACCCGCGCCCCCCGTGCACTGCGGGCCAAAGATCGCACCGCCGATTGAAATACCCGTTGCCGGTGGCGCGGCCCGGTAGTCTCACCTCGTCACCTCATATGTCCCGAGATGGCTAAACCTGGTCTGTGGCCAGACCTGGATGTGTGGGAGGTGTAGGTGAGCAGGTTTGTCGAGGCGATGCTCAACAGTGCGGAGTCGAGTGCCCGGGGCCTGGTGACCGGTGAGCCTGCTGCGCCGCTTCGGTGTAGCTGGGGTGAGGTTCACCAGCGGGCTCGGCGGGTGGCGGGCGGTTTGGCCGTGCTGGGGGTCGGCCCGGGTGATCGGGTGGGGGTGTTGGCCGGGGCCCCGGTGGAGATCGCGCCCACCGCGCAGGCGCTGTGGCTGCAGGGCGCGTGTTTGACGATGCTGCACCAGCCAACGCCACGCACCGATCTGCAGGTCTGGGCGCACGACACGTTGGCGGTCATCGCGATGATCGAGGCGAAGGTGGTGATCGTCTCGGACCCGTTCATGGCGGTGGTAACGGTGCTGGCCGACCACGGGGTCACAGTGGTGACGATCGCCGAGCTGCTGAGCGCCGCGCCGATCGATGCGGTGGTTAGTGATGAGGACGATCTTGCGTTGCTGCAGTTGACGTCGGGCTCGACCGGATCTCCGAAAGCGGTGGCAATCACCCACGCCAATGTGATTGCCAACGGCGAGGCGATGTTTGTCGGCGCCCAGTACGACCTGGACACCGATGTGATCGTGAGCTGGTTGCCATTGTTCCATGACATGGGCATGACGGGTTTTTTGACGGTGCCGATGTTGTTCGGCGCTGAGTTGGTCAAGATCACGCCGATGGATTTCTTGGGCGATATCTTGTTGTGGGCCAGGTTGATTGATAAGTACCGGGGCACGATGACCGCGGCGCCGAACTTTGCCTACGCGTTGTTGGCCAAGCGGTTGCGCCGGCACGCCCGGCCCGGTGACTTGGATCTGTCGTCGTTGCGGTGGGCGCTGTCGGGTTCAGAACAGGTCGAACCGGCTGACGTGGAGGACTTCTGCGAGGCTGGAGCACCGTTCGGGTTGCGTCCCGAGGCGATCCTGCCCGCGTTCGGGATGGCCGAAACCACAGTGGCAGTGTCGTTTTCGGAATGCGGCAGCGGGCTGGTGGTCGATGAGGTGGACGCCGACATACTGTCGGTGCTGCGCCGGGCGGTGCCCGCCACCACGGGTAACACCCGTCGGCTGGCCTCATTAGGGCCGCTATTAAACGGCGTGCAGGCCCGCATCGTCGACGAAGACGGCGTCGTTCAACCGACCCGGGGTGTGGGGCTTATCGAGGTGCGCGGGGATGCCGTGACGACGGGTTATGTCACGGTGGGTGGTTTCGTGGCCGCCCAGGATGAGCAGGGCTGGTTCAACACCGGCGACCTGGGATATCTCACCGGACAAGGCCACATAGTGGTCTGCGGTCGGGCCAAGGACGTGATCATCATGGCCGGGCGAAGTATCTACCCCACCGATGTGGAACGCGCTGCCGGGCGGGTCGCCGGTGTGCGTGCAGGTTGTGTGGCGGCCGTGCGACTCGACGCCGGCCACTCCCGGGAATCGTTTGCGGTGGCCGTGGAATCAAACAGCGTCGACGACCCCGCACAGGTGCGGCGGATCAAACATGAGGTGGCCCACGAGGTTGTTACCGAAGTTGCTGCACGGCCGCGCAATGTGGTGGTGTTAGCTCCGGGTGTGATCCCCAAAACACCGTCGGGAAAGCTGCGCCGCGCCTATGCACTGGCGCTCGTCACCTGACCGGGCCCCAATGGAGCCGCCGAAACGCCGCCGGTGGCGTAACGTCAGACGTGAGCCGTTTCGTTGTCAGCGGTGGTCCACCGCTATCGGCGCGGACGACTCCCCGGGGCAATGTGATTCCTCCGTCGTCCCACGCCCGTGGGGCGGTCGATGTCGACCGTGGAGGAACAACCCGTGCATCGAGCAGCCCTCGCCGCGGCGCAACCACGCCGACTTTTCGCACACAACTGGCAGAGTGTCCTGATCATCGGGAGCGCCGGGTACCGGCAGCGGCACCTCCAATGATCCATCCAGTCGCAGGCCAGCTCCCGTACGGCTCTGCGTTGCCCGCACGCTAGGCCACGACATCGACGGCGCCTGGTGGCCACGCGCAGACCGCATCACCAATGAATTACCCCAGCTTGTTGCGGTCCTGACCCCCTGCTCGGAGACATCACCTCCATCAACGTCAACTGGCCACCCCTACAACGACCACCCAACTTCAACTGGCTGGGATGGGAACACAAACATCAGCACGTGATGACCGTCAACGGCGACAACGCCCGCGCCAACCTTCTGATGGGCTGCCCCGCGTTTTCCGGACTGCGGATTTCGCATCCATTTACGCGGCGAGCTGTGAATTCAGGTACTCGATGCGGACTTCGTGTGGTGTCCGGTAGCCGAGTGCGGAATGAATTCGTCGGTGATTGTAGAACAGTTC
>DASPOT010000243.1:0-2714 GCA_035625875.1 Mycobacterium sp. | reverse complement strand
CGTCGGCGACGTTTTTCAGGGCGGCGACGACGGCGCGTAGGTCGCCAGCCACCGGGGCCTGCAGAGCAGCAGAGTGAAGGCGTCCTGTTCGGCGCGAGCGGCGTTGAGCATGATCTTGTCGTGTTCACCGATGAAGCCGTCGGCGAGCACCACATCAGCCTGCAGCAGCGCCTGGGTGGCACCCTGCATCGCCCGGCCGGCCAGGGCACACATTTCGGCGATGGCGGTCGTCAGGGCGTCAAGCTGCTGATGGAACACGGTTCCGCATGAGGGTCGACTCTAGGCGGCCGCCCGATGTTTGACCTCCGTCAACACTGCGACACCGCGGTCGCTGTGAACAGGTGCAGGCGGCCGTCATGGTGTGGTTGGCTGGGCCGTGGCCGGTACCACTTCGCGCTCGGTGCCGGCGGGAGCGGTTGGGCAGGGGTGCCGATGTCTGTTTCCGACGTCATCGAGAAGATCGTGAGTTTCCTGCGGGGCGGCTATCCGCAGGGCGTGCCGGCTACCGATACCTTTGCGTTGTTAGCACTCCTGCGCCGGCGGCTGTCCGATCCGGCGGCTGTCCGATGAAGAGGTCGTGCAGATCGCCACGGAGCTGGTTGAGCGTGGCGACTTACCCGTCGAGGCAACCGATATCCGAGTCACGATCACCAAGATCACCGACCAGATGCCCTCACCCGATGAGGTCGAACGCGTCGAGAAATACCTGGAAACTCGCGGCTGGCCCATCAGCGATGAATTCCCACCTGCCGGCGGTCGGTGACCCCGCCACCATGGCGCTTAAGGGTCGTTTCGGGTATCGGGGAGATTCGATGCAGGGACCAGAAAGGAGGGTCTCAGCCACTCCAACGACATCGTCCACCCGGGCCTCCGGGTCAAGCCGTAATGGGAACACAGTATGACCAGACTGTTCCCTATTAGGTCAAATCGCTCCGCCCTTTCCTAATCGGGAACAGTCGTACACAGCTTGATCAACCCCCAGATAAGCCGTTTCGCACCCTAGGAGAACAGGATGACCGAACCCAACCTTCCGACCGAGCCACTGCGCGCCGAGCACCGCGATCTGCTGCCCCACCTGCGCGGGCTGGAGACAATCGCCGACGAGGTCGACCGCTGGAATGCCGACGAGGCCGCCCACATGCTGGGCGAGATCGTCGGATTCCTGCGCGGGCACCTGGTGCCGCACGCCAAGGCTGAGGAACAAGTGCTATACCCAGCCGTCGAGGAGGCGATGGCCGCCCCTGGAGCCACGGCCACCATGCGCGCCGATCACGCCGAGATCGTCTCCCGCATCGACCGCCTAGCCGACACGGCGGCCACCGTAGCGGCCCGATGGCCCGACCCCGCCGTGGCCCGCGACCTCACCCACCAGCTCGTGGGTCTGTCCGCCATCCTCTTACTGCACTTCCGCAAAGAGGAAGAAGTGCTACTGCCGGTGCTTGACACCACACTGAGAGCGGATGACGCAGCCGCGCTGCTCGCCCGTATGGGCCAGGAGGCGCACCCCTGATCGTCCAGCCCCGCGCCGGGCTGGTCTTCATCCGCACAAGAATGCCTCGGGGTGTCAGCTGGTGACCCGCGAATCATGGCCGACCGAGTCGGGTAGCTCCGACACGTGGCCGGGATGCGGGCGGCTGTTGCGGCCACGTTGATCCGAGAACCTGCCGTGCTCAGGTGGGTGGCAGGCTGGCCGCGATCGTCCGGGCCTGGTCAGCGGACAGGTAGCCGACCCGCTCACCGAGGCCGGTAGGCGCCGTGTCGAGTAGGCCGACCCGCACGAAGTCCTCGCCGAGGCCGGCATGAATCAGCCACTCGGCGCCGGCCTTGGCGCGGGTGCGCAGGGAGGGCAGGGCCGCGAGGTGGTAGCCGCGAGTGACCAGTTGCGCGGGCAACCCGGTGAGGTTGCGGCCCAGGGGGCGAGCCACCGAGCGAGTGCCGCCGAGGTCGACGACCAGCCCGAGGTCGCGGTGCCGGTAGGCGCGCAGCGGTTCACCGCGCAACGACGCAAGGATATTGCGAGCCAGTACAATTCCTTGCCGCTGGGCGTGTTGCGCGGTCGGGGGTGTGATTGCACCTTCCGGTTTGGTCAGGTCCGGAACCGCCGCAGCATCGCCGGCGGCGAACACGTCCGATCGCTGCGGAGTGTGCAACTCAGGCGTCACGACCAGCCGTCCGGCGCGGCCGGTGTCGAGCCCGAGTGTGCCGAGCAGTGGGTTCGCAGTGACGCCCACAGTCCAGACCAGCGTTCGGCATGCGATCACCTGCCCGTCGGACGGCACTGTCAACTTGAGGTCGTGTGGACGTTCCGCTAACCACATAAGCCTCATACGTCACACGCGACCTGGTGAATCGCGGATGCGAACCAGCGAAAATCACCCTCGGATTGCTCAAGTTGACAGTGCCCTGTCTGGCCATACCGGTGGACGTAGGCAAGGCCACCGCGGTGGCTCTGGTCGCCGATCACTATGGCGAGATCATCGTCGGCCCCATTCGAGTTCGCGCTGACCGAAGCCGGCTTCGCGGTGCTGTCCGCGGCGGTCATTCGCGCGCAGGTCGAGCGCGACGCGCTCATTGTCCGGATCGGCGTCGAGGCGGCGGGCCACTATCACCGCACCCTCGTCGCACGGCTGCGAGCGGCCGGTCTGGAGGTCGTCGAACTCAACCCGCGAGCGGTGAAAGACGCACGCGGTCAACAGCTCTTGCGAACGTTGAAG
>DASPOT010000242.1:0-6122 GCA_035625875.1 Mycobacterium sp. | reverse complement strand
GCACGCCGGGACCTACACCTGGATTCCGTTCGGCGGTGGCGTCCGGCGTTGCCTGGGCGCGGCGTTCGCCGAATACGAGATGCGCATCGTGCTCGCCACGTTGTTCGATAGCTGCAAGGTGCGGCCCACCGACGAGCGACCTGAGCCGGTGCGACGGCGCGGGATCACCCACGTGCCCGGGCGCGGAGCCACGGTGGTGCTGGGATAAGGCGGAAAGAGAAGCAGGCGCAGACCCGTGCCGCTACGAGCCCCCACGGGCGAACCCACCCATCCGATTAGGAACTGATCACTCCCAAATCTCTAGAACCGAGACACGTTGTCGGAGAAGCTCTTACACCCGCCCCGGTTCCCCTGGTCATGGGTGCGGTACGCCGACGATCGACGATCACACCCTAGTCGGTGTGGCGGTTACGGGCCATGAAACGCTTCCGCACCCCCGGCGCAGCCCAACGGTTCCTGGCGCTGTTCAGCATGATCTCCCCGCATTTCCAGCCCCGCCGCCATCGGCTCACCGCCGATGACTATCGCACCGAGATGGCCGACCGCTTCGCCACCTGGAACGACATCACCAGGTCGTCGCAAGCCGCCTGAACCTCGCACCTCGACCACACCCGAACCTCCCAGCGCGCCATTCCCATTGCACCCCAAACAAGTTGACAAGGACTCTGCGGCAGCCCCATGAAGTTGGAGCCCTTGCCATAGCGGCAGGGTTCGATGTGGGTGTCTGACGTGGGGTGGATCGACGACGTGATGGCCACCCCGTGAGTCAAGTCCAGGTCCGGTTTGACCTCCAACCGGCCGGCTCCAACGATCGATTCGGAGTTGGTCCGGGTCAACACACCCAGGCGATTGGACAGTCTCGGCAACGTGCCCTTTTTCGCGCATCTTGAACAGCAGATGCTGAGTTCCCCAGGTGCCGGCGGCCAGCACCACGTGGGTAGCGGTGAACGCGCGCTTCTTTTTGCGCAGCCAGCGGCCGGTGCGGACAGTTCGCACTTTCCACACCCCGTCGGAC
The DNA here is from genome assembly GCA_035625875.1 of Mycobacterium sp. Taxonomy (GTDB): domain Bacteria; phylum Actinomycetota; class Actinomycetes; order Mycobacteriales; family Mycobacteriaceae; genus Mycobacterium. The sequence continues at coordinate 5,107 of DASPOT010000242.1, read as the reverse complement.
CGCTGCTCGAATCCGGTCACGGTGGTCATCGGAATCACCTGTGCGCCCCCCGATTCCGCGAGCCCTAGGTAGTTCTTCAACAACGTGTTCTTGGCGCCGTAGCGGCAGCCCGTCATGCAGGAGCCGCATTCGACGCAGCCGGTGCGCGCCGGACCCGCCCCACCGAAATACGGGTCGGCCCGTTGACGATCAGCTCGTGCAGGGCGGCAGCAAGTATTGCCTGACGAACCCGCGCGCTCCGACCGCTGGTTCGCGCACCCGCACATGTGGCCGGCTCCCGGTCCGCTCAGCGGACCGGGAGCTTGCCCGAAGAGCCCGTGCGGTGTGCAGTCGAACAGGGCGTGGCGCAGGCAGTGCGCTAACCATCACAACAATTGAACACGCGTATTGCGCTACGCATGCTTTCGCGGCGGCGCCGACTGCAACGATCGAACGACGAACAATACCGATCGCTGATGAGAGCATGACCATTCGACGCATTCGACCCCATGGAGCCCACAATGACAACGCCACCCGAACAGCCCACGACCACAACCGACGACCAGTTAGAACCCGATGTTCTTCGACCGAAAGGCTTCGAATTCGGAGCGGTGCCCACCCGTCCGGGCGAGCACCTGTTCGTAGGCATCGCGCCACCGCCGCTGGGCCCGCTCGAGAACTTCACCGGAACGTTCATCGGTAACGGCTTCAACACCATCTTCCGGCCGCAGAATCCTGCGACGCCCACCTTCCCGTCGCCACCGTTTCCACCCCAACTTCAGGACTCCGACAATGTTCTGGAACTCAACCTCACTTCCGAAACCTTGTCTTTCTCTACGAGTCTAGCGGGCAATTCTGTTGGGGTGCCCAACCGCGGCGAGGTGCAGGGCGACATCTTCCTCAACGGGGTGCCTTACCTTCAGGTGATCAACGATATAACCAACGCTCCAAATAACCCGGTCGGCATTCATTTCGAGCCGGGACTGTGGGTGATCGTACCGACGACCACAGACCCGGCCGAGCCGGGTCTACCTCCGGGTGTTGCGGGGCCACCGCAGCAGACGTTGGTGCGGATGGCGTCGATCCCACACGGCACCACCATTAACGCGCAGGGAACCTTTAGTTCCGCCAGCGGACCGCCGACTATTCCGGCGGTGAGCATCACCCCGTTCAAGACGGGTTCGCCGTCCGATCTGATAACCTTTCCCAGCCAGACAGCCACGACCGGCGGGACCGCGCGCATACCTCAGGATCTGACGAGCTTCATCGCCGCTGGAACCATCACTCAGCAGTTGCTCGACGATCCGAACACGTTGCTGCGCGACGTGGTTGCGAAGCAATCCGGACCAAATACGCCGCAAACGATCGTATCGACCACCACGATCTCCATCAGCACAAACCCGGCTACCCCCCTGTTCGGGGGCGGTGCGGACAACATCGCCTTCTTACTCGCCGACCCCTCGGCGCTGACCATTGCGCACGAGCAGCAAGAGGGACTGATCAGCGCGCCGCCACCGGGACCGGGACCAAACGCGCAGGCACTTAGCATGCAAGCAACGTTTTGGATCGAAACCGTGGAGTCCAAGATTGTGGTCCCGCCGTTATCTGCTGGCGAGACGGTGATCATCGCGGCCGAACCCCCCCTTCCCGGCCTGCCCGCACCCCGCTTCCAAGTCAAACCGCCCATCAACATCACACAGCCGCGGACGATTACTGTGAGCTCGACACAAATTCAGTACTCGCAGGCGGTGTTCTTGGTTTTTGGGCGGGTGGGGTCCCTTACGTGGCCACATGTGTCAGTCAACACGCTTGTGCCCTTCGACCCCATTGTGGTTCCTGCCTCGGCCTTTTAACCGGGATTGTCTGAGAAACGGTCGAACGCCGAACTCCCGCCCAATGACGAGCCGGTCACGGACGACGACCGACCAAAGCTGCGAACAGCCGGAGGTCCACTGGGTGAAGCCTGCGAGGTTCAGCATGTATTGGCACTTACGGCGGTGCCGACCACCGTCCTTGCACCGCAGCATGATTGGGCGAGCCCCGGCGACAACGGTCATACCCGACGCCGCGCACTGTTCACCTCTCCTATCCCGTTGCGGTGTGCCCGCTTTCGCGGGCACAGCCCCGGCGCTGCCGTAGCGCACACCGCGCACACCGCGAGTTGTCCAGCGCCCCAACGTCATAGGCCACACATGTCGCCAAACACACCACGCATTACGCAAACACACATTTCCCCTACCGCTCAAATCACGGGCGTAGCGCTCTTTGAGCGGCGATGAATATCAGAGCGTGACAGCGCCGCCACTGCTGGCGACATATTGCACCAACTGGTAGGTGTTCCAGTAGGCCCGGGAGCGGCCGAACGGATCCGTGCGCCGGCTGCCGCTGTCCCAGCTGCCTGACGCCGTTGGGGTGACCCGGATTCCCCACCGCCCAGGGAACTCCCACCAACTGGGCATCTCCACCGCCCCGGATGTCGGCAGTGGGTAGGTGGTGACCGGGGGGTTGGGTCGAACGTGTAGTTGCTGATCAACCTCAGGGTTGGGGTGACCAACGACGACGCGCTGGACTACGACACCGAACCACCCAGGCTCGTCGGCACGGTAGCGGGCCCGTCATCGCGGGCAACATCGGTTCCCGGCTGGCTGGATTGGGGAGCTTCGGTCTGCGGGGTGGTCTGTGGAAACAGGAAGGACAGGAGGAACAAGAGCAGCCCGATGAAGAAGATTATGCCGCTCACTATCAGGCACACCGCGCATGCGGCGAGGATGGCCGCCAACGTCGGTGGGAGCGGCGCGGTCGGCAAGCCCGCTATCGCGATCGAGATGCAAACACCGGCAAGCGAACCGGCTGCCCCCATGACCACGCCCCCGGTGGTGTTCAAGGCCGTGTTGGGCTGCGAGGTGCCTGGAGTGACGACGGCGTCGATGCCGTAGAGGTTTTTGTGGGTGCCGGCGGTGACGTAGACAAACGGGTGAGTGTCGGCGAAAACGACGGCTTTGGTGGTGGTCGTCGCGTCGGGCCACGGTTGGACGCTGGCGCTGAGCGGGTTGAAGTTGTCGTCGCCGAGGCTGTAGCCGGCGCTGTAAGCCAGAAACCGAGGGGTTAATCCGGGAAAGCCGGCGAATGGTCCGGGCGACCGGCCGATGGTGCATGGGAAGTCGGGGCGGCCATCGCTGTCGGTGGTGGCGAAGTCGGGGTTGCCCTTCAAGAAAATGGTTACCGCTTCCCACTGGCCCTCGCGGTAACGTTCGTCTGGATCGGCTGGCCCGGCGGGGGAAGGTTCCATGGCCGGGTAGAACAGGTGGTAAGTGACAGCCAGGTAATTGTTGAGGTCGGACACCAATTGGGGCTCGTCGGTGCCGGCGGCCTGCAACGGGAAATCGTTTTGGCCGCCGATCTGATCGACCCGCTGCTGGTCGAGCACGGGATAGCGTCCGGCCCACCGTCACCCGGCTCGGCAGTTCGGCCGGGTACAGTCGGCTGCCCAACTCACCTTGGGTATTTTCCGGTTAGTCACGCCGGCCCCTGGTGGGGCCGCACACAGCGGGTGAAAACTGTGCGTGGGTCGCCCGGCGGCAGGTCGCGCCCGGGCTCCAAGTGGCTTGCCGCCACCTTGGCCCAATGCGCCGAAGCCGCCGGGCGCTCCAAGGGCACCTACCTGGGCGCCCAGTTCCAGCGGCTCCGCGGACGACGCGGTCATCCCAAGGCACGCAAGGCCGTCGAACACTCGATCCTCGTCGCCGCCTACCACGTGCTCGACCGTCACGTCGCCTACCAGGACCTCGGGGCGGACTGGTTCGTGCGTCGCCGCCCCGAAGCCCACGCCCGCCGCCTGGCCCACCAGATCGAAGCACTCGGATTCCGCGTCACCATCGAACCCACCGAACGAGCCGCCTAAACCAACACAACAGCACGTCAACGTGATTCCTGCGTGTGGGGCTTCACCCCGCATGCAGCCCCCACGCGCCCAAATCACCTGGTTTTCGGATCAGATTCGAGACGCCGCCACCTGCGGGAATGACCACACCGCCGCCGGGCGAGGGCGGTGTCTCTGTCTCGGTTCTCAGAAGCGAGACGGAAGCGAGACTCTGGGAATAGACTGTGACTGGATGTTTCTACATCCACCCTATGAGAAAGTTAAGAAATATGGCACAAGGAACCGTCAAATGGTTCAACAGTGATAAGGGCTTTGGCTTTATCACTCCTGACGGTGGTGGAAAAGATCTGTTCGTCCACTACTCCGAGATCCGTGGAAGCGGACATCGTTCGCTCCAAGAGAACCAGCGTGTCCAATTCGAGGTCGAACAGGGACGCAAAGGTCCTCAGGCGGTCGGAGTCACCGCGATCTAGTGGCGAACCTGCTATCGAGCGTGATGGGCCCCTCAACCGCGACCACTTGACCCCAAATTGCGGTAAGACGTTCTCCCTGGTCGGCGGGTATGGCGGCGGTTCTTGGCGCGGCCAAGACGTTCACAGACGCGCAGATCGTTCGCCATTGCGCACAACGTGTGGTCCCAAATATGAGTACCCGATGCAGACTGCCGTGTGCTCGTTGGCGTCGATGAACCCAGGGCTTGGCCGACCCGGCGCCGTTGCAAGGCTCGCGAAACCGGAACGACTGGCGCATCATCGGCGCTATGAAGCGAGAAGTGGGCGCCGAGCTCGAAGTCGAAATCACCGCGCCCACGACGCTGGAGTTTCAGATTGCTGTCGCGCCGTCGTTGTCCTTCGTCTTGGACGGAAAACCCATCCAGCCCTTAGAGATCAGCGGTGTGCACGGCAACCGCATCCATAAACTCGCCGCTCCGGTGGGCAACCTGACGGTCGACTACGCCGCGACGATCGTGGGCCAGACCGACCCGGCGCCGGTGACCGAATACGACCTATCCATGTACCTGCGCCCCAGCCGCTACGCCGAGGCCGACAAGTTCCACGGCTTCGCCGCAACCGAATTCGGCAACTACATCGATTCGGCGACTGGTAAGTGAATCGTCGTGACCACAGCAGCCGAAGGCGCCCGGCGTAGCGCAGCGGAGCCGGGTCAGTTTGTGACGGTGTGTGTTTCGAGGGTCAGGCGGCGGGTTCGAGGGTGACGGTGTATCCCTGGGCCTCGAGCTTGGCGACG
>DASPOT010000241.1:0-24959 GCA_035625875.1 Mycobacterium sp. | reverse complement strand
TCGTTCGCGCAATTTGCCCAGACGGCCGAGCGGGGCAAGTTCGACTTCCTGTTCCTCGCCGAAGGGCTGCGGCTTCGCGAGCAAAACGGCCACATCTACGACCTCGATGTGGTCGGCCGTCCCGACACCTTCACCGTGCTGGCCGCACTGGCGGCAGTCACCGAGCGACTCGGGCTGACCGGCACGATCAACTCCACCTTCAATGAGCCCTACGAGGTAGCGCGCCAGTTCGCGTCTTTGGACCATCTCTCCGGCGGCCGGGCCGCCTGGAATGTCGTGACCTCCTGGGATGCGTTCACCGGAGAGAACTTTCGCGGCGGTGGATTCCTGGCGGAGGACCAGCGCTACGAGCGGGCAAAGACATTCCTGCAGACGGCGCAGGAGCTCTTCGACTCCTGGCGCGGCGACGAGATCGTGGCGGACAAGACGACTGGCGTCTTTCTGTCCGATCCAAACGCCGGGGCATTCGTGCACAAGGATGCGCATTTCGACATCCACGGGCGGTTCAACGTTCCGAGAAGCCCGCAGGGTCGACCGGTGATCTTCCAGGCCGGCGACTCCGACGAGGGTCGCGACTTCGCCGCCTCTGCTGCGGACGCGATCTTCTCCAGACACAGCACCTTGGAGGCCGGGCAAGCGTTTTACGCCGACGTCAAGGGCCGTCTCGCCCGCTATGGGCGCCGCCGCGACGAGTTGCTCATCCTGCCCGCCGCGACATTCGTGATCGGCGACACCGACGCCGAGGCCGACGAAATTGCCCACGAGGTACGGCTCGCGCAGGTGTCCCCACAGACAGCGATCAAGTTTCTCGAACAACTCTGGAACCGAGACCTATCCGATCACGACCAGGACGGGCCGCTGCCCAGCGTGGACCCCGTTGTGGGGGACAACACCATCTCGCGCGGCCGGGCCAGCGTCCGCATGTACTGGGACCCGATCGCGATCGCCAACGACTGGCGGGCGAAAGCCGAGGCGGAGAATCTGACTACTCGCGAACTGATCGTCGAGGTGACCGGACGCCAATCCTTCATCGGATCACCGCACACCGTCGCCACAACGATCAACGACTTCGTGCAGGCCGATGCCAGCGACGGATTCATCCTGGTTCCGCACATCACACCTGGCGGGCTCGATCCATTCGTCGACCGGGTCGTGCCGCTGTTCCAGGAGCGCGGCGTGTTACGCGTCGACTACATGGGCACCATGCTGCGCGAGCACCTGAGCCTGGCGCCACTGCGGGCACCGCGGCAATCCGCCGATTCCGGTGCCCCACCGGGATGGCTTCGTGAAGTTTTGCCCGGTACGCCGCTGTCAGGCAGCGCGCTCGCCACTCCGTGATGGACTTGCATGACGACTCCGTTAGCGGTGCTTGACCTGGTCCCGATCTCGTCGGGCTCGACCGCGACGCAAGCCTTACGCAACAGCATCGATCTCGCCCGGCACGCCGAGGCTCTGGGCTATACCCGCTACTGGTTCGCCGAACACACCATCTCAATCCCGGGGTTGGTGGCACCTCACCCGCCGTGCTGCTGGCTCTGACCGCTGCTGAAACCTCGACGATCAGGCTCGGTTCAGGCGCAGTGCAGATGGGGCATCGCACCGCCTGTCGACAGTGGAGGAGTTCGGCCTGCTGGATGCGCTCCACCCCGGCCGATTCGATCTCGGCTTGGGCGTTCCGGCGGCAAGCCGGCTGACCGGGCACCATCGGCACCGGCCGCCCCGACCTCGCGGACACTGATCGACGGACGCACACCCAATGGATTGTTGATCCCGGCGAGTTCGATCCGAGGCCACTTTTGAAATCACCGCGCTTCGCGTTGCAGAAGGCATTGCTGCAGCAGGCCGGCGCCGAACCGCCGAACTACACAAAGCAGGTTGAGGACATTCTTGCGCTGATCGCCGACACCTATCGTTCGGCCGACGGTGTGGAGGCCCATGTCGTGCCCGGCGGAGGCGCCGACCTGCAGATCTGGATTCTGGGCAGCAGCGGCGGGGAGAGCGCAGCCGTCGCCGGCAGCAGGGGTTTGCGGTTCGCTGCCAACTACCACGTCGCCCCGGCTACGGCCCTTGAGGCGGTCGACGGTTACCGGGCCGCGTTCATACCGTCAGTCGAGCTTGACCGGGCCTACGTCGCGGTCTCGGCTGACGTCGTCGAGGACGAGGCGACCGCTCGTGAGCTGGCTGCAGGTTACGGGCTCTGGGTCCGCAGCATCCGCACCGCGGAAGGTGCGATCCCGTTTCCCACCCCAGACGAAGCGCGCGGCCACACCTGGACCGACGCCGAGCGCGGACTTGTCGCGGATCGAGTTGAGACCCAGTTCGTCGGATCTGCAGTCCAGGTAGCAGACCAGCTCGAGCGGTTGCGCGATGCCACCGAGGCCGACGAGCTGATCATTACGACGATCACACACGACCACCAAGACCGGGTGCACTCTTACCGGCTGCTAGCTGAAGAGTGGGCCCGCCGATGAGCGGCGCTCCCGGGGCGCAGGAATGGATCGACCAATGCGAAACCCTGATCAGCCGCCGGGGACATCGCATTGCCTTCCGGCGGCGTGGGCAAGAACCCACAGTGCTGATGCTGCACGGATTTCCCACCTGGTCTTACGACTACGCCGAAGTTGCCAATGACCTAGCCCGGGACCACGACGTAATCACGCTGGACTTCCTTGGTTACGGCGCCTCTGACAAACCAAACCCCTGTACTCCGTTGAGGAATCAGCGGACGTAGTCGAGGATCTGGCGGCCCACCTTCACTTGGACTCAGTGCGCCTGGTCGTGCATGACTACGGGGGCATCGTCGGTCAGGAGCTCATCGACCGAGTACTGGCTGGTGAGCTCGGGTTCACCATTTCCAGCCTTGTCGCATTGAACTTCGGCATCGAGTTCAACGCCTATTGGCCGACGCGCCTACAGAAGCTGCTGATTCTGCCGGTCATCGGGAAGCTGCTTGCCAGCCGGATCACCGCGAACCGCTTCCGCTCCGCACTCCACGCGATCCGCGGATCAAGGCTCATGCCCCCGTGGGTTGCCACGATGATCCAGCCGCGGCGGTCGGATCGCCACTCGCGCAGCGTTTGCACGGTCACCTCCTGGTTCAGGAATGGTTCGAGATTGTCCAACCACGGCACCGCATGCTCCGCCCGGATGACGATCGCCTGCTCCGGGTCGAGCAGCAATCGCAGAGCGTCGCCGTGCACCGGGGCGACCAGGGGTAGCGGTATGTTTTCGGCGATTGCGTACCTGCGCAGCGCCTCGAATACGTCCGGGCCCACGCCGATCTGGTCCGAAAATAATGGTGCCTCCGGTATCGGGTTTACGCCGCTGGGGTGAGGCTGACGGTGTAGCCGAGAGCCTCCAGCTGGCGGGTGTGGTTGCGTTTCTTGGTTTCTGAGTTGACGTGGCGGGTGAAGTGATCGGCACCGAGATCGGTGAACACGGCCTGTTCATCGGAGAGCAGGTGGTCGGGTCGCCGGAGGGAGTCGCACCCTCCGGCTCCCACAGATCCGTACGTGAACCTCTCGGTTCATACGGCTCTTGTCATCTTGATCACCAGACGGCGGGGACGGTGTGGTTCAGGCCCAGTGCGCGAAGAACCGCGGGTACACTTCGGTGACCCGCCGCCATGCCTGCTGGAGCTGGCCCTGCTGGCATGTGCCCGCTGGCGCCGATCGAGGTCTGCCGGGCGCTGTGGTGCCGTGGCGAGCGTGAGTTCTCAGTGATGTTGGCCCGGATGCGGGGGTCGGCATGAGGTGCCGCTGGCGCCACCCAGTATGACTGCACCATCTTGGCGTGCATGAATTGCAGGGCGCCGCGTACGGTCAACAGGATCATGGCGGGCTGGGGTTCGCCGTCCGGCCCGCGAATAACCAAGCAAAGGAGCATTCTGTGTCCGAAAACACGCCCGACGATATCTTCAAACTCGTCAAGGACGAGAACATTGAGTATGTCGACGTCCGTTTCTGTGACCTGCCAGGCACCATGCAGCACTTCACAATTCCGATTTACGTCTTCGACGAGAACGTGTTCGAGGAAGGCTTGGCCTTCGACGGCTCCTCGATTCGCGGGTTCCAATCGATCCACGAGTCCGACATGCTGCTGCTTCCCGATCCGGAAACCGCGACCATCGACCCGTTCCGTGCCGCCAAAACGCTGAACGTCAACTTCTTCGTGCACGACCCGTTCACCCTCGAGTTGTACTCGCGCGACCCGCGCAACGTCGCCCGCAAGGCCGAGAACTACCTGATCAGCTCCGGCATCGCCGACGCCGCCTACTTCGGCCCAGAAGCCGAGTTCTACATCTTCGACAAGGTGAGCTTCGACTCGCGCACCAACACCTCGTTCTACAAGGTGGACGCGACATCCGGGTGGTGGAACACCGGAGAAGATACCGAGTCCGACGGCAGCCCCAACCGCGGCTACAAGGTCCGCCCCAAGGGCGGCTACTTCCCGGTAGCCCCCACCGACCACTACGTCGACCTGCGCGACAAGATGCTGACCCACCTGACCAACGCCGGATTCGTTCTGGAAAAGGGCCACCACGAAGTGGGCGGCGGCGGCCAGACCGAGATCAACTACAAGTTCAACACATTGCTGCACGCGGCCGACGACCATCAGATGTACAAATACATCGTCAAGCAGACCGCATGGCAGGAGGGCAAGACCGTCACATTCATGCCCAAGCCGCTGTTCGGCGACAACGGCTCCGGTATGCACTGCCACCAGTCGCTGTGGAAGGACGGCGTTCCGCTGATGTACGACGAGGAGGGGTACGCCGGGCTGTCGGACACCGCCCGTCAATACATCGGCGGTTTGCTGTACCACGCGCCCTCGTTGCTGGCCTTCACCAACCCCACGGTCAATTCCTACAAGCGCCTGGTTCCCGGCTATGAGGCCCCGATCAACCTGGTCTACAGCCAGCGCAACCGCTCGGCGTGCGTGCGTATCCCGATCACCGGCAACAACCCGAAGGCCAAGCGGCTGGAGTTCCGCTGCCCCGACTCGTCGGGCAACCCGTACCTGGCGTTTTCCGCCATGCTGATGGCCGGGCTGGACGGCATCAAGAACAAGATCGAGCCGCCTCCCCCGGTCGACAAGGACCTCTACGAGCTGCCGCCCGAAGAGGCCGCGGAAATCGTGCAGGCCCCGACCCAGCTGTCCGCGGTGATCGACCGTCTGGAGGAAGACAGCGAATACCTCACCGAGGGAGGCGTGTTCACGCCCGACCTGATCGAGACATGGATCAACTACAAGCGCGACTACGAGATTGCGCCGCTCAACCTCCGGCCGACCCCGGGCGAGTTCGCCCTCTACTACGACGTATAAACCAGCTAACCCCTGACCTGCGGTGCCACTACCGGTCAGGGGTCTGGGACCGCAGCGGGACCGCAGAAGTCTTCAGCCGCGCACGGCCCCAGTAATCGCGTCCACGTCGGTGCAGCCGTTCAGGAGCATTCCCGCGACGGTGCGGATGACCGGCCAGCAGTGTTCTTCAAGCTGGCGCGACCACCCTTGCCCGCGTTGCGCGATGACCTCATCTCTTGGGCGCACCGAGAATTGAGCCGTTCGGGCGGTCGGCGGCTCGACCGCGTGCCGTCCGGAAGTATCCCTTCTTCCAGCTGCTCGTACTTGTCGAGGTCACCGTCACGGTTGACGTCGAACGCCTCGCGGACGTAGTAACGGAACGGACGGCCGTCGTCGTCTTCGTCGTCGAGACTGTCGAGACTGTCCCGGGTCCATTGGGAGCGCGCTTCTGCCCACGGTCCGGCGTCACGACGAAGGGGAGGTGCCACCATTTTTCGACCCGGACGCCGGTGTTTCCCGCATATTCAGGATGCTCACGAGTCGGGCCGATGGTGATGCTGATCAGCCCGCCGCCGCATGCCAGTGCGGCGACAGCGTGACCGGCTTCGTGGTGCGCCGTCAGATCCTGCTCGTCGGGCTCGGTCATCGCTGCATCCACCGCCCCCACTGCCGTTCCTTTTCTGCGTCCACCTCGTCGTCGCTCATTAACGTGATGGTGACGTGTGTGTTGATCAACGCGGCGGGTACGCACCGTTGGCGGTAGGGCTTGTGTTCCTCGATCAACTCGAAGTCGGCGAGGTCGACGTCGTCGGGGAATTCGACTCGGAGGACTTGTTCGCCTGTTGCGCCTTCGTCGATGTCCATCGGGGAGGCGCCGAGAAACACGCCGGTCAGTTCGAAGTTGTCGAACATGAATGAGCCTGCGGTGTCTCGGAATCCTTCACGGAGGATCGCGTCGGCCGCGTCGGTGGTGTGGTAGCAGCAGATCACGTTCATCACATCGGTTCCATGTCAGCGGCCAACGCCTGCATCAGCCCGACCAAGTTCGCAGGCTCCCGATGACCTGCCCGGCAATCCACACGGCGTTCCAGGTGTCGAGTGCGGCTTCGCTGCGGCCGCGCTTGCCGCAGCGCATGCAGCGGATAAGTTTTCTACTCATCGCCCACGCTCCTGTGCATTTGTGCGGCCTTGCCGGCTAGCCGGTCCTGCTGGTGGTCGTGATGTTCGGGTGCTCGCTGCGCATGGCCAGTTCGGCGCGCTCGGCTTCGGACCCGTACAACACCGACGCCCCGGCGGCCGCTGCCGCCTGGTTCTCGGCCTTGGCGATCCGGCCCTCGATTTCCGCAGCGAACCCCGACAGCCAATTGCGCCGATAGACCACCAACTCTGCAGGGTCGCGGTGACTGTCCGGGGGCTCGGCCAGCCGCTACGCCGCGCTGGGCTTGGGGTGCCAGCAGCTCCCACATGCTGGACAGGCGTTGCAGGTGATCGGGCATGCCGTAGACCTTCAAAGCGATGCGGCCCCTCGTGCTCATCTGCAACGTCTGGCAGTGCATTACCCGGGCCATGCGATACACCAATATCGCCTGCACGGTCTGATATTTGCCCTTCAGGTGGATGTAGGTGCTGGCGCCCGGCCGTTCAACGTGTGGGCGTGATCACCGAGGCGGTGTTGTCGTGGTTAGTCGTGCAGGCCGTGTGCGTGGTTGGGTCGACGGCTACCCCTTCTGCGACCAGTTCGTCAAACCTCAGCGTCTTGCGCCCATCTTGGCGGGCGCGTTTGTGGCCTGTGCGGCGAACGCGCCGCCGCCAGTGTCGCCGCGCGCCCACCGTCGATCGCGGTCAGCGGTGGAGGCTGGCCCTTGCGCAGCGTCGCGATCAGCTCGCGGTAGGGGCCGATGAGGTAGACGGTGTCGCCGGCTTTCAGTCGGGCGTCGCGGCGGGGGCGTAAGCTGACCGGCCCTTCCGGTCGAGTGATCGCGATGACGCGTGTTTGGGTAGACAGTTCCACCATTCGCAGTCCATCTAGCTCGCTGCCGGCCGCCACGAGCATTGCGCCGACCATGAAGGAGCGCTGCCCGACCCAAAACGTCCCCAGCACCTGCAGGCCCATCGCGGCGCCGATGAACCAGGGGGCTGCCAGGTCGACGATCGACCGCACGTTTTCGAAACCGAACCGCTGATTCACCGCAGCGCTCAGCGCGCGGCCTTGAACGCGCAGTACAAGCGGCACCTTAGTATCGGATCCCAAGATCTCAAGCAGTACGATCCCGGTCTCGATGTTCTCCATGTCGTCCTGGTTCACCACCGCCACTCCGCGGGCGCGATCGACGCGCGCTGATTCCAGCGTCTGGCGCATCGTTGAGTCTCCGAAAATCACCGGCACGTCGAGTTCGGCCGCGGTCGACAGGAAGCGGTTGTTCTCGTCGCGCTCGATGACCAGGACGTCGTATCCGGCAGCGGTCAGATCACTCACGACGCGGATGCCGACTGAACCCAGTCCGACAACGACGACGTGGTCGCGCATACGGCGCGCCCGTCGGAGTCCGGCCAACTGGACGAAGCGGCGCGACAGCAGCAGGTCCGCGAGGAACGCGACGAGGATGGCGGTAATGGTCACGCCGCCGAACATCAACCCGACAGCGAACAATCGCAGGAGAGTGGATTGTTGGGCGAAGCTGAAATCGCCATAGCCCACGGTCGTAATTGTCTCAGAGGCGAAGTACAGGGCGTCGATCCACGACATCCGCGGGTTCCGGTAGGCGAAGTGCACCACGGCTGTCGCGCCGAGCGTTAGGAACAGCGCGAATGCCAACGAGGGAAAAAGCATCGGGTTCACGTCGTCGCGCATGGCGCGCGCGGCATCGATTGCGCGTCGCACCCGGGAGCGGCGAGAGCGCGTCGCGGTCGGGGGAGGCACGGTGATCCCGCGGGCTTCCAATTCGTTTTTGACGCCGATCATCGAGGTCCAGTCGCCGGCGTAGACCTGCAGATCCCGTCCCGGACATGGCACCACCTCGCCGGGGGCAGGTGAGTTCTTGCCGTGGACGACCGCCACCGGTGCCAGGTCGGCGTAGATCTCGCGCAGAGTCCCGTCGTACGGCGCCTCGGCTCCCCAGACAACGAATTCGATACCGGCCGCCTCGAACTGGTGCGCGTTACGCGACAGAGCCGCCTCGACGACGGATGGTGTCGCGAGGTCGGCGACGTCCAAGATCGCGCCGGGCCCGTTAACGGCGGCCACCGCTTCGCGCAGCACGTCGTTGGCCAGACGTGCCACCACGCGGACATTCGGGCTGTATTGCCTTGCCAGCAACGCGATTTCGAGATTTATCGCGTCATTGGGCCCGGCGCAGACGACGGCGCGCGCGCGATGTACCCCGGCGCCGAGGAGATCGGCGGCAGTGGTGATCTGGATTATCCGCGCGCCAGCACCCCTTAGCTCCTCGGCGATCGTCTTCGCCAGCGCGTCGTCACCGCTGACGATGATTTCGCGATGCATGATCTCGCGCATTTGGCGGGGACCGGGTTGTGTCGTTCGCTCGCTAACAAGGTCGATCGCGACATTCGGCCGTGGCTTTGTGTTGTGCGGCATAAATACTCCCACCTCTACTGACAGACGCGACGCGTTCAATGAAAGGCACACCGCCAGTATCACGACTTTTCACGTGGGTAGCAGTGGCGCGAGGGTTTTTCTACGCCTCAACTATTTCGTCTGCGTGACGAGCTCGAGTCGAACCTGTTGCGCCCCAAAAAGACGCGGCTTCCATTGGACTGAGGCCAGGATGGCAGTATCCCTAATGAATTGGCGGTGGCGTGGCCATGCGATGCTTGATTAGCGGTTTTACGTTGGACTCGAATTCAATCAGAATGGGTAAACGCTGCGGTCACACTAGATGCCTGGAAAGCGAAAGGCTGTGCCTGCTTTATCGCTTACGGTTCCGCCATCACCTAAAGTGCCAAGCATCACATCTTTCGTACTGTTGGCAGCGGCGCGGAATAGGCATGATCCCGAAAGTATGCGCGGTTGGATATGGGCCGCATCACTTTTGGTATTAATTAAGTCCCGCTCGACCGACCAGCTTGAGTGGCGCGGGTCCGTGCGGCTGACGATGACCTCCGCGCGAGCACCCTCGGCTGGGGTTCGCACTTTCGTGAGCCCGAGAACCGTCGCCGCGGTCGCCGTGGCGAGGCGGAAGGAGTCCCGGCGCGGTACGCCGGCCTGGTCGAATGCGTCGAATTCGCGGTGGAGCGCGATGCCCGGCGCGACGAACGGCTGCTGCGTGTCGGTGCCAAGAAGCACGGTCACGCCGTCGTGATGTAACCGACTGACAAACTCCTGCTTGCGCTCAACAGCGCGTCGGCAACGACCGAAGTCCTCTTTGGTGAGATTTCTGTAGATAGGCAAGCCCTTCCCGGGGTTGAACACGACGGCCGAGTAGAAGGAGGGCAGTGCCCGTGCCGTCGGCTCGCGGCACACCTCCTGGTATCGCTCGAGATCCAGAACGCCGGCGATGGCGTTGAGGGTCGGCGTCACGGCGAGCTGATGGTCGACGCTTGCGCGGCGGACGACATCGATTCGACGCCGATGGACCGCGTCCCAATCGTAAATGCGGTCGAAGATGTGGTCGCGCCTGATGCTGCTGGGCGGCGCCACACCGAGGAGGTGCTGGCTGTCGGGCAGGAGGGCTTCCTCGTGGCCGAGCCCGCATGGGACGTGGCCCAGCACTCCCACGCCGGCCTCCCGCGCGGCTTGCTTAAGTGCTTCGATCCGCGGGAGATCCAGGTTTTCGTACGACTTGACCCATGTGGCGCCGAGCCACTGCAGGCGTTTGATGATGACAGGTGCTTGCGCTGGATCGTCATACACGAATGAGTTCGACCAGCGCGCGGGTGGAGCGTTCACGAATCCGTAGCTGTAGTGGATCTCCGGTCCGGGAAGCGCCCCCGAGGCGACACAAGCGAGCGCAGCGGGTGTTGCTGTCCCGTCGGGGTCGCTGGCGTCGCGAACGATCGTGATTCCGTGTCGCAGCGTTTGGAGCAGGAATAGGTCGGTGAGCCGGAGCAGGTTGGCGGGGGGCATGTGCACGTGCATATCGATGAGCGCGCTGGACACAATGCTGCCTCTGGCGTGCTCGAACACGATCGCGCCGGGCGGAATGTTTGCGGTGCCGGTTGGTGTGATGCGGTCGAAATTGCGCCGGGACACAAGGACATCGACGTGTTCTTCGTCAGGCCGGTCGGCGTGTGCGACGGTGACGTCCAGGAGGACGAAAGCGTCGCGGATTGTCGACAGAATCGGATCGCGTGGGGATAGGGTCTGAATCCAGGCGTCGCGTCCAAGGCGCCGAAACTTGGTATTGTTCCGCAGCGGCGGGGCGGGTTGGCGGCGTATCACAGACAGGTGTCGCGCAACAGCCACCGTGCACCAGGCTCATGACAGCACGTTCAAACTCTTGGAAGGTTCCATCCGGCCTAGAGCGTGGGGCTCTGTTTCGTGAAGAGACCGCGGTCATCGTGTGTCCTCCTGCTCTGCATTCTCCGCCTCCCGCCAACGCCGGGCCGAATAGGGCGGAACTGAATACAGAAGGTGTTGGCGATCACACGTGCGGGTTCGGGGCGGCCAAGGTGGCCACTAAACGCCGCAAAAGCGGGCCGGCAGGCGGTCTCGAGATCCGGTGCGGTCAGGGATTCCCACTTCCAGGCGCAACCATGATCGCGGCCCGAGAATGGTTCAGCTCGGCTTGCGGTTCGATGTGCACCGGCAGATCAGCGATGGCACGGTGGTGATGAACGAACGCACCGATGTCATACGCCGTAAGGACGGTGGGAACATACCGCTGCCGGTGATGGGCGTCTTCGAGCTGATGCTGTCTATCGCGTTCGCCCACTCCGGGGACCTGCAGATCGAAGTGATTCGCCAAGATTGACGACACACCCAGCATCTTCAGCGAGTTTCTTTCGTTCGCCCGCGAGGGCTTCCACCAGTTCGCCTGGTGGGCTGATGATTTCGACGCAGCCCTGCGAAGCGCTGTGATAGCCGGGTGGCCGGTGGTGTGGTCGGGCGGCGAGGACGAGGGCACCCGCTTCGCCTATCTCGAGCCTGCGACCGGGCCGGCCATGGTCTTCGAACTCATGGAGTCGACCGACGGCACCTTGGCCAAGCTCATGCGTGACGCCGCGGCGGAGTGGGACAGAAGCGATCCGATCCGCGTCGTCTGAAGTGGATAGCTCACGCCGTCAGGTTCTGCGGCGCCATCGCCGACGGTCGGCTGCGGCGATCCGAGCGGGCGTGCCGAGATCACGGTGATGGCCCGTCACGGGGTGATCACGGCCGTGACGGTAGATAAGGTCGGCGTCGTTGCGGGCCGGACCGATCCGGATGGCCGGTGGCGGCTCGAGGGGTGGGCCCGCTGCGTTGTCGCAAGCGCTCACGATCGTGAATACGCCCAGGTAGATTCGGACAATGATGCTTCGTCGGACTAAGCGTGGGCGCTCTCAATAAGGAGGGAGATAGACCCTGACCGCTGTACTCATATTGGCTGTGATCGACATGGCCGTATTGGCGGTGGCCGTCATCACCGGCAACACGGTCATCGCCTTGGCCGTCATTGGGTTAGCGACAGTAGGTCTGCTTCTGTTAGCTCGCGATTGGCTAAAGCAGCGCCAACCTCGCGATACGGCCGGTTCCGAGCATCCTGAAGCCGATAAGCGCCGGCCCGAAGGGGAAGTCGCGCGAGAAGACAGAGCGTTGAACCCGGACATGTTCGAGCCGGACGTATCGTACGACGAAGCGCTCGAGGACGCCACCGAAGACGAAGACTTCGACGTCGAAGACGAAGGCGATAGCGAAACCTAACTTTCCACAGATTTCCCGGTCGCCGCAGCATGACCGGCGCGAAACCCGAAAACCATTGCGGGACCGATCGTTCCACCGGCACCACCGTAGGCTCGCCCGGTTACACCTCCCATCGCGTTGCCCGCGGCGAACAGGCCCGGTATCGGGACACCGCTGACATGCAGCACTCGGCCATCGCGGTCGGTGCGCGGCCCTCCCTTGGTCCCCATCGCGCCTATAGACACCGGTACCGCGTAGTACGGCGCGGTGTCGATCGGGCCGAGCGTTTTCCCGGCGAGTGTGGTGGCCCGTTCGTCACCCCAGTAACCGTCGTATGCGCTTGAGCCGCGCCCGAAGTCCGGATCTACGCCGGCGGCGACGTCGCGGTTCCAGTCTTGGATGGTGCGGGCCAGCCCGTCGGCGTCGATGCCGGTCTTGGCGCCCAACTCAGCAAGATCCGCCGACGGCGAGAACCAGTTGGGGACCGGCTCTCCCGGTGCAACGCCAAGAAACCCATAGCGTTTCAGGTGCAGTGAGTCGAAGACGATCCACGCCGGATCATTGACGTAGCCGCCTCGGGGATCGAGGTAGTGGAAGGCACCGGCCATCGAGTTGTAATCGCAGGCCTCGTTGACGAATCGCCGGCCCGCCCGGTTGACGATGATGCTGCGCGGGCGAGTGCGTTCGAGCCGGACGCTGCGGCTGCGTTGTTGGCCCTCGATGGTGTCGCCGGGGATCTGCACGATCGGCACCCACCACGCTTCGCCCATGTTGGACAGATCGGCGCCGTGAGCCATCGCCATGCGCAGACCGTCGCCGGTGTTGTTCGGCGGGGAGACCGCGCCATGCATTGGGCCACGCAGAAAAGCGTTGACTAACACGGGGTCCCACTCGAAGCCACCGGTGCCCAGGATGACCCCGCCGTGAGCGCGCACCGCGAGCCGCCAGTCTGAGCACTCGATCAACACTCCAGTGATTCCGTCGAAGTCACCGACGAGTTCCACGGCCCGTGCATTCGTCTGGGGCACCACGCGCAAGTCCAGCAATCCCTTGAGCAGCCCGGCCACCAGCGCAGTGCCCGCCACGCAGAAGTCGGTCGATCCTTCGTCGACGTCGGCGTGCAACCGGGCGCGGGTTTCGGCATCGAAACCGACGTTGGACCAATCCGCGGGAAACGCCGTGATCCGATCACGCCACTCGCCGAGTTGGGTGAGATCGAACGGGCCAGCGCTCAACGAGCGTCCCCCGGTTGGCCGTCCGCCCGGCAACTCGGGCTTGTAATCCGGGAAGCCGGTTGCGATTTCGAAGCGCACACCGCTCTGCGCCTCGACGAAGTCGAGCATCACCGGACCGGTGCGCACGAATGTTTCGACCAACAGATCATCCATCGCACCGAGGGACTGCGCGCGCAGGTACTTCAGGGCGTCATCCACCGTCAATTCCCCGTCGGGTGAGCGGCGATGCGCGGGAATCCAGACGATGCCACCCGACACTGCGGTGGTCCCGCCGATAGTGGCGGCCTTCTCGTACACCTGTACCGAGGCGCCGTTGACCGCCGCGGTCAGCGCGGCCGTGAGGCCGGCGCCGCCGCTGCCCAGTACGACGACATCGACCTCATGGTCCCAAGAAGGCATTGGCCCGCATCCTTTCAGCTGAGCATCGCCGACAATTCTTTGGCGGCGTTGATGACTGCGTCCTTGCCACGCATCACCACGTCTTCGCGATGCGAGATGAGGTTGATGCACGTCGGTGGCGACGGCGGTCGGCGGTGCACCGCCACCGCCAGACCGTAGGTATTCGGCTCGATCTCGCCGTGGGTGACCACCCAGCCTTGCTCGCGGACCCGGGCGACGAGGTCCCGTTCTCCCGGACGCGGCGGCATGCTCGCCAGTAGGGCGATTCCGGCGGCTCCCCGGTTCAGTGGATATCGGCTGCCCTCGTGGAAGGCGAGCTGGTAGGCGACCTGGGTTGGCACGATCACTGCGATCGCCACTTGCTGGTCGCCCTCAGCGACCAGCAATGACACGGTGGTACCGAGATCGTCGGCCAGCGCGCGCAGGGTCGGCAGGCTCAATTGACGCAGGTTGCGGTCGAATGATGCGCCCAGGACGGCGAGGCCGGCCGCCGGCCGGTAACGGCCGTCCTCTCCTTTGGCCACCAACCGGAAGTGGGCCAGCGTCACGAGCAGGCGATAGGCGATGGTCCGGTGCACCCCAACCTGATCGGCAACCTGTTGCACGGTAAGCCCCGATGGGGCGGCGGCCACCAGCTGCAGCGCATTGAGCCCCCTGGCCAGCGTCTGCGAACCGTTCATGGCGTCACCGCACCCCTTGACAGCCGATACTGCCCGAGTGATGCTCCTATATATACAGCACGTATGTGTGCGATATTAGCACGCCACTATTAGCATAATACGAGAACACAATTTCCGCCGCTAGACGAGAAAGGAACCGGGTGCCCGAGTACGAGAGCGTCTGGAGCGACCTCCAGGCTGTCCCGTTTTCGCAGGGCTACCTGAACGCCGGTGGAGTCCGAACCCGGTACCTGTGTGCCGGCGACCCCGGCAAGCCGGTGCTCGTGCTGCTGCACGGGTCCGGCGGTCACGCCGAGGCCTACGTTCGCAATCTGGAGGCGCACGCGGAGCATTTCTGGACGTGGGCGATCGACATGCTGGGACATGGCTATACCGACAAGCCGGGTCACCCGCTCGAGATTCGGCACTATGTCGAGCATCTGATGGCGGTCCTGCACGCCATCGGCGCGCAGCGTGCCAGCCTGTCCGGCGAGTCGCTCGGGGGCTGGGTGGCCGCCCGTGCCGCCGTGGACCATCCGGACAAGGTTGACCGGCTCGTCCTCAACACCGCGGGCGGCTCGCAAGCTGATCCCGAGGTGATGCAGCGGATCATCACCCTGTCCATGGCGGCCGCCGAGAACCCGACGTGGGAGACCGTGCAGGCGCGCATCAAGTGGTTGATGGCCGACAAGTCGAAGACCTATGACGACCTCGTCGCCAGCCGGCAACGGATCTACCGCCAGTCGGGTTTCGTGGCGGCGATGCGCGACATCATGGCGCTGCAGGATCCAAAGATCCGGGCGCGCAACCTCCTTGGCCCGGCCGAGTACGGGGCGATCACTGCCCCGACCCTGGTGCTGTGGACGAGTCACGATCCCACCGCGGACGTGAGCGAAGGCCGCCGGATCGCGTCGGTGATCCCCGGTGCGCGCTTCGAATTGATGGCGGGCTGTGGTCACTGGCCGCAGTACGAGGACCCCAAGACCTTCAATCGGCTGCATGTCGATTTCCTGCTGGGACGCTGAGCGTGGCCGCTGATGTAGATGTCGTTATCGTCGGGGCAGGTCCGGTCGGGTTGACGTTGGCCAATATCCTTGGCCTGCAAGGCGTCCGCACGCTGGTGGTGGAGGAGCGCGAAAACCTCATCGACTATCCCCGCGGGGTGGGGCTCGACGACGAGGCGTTGCGCACCTTCCAGGCGATCGGTCTGGTCGAGCGCATCCTGCCGCACACGGTTCCCAACCAGATCTTGCGGTTCTTCGACGCCAAGCGTCGCCTGCTGGCCGAGATGGCACCACCCGATGCCTGTTACGGATGGCCCAAACGCAACGGTTTCGTGCAACCGATGGTGGATGCCGAATTACTCAGCGGGCTCGACAGATTCGATCATGTCCAGGTTCTGTGGGCACATCCGATGACGTCGTGTACGGAAACACCCGACGGAGTGGCGGTCGAACTCGCACCCGACGGTGATTCGACGATCGTGCACGCGCGCTACGTCGTCGGCTGCGACGGCGGCCGCAGCGCGACGCGGCGGGCGATGGGGGTGTCCTTCGACGGCACCACCTCGTCGACGCGCTGGCTGGTTGTCGACATCGCCAACGATCCGCTGGGCCATCCCAACAGCGAGGTTGGCGCCGATCCTGCGCGGCCGTACGCCTCGATCTCGATCGCGCATGGAATCCGGCGGTTTGAGTTCATGATTCACGCTGACGAGTCCGACGAGCAGGCAGAGGATCCGGCGTTCATCGCGCGCATGTTGGGTCTGTTGGTGCCGCACCCCGAGCGGGTCGACGTGATTCGGCATCGGATTTATACGCACCACTCGCGGATCGCCGGGGCGTTCCGCCGTGGCCGGCTGCTGCTGGCCGGGGACGCCGCGCACCTGATGCCGGTGTGGCAAGGACAGGGCTACAACAGCGGCATCCGCGATGCGGCCAATCTGGGGTGGAAGCTGGCCGCGGTGGTGACTGGCCAGGCGGGCGACGCGCTACTGGACACTTATGACGTTGAGCGGCGCAAACATGCCCGGGCGATGATCGACCTGTCCACCATGGTGGGGCGCGTCATCTCACCGACCAACGGCAGGGTCGCCGCCATGCGGGACGTGGTCGTGCGGGCGGCGTCGTGTGTGCCGCCACTGAAACGCTACGTGCTGGAGATGCGGTTCAAGCCGATGCCGCGCTACGAGCAGGGGGCCGTGGTCCACGCCGCGCCGCGCCGCCCCGACTCGCCGGTCGGCACGCTGTTCATCCAACCTGCTGTCGATACCCGAGAGCAGCAAAACGTGCTCTTGGACGACGTGCTGGGTCCCTGGTTCGCCGTCTTGTGCTGGAACAACAACCCGCGCGAAATCCTTGGCGCCGAAGCGTTTGCGAACTGGAAGGCGTTGGGTGCACGGTTTGTGGCGGCTCGACCGCTCACTCAGCTGCACTGGAATGGGCACGACGATCCCGATGTCGTGGTCGTGGGCGATCGCGCCGGCGGCTTGAAGACCTGGTTTGACGCCCACACCGAATCCGTGCTGTTCCTGCGCCCCGATCGGTGCATCGCCGGCGCCTGCATCGCGCAGCTCGCGCCCGAGCTGAGCGCCTCACTTTTCGACGTCCTCGCCTTGACTCCGGGAGGAAACCGTGTCACTGGCCCTGTGCTGTATGTCCCACAGCCCGCTACTGAATCTGCCGGGGCCGTCCCAGGACCTCCTTGACGACATCGACGCCGCGCTCGCGCAGGCTCGGGAATTCGTCGTGCGCTTCGACCCCGAGCTCGTTGTCATCTTTGCGCCCGACCACTACAACGGGTTCTTCTACAAGCTGATGCCGCCGTTCTGCATCGGCACGAACGCGCAGGGCGTCGGTGACTACGGCACCCTGGCCGGCCCGCTCAACGTTCCCGACGACATCGCTGCTGACTGCGCCAAAGCCGTGCTCGGCGCTGGCGTCGACATCGCGATTTCGGCGAGTATGAACGTGGATCACGGTACCGTCCAACCGCTGGAGAAACTGTTCGGCGACGCCGCAGCACGGCCTGTGATACCGATCTTCATCAACTCGGTGGCCGCGCCGCTAGGGCCGCTGCACCGCTCGAGGGTGCTCGGCACCGCGGTAGGCAACTACCTGGCAACCCTGGACAAGCGCATCCTGGTGCTGGGATCCGGTGGCCTCTCGCATGATCCGCCCATCCCGACACTGCCCACCGCCACGCCGGCGGTCCTGGAGCGGATCGTCCACGGCCAACCGATGACGTCCGAGCAGCGACTGGCCCGGCAGGCCGCGGTCATTGACGCGGCTCACGATTTGGCCGAAGGACGCAGCGAGCACCAACCCCTCAACCCGGCGTGGGATCACCGCTTCCTGGAAATCGTCGATTCGGGCCAGCTCGCCAACCTCGACCACTGGTCCAACTCGTTCATCACTCACGAGGGCGGCAACTCGGCACACGAAATCCGCACGTGGGTCGCCGCTTTTGCAGCCCTGACCACATCGGGCCCATACCAGACCACGGTGCGCTACTACAAGGCAGCCGCCGAACTGATCGCCGGCTTTGCCATTAGAACGGCGGTGCCGACGACATGACTTCTGTTGTCGACGTGCTCGTCGTCGGATCCGGCGGTGGCGGGATGACGGCGGCGCTGACCGCCGACGCCTCCGGGCTGGAAACGCTGGTCATCGAAAAGTCGTGCTATTTCGGCGGTTCCACCGCTCTCTCGGGCGGCGGCATCTGGGTACCGGGCGCGCCGGCGCAGCGCAGGGAAGGTTATGCCCCTTCTCCCGACGGCGTTGTCGAGTACCTAGGGCAAATCACCGGCGGCCTCGTCAGTGACGCCCGGATCCGCCAGTACGTCGAGTCGGCGCCGGAAATGATGGAGTTTCTGGAGCGGCTCAGCCCGTGGTTCGAGTTCGTCTGGAAACCTGGATATGCCGACTACTACCCGGAATTGCCGGGGGGCTCCGCGCTCGGCAGCACCATCAACGTACCGCCCATAGATTTGCGGAAGCTGGGGCAGGACGAGCAGAACCTGCTGCAACCGCTGGCGCTGGCGCCCAAGGGAATTTGGCTGGGTCCCAAGGAGCTTCGATCCTTCTATCAGGTTCGGCAGTCATGGGTCGGCAAGGTCGTTCTGCTAAAGCTGATTTGGCGGATGATTAGGGCGCGGGTATTCGACGAGCGGATTGCGGTCATCGGCCAGTCACTGGTGGCGCGGCTGCGGCTGGCGATGAAAGAACGCGGCATTCCACTGTGGCTGGGCTCGCCGATGACGAAGTTGCTCACCGACACCGACGGCGCGGTGACCGGTGCGATGGTCGAGAGAGACGGTACACAGCAACGGATCTCTGCGCGCTGCGGGGTCATCCTGGCCACCGGCGGCTTCGACCACGACCTTGCCTGGCGCAAAGAGCACCAGCCCGTCATCGACCGAGACTGGAGCTTCGGCAATCCTGCCGCGGTGGGCGACGGTATCCGGGCGGGCCAACAAGTCGGTGCGGCAACCGAACTACTCGACGAGGCCTGGTGGTTTCCCGCCATGCGATGGCCGGACGGCCGCATGCAGTTCATGCTCAACGAACGGATGATGCCGTCGCAGTTCATCGTCAACGGCGAAGGAAAACGCTTCATCAACGAGGCGGCGCCCTACATGGACTTCGGCCACGCCATGATCGAGGGGCAGAAGTCCGGCGTCACCCACATCCCGTGCTGGCTCATCACCGACCACCGATCCTGGAATCGCTATGTCATCGCCGGACATCTTCCACTCCCGAAGATTCCGGGTGCACCGGTGCCCACCGGGCGCAAGATCCCGCCGGCCTGGTTGGGATCGGGCGTTGTCAAAGCGGCGGCGAGCTGGGATGAGCTGGCAACCAAGGTCGGCGTACCGACCGGTCAGCTCCGCGAGACCGCCGCGCGCTTCAACGAATTGGCGCGTAAAGGCCACGACGACGATTTCAACCGGGGTAACAGCGTCTACGACAACTACTACGGCGACCCAACCTTGCCCAACCCCAATCTGTATCCGCTGGGGAAACCGCCGTACTACGCCTTTCAAATCGTGCTCGGCGACCTGGGCACATCAGGCGGCCTGCGCACCGACGAGCATGCCCGAGTGTTGCGCGCGGACGACACCGTGGTGCGCGGCCTATATGCGGTCGGCAACGCCGCAGCGCCGCTGATGGGGCGCAGCTACGCCGGCGCCGGGGCGACCATAGGGCCCGCCATGACCTTCGGCTACGTGGCGGCAAAACACCTTGCTAGAAAGACCCTCGACACTCTCACGGGAGGTAGTAAATGAAGATCTCGTTGTTCTACGAATTCGCCCTGCCGCGTCCCTGGCAGCCCGATGACGAGCGGATCCTTCTTCAAGACTGCCTCGACGAGGTGGAGGCGGCCGATAGGGCGGGTTTCTCGACGGTCTGGCTGACCGAGCACCACTTCCTAGAGGAATACTGCCATTCCACCGCCCCGGAGATATTCCTCGCCGCGGCCAGCCAGCGCACCAAGAACATCCGGTTGGGGTTCGGCATCATGCATCTTCCGCCCGTCGTCAACCACCCGGCCCGTGTGGCCGAACGCATCGCCACCCTCGACCTGCTCTCCAACGGGCGCGTCGAGTTCGGCACCGGCGAATCCTCCTCGGTCGGTGAACTCGGCGGATTCGGCATCGATCCCGCCGACAAGCGAGCCCAATGGGAGGAGGCACTCGAGGTCGCGATCCGCGGCATGATCGAGGAGCCCTTCGCCGGGTTCAAAGGTGAGCACATCGAGATGCCGGCCCGCAACGTCATCCCCAAGCCGATGCAGAAACCGCACCCGCCGGTGTGGGTCGCCTGCACCCGGCCGTCCACGGTCCAGATGGCAGCCCAAAAGTGCATCGGCGCACTGAGTTTCGCCTATACCGGCCCGGGGCCGCTGTCCGAGCGGGTGAACGGCTACTACAAGGAATTCGAGGAGAACGGCGCTCCGGTCACCCCGCGGATTAACCCCAACATTCTGGCTATCGGCGGTGATCTGTCAATGATGGTCGCCCGCACCGACGAGCAGGCACTCCAACGTCTCGGATTAGGTGGCGGATTCTTCTCGTTCGGAATCATGCACTACTACATGACCGGCATACACACGCCCGGGCGGACCGGTGTCTGGAAGCGGTACCTCGAAGAGGTCGAGAAGGACCCGACGCTGGCTTACGGCCCCGGACGCGGGGCGATCGGCTCTCCCGCCACTGTGCGGGAGTTCCTGCGCGGCTACGAGGAGAGCGGCGTCGACGAGATCATCCTGCTGCTCAACCCGCGCAGCCACGAAGGGACCATGGAGTCCATCGAGATCATGGGCAAGGAGATACTCCCGGAATTCATCGAGCGGGACGCAAAGGCGGTGGCCGACAAGGCCAAGAGGCTCGCAGCCGTTATCGAGAAGGTCGAGGCGCGCCGGCCGGAATCAACCGCGCCGGAGTTCGACGAAAGTTACTCCTTCGGCGGTCTGCCCACCGGCCGCGGCGGCAAGTACACCGCTCCTGAGATTCCTGAGGCGATGGCGGAGATCAACGAAGGACGTGTGCTGGCGGCGCGGCGCGCGAAGGAGCAGCGTTCGCGGGGAAATGGGTGAGCGTTGGGACAGATCGAAGAGCTGTGGCGCTACGACGGTCGCCGGGTGGTGGTTACCGGGTGTGCCTCGGGCATTGGTGCGCACGTCGTGCAGCAGCTCACCGAACTCGGCGGCGCCGTCGTCGGATTGGACAGGAATCGGCCGGCGTTCGAGATCAAGGAGTTTCACCAGGTTGACCTCGCCGACCCCGCATCGATCGACCGCGCCGTTGCTGGCATAGGCGGTGAGGTGGACTCGCTGTTCAACGTCGCCGGGGTGTCCTCCGGGATCGGCGATCCGGTGCTCGTCGTAACCATCAACTTTCTTGGCCTGCGGGATATCACCGAGGCGCTGATTCCGAAGATGGCGGCCGGCTCGTCCATCGTGAGTGTGTCCTCACTGGCGGCAGCCGCCTACCGGGAACATCAGCAGACCGTGGCCGGGCTGTTGGATACCCGCACGATGCAGGAGGGTATCGAGTGGTGTCAGTGCCACCCCGATGCGTTGGCCGACGGGGACTACCGGTTGTCGAAAGAGGCGATCATTCTCTACACCATGAGAAACGCCGCTGCCCTAGGTGCCCGGGGCATTCGCATCAACTGCACCGGGCCGGGGGTGACCGAAACCCCGATTCTCGACCAGCTGCGGGCGGCCTACGGTCAGAGATACCTCGACGACATACCCAAGCCGCTGGGTCGGGTCGCTCATCCAGCCGAACAGGCCGCGGTCCTGGTGTTCTTGAATAGCCAAGCCGCCAGCTATATCTCGGGTGAAGTCGTGTGGGTCGACGGCGGAAATGTGGGCGCCGCGATCGCGCGCGAACTCAAGGAAGGACGTGCCCCGTGGCCAGCCTGACCGACTTTAGGCGAGTCGCTCGCGATGTGTGCAACTGGGGACGGTGGGGCGAGGCCGACGAGCTGGGCACGCTGAACTTCATCACCGCGGAGAAGGTGCAACAGGCAGCTAGCCTGGTGAAGCACGGAAAGGTGTTTCCGCTCGGCGTGGACTTCGGATCGGCAGGGCCGCAGGGCGCGTTCCAGTTCCGGCACAACCCGGTGCACGTTATGACCGTGGACGGCGGCGACGCGAGCACGCTGGTGCAGTATGGTCCCGACTGGGTCCGCAATTCCGTCGCGCAGCAGTTGAGCGGGTTCTTCGAAGACAATCCGTTCCGCTTCAGCGACGACCTGATCATGATGCCGCTGCAAGCGGCGACGCACTGGGATGCGCTCTCCCACGTCTACTACGACGATCGGCTGTACAACGGCTTTCCGGCAAACTCGATAACCAGCTTCGGCGCTTACCACTGCGGCATCGACAAGGTGGACTCCAAGGGCATCACCTCGCGGGGCGTGCTGCTCGACGTCGTTCGCCATCGTGGCGCGGACACCTTCCTCGAGCACGGCAACCCGATCGCCCCAGAAGAACTGGACGACGTCGCTCGGTCGCAGGGGGTGACGGTAGGGCGCGGCGACATCATCTTGGTCCGGACCGGCTGGTGGGCAAGGTTTCTCACGACCGGCGACGGAAGTGAGCCATACTCAGGGCTGGACTGGCGGTGCGCCTCCTGGCTGCACGACCACGACATCGCCGCGGTGGCTGCCGACAACCTCATGGTCGAAGACCCGGTCTCCGGTGTCGAGGGAACGTTTTTGCCGATGCACATGCTGTGCCTGCGGGACATGGGGTTGATGCTCGGCGAATACTGGGATCTCACCGCGTTGGCGGCTGACTGCGCAGCCGACGGGGTCTATGAGTTTCAACTGGTGGCCCCGCCCCTGAGAGTCGTTGGTGCCGTGGGCTCCCCGGTGAATCCCATCGCAATCAAGTAGGTATGAAAATGACGGAATGCACTGGTCCACTCGTCGTCGGGGTAGGCGGCACCTTGCGCTTCAACTCGTCAACCGAACGAGCGCTGCGGCACTGCCTGGCATCCATTGAGCGACAAGGCGGACGCACCAAGCTGTACTGCGGCGAGGACATCAATCTGCCGATGTACAACCCGCATGACCCTGCCCGCACCCCGAAGGCAACCCAGCTGATCAGCGCTCTGCGGGAGGCCGACGCGGTCATCGTCGGCGCGCCGGGATACCACGGCGGCGTCTCGGGGCTGGTGAAGAACGCGCTCGACTACATCGAAGACATGCGTGAGGATTCCCGGGTCTACCTCGACAACAAGCCGTGGGGCTGCATCAGCTGCGCCTACGGGTGGCAGGCGGCGGTGGGCACGCTGGACCAGTTGCGGGCCATCGGGCACGCGCTGCGGGCCTGGCCAACTCCGCTCGGCGTCGCCATCAACTCAGCGGACCAGATCTGGGATGGCAACGGCGAACTGACAGACGCCGGCGTGCGAAACCAGCTCGACCTGCTGGCCTCACAGGTGCTGACGTTCGTGCGCTCGGCGGGTCAATAGGTCGCAAGGTAAGACAAGTCATGCGATTCGTCTTGCTAAACGGCGGCTTCCACGGCGCATGGTGCTGGAGCCGCACCATTCCAGAGCTCGAACGGCTCGGCCACCAGGCGATCGCCGTGGATATTCCGGGTCACGGCCGACGTCTGCATGAGGAGTCGACGATCGCCAACGGTCGGGACGCAATCGTCGATGTGCTGCAACCCGGCGGTGTGCTCGTTGGCCATTCGGGTGGCGGGTTCGACGCCACGCTCGCCGCCGATGCCGCGACGGATCTGGTGAGCCACATCGTGTACCTGGCTGCCGCGTTACCGCGTGAAGGTCGCACCTACCCCGAGGCCATGACCATGCCCAACGCCGAAGACGGTGAGTTCGACGCCGACGCCGGGCACATGCTGGAATACCTGCATTTCAGCCAGGACGGTGCAATGACCTTCGCCTCCTTCGAGGGAGCGTGGGAGTACTTCTACCACGACTATGACGAGCAGACCGCCCGCTGGGCGTTCGAGCGACTCGGCCCGGAGAGGTTCGGCGACACCACGGTCACGCCGGTGTCGGTGCCGCGATTCTGGGCGGCGGATCTGCCCCGCAGCTACGTCCTGTGCCTGCAGGATCGGTCGAAGCCGCGCTGGTTGTCCGACGTGGTGGCCAAGCGTCTCGGCGTGGAGCAGCTGACCATCGACACGTCGCACTGCCCATTCCTCAGCAGGCCACAGGAACTCGCCGAACTGCTGGTGCACGCCACCACCACGAAGCCTATCGGCCCGCTGGACCCGCACTGAGGAGCCGCTCTTGGAGATTCATCGCAGAACCGCCGTGGTCGACGGTCTTGTCACCAGTTATCTGGAGGCCGGAGAAGGCGATCCGGTGGTCTTGCTGCACGGCGGCGAGTTCGGTGCCAGCGCGGAGCTTGGGTGGGAGCGCAATATCGCCGCGCTCGCCGCACATTACCGCGTCCTCGCCCCAGACATGTTGGGGTTCGGGCAGTCCGCGAAGGTCGTTGATTTCAACGATGGCCGCGGCATGCGGATCCGGCATGTAACGCGCTTCTGCGCCGCGCTCGGAATCGACTCGGCGCATTTCGTCGGCAACTCGATGGGCGCCATCATGCTGCTCACCCACACCACCTCCGGGTCGCCGGTTCTGCCGGTCCGCACCATGGTGGTCATCTGCGGTGGCGGAGAGATCCAACGCAATCGGTACGTGGACGCGCTCTACGACTACGACGCGACCCTGCCAGCCATGCGCCGCATCGTCGAGGCACTCTTCTATGACGCCAGCTACCCCGTAGACGATGACTACGTGCGGCGACGCTATGAATCGAGCATCGCTCCCGGAGCGTGGGAGGCCGTGGCCGCGGCCCGGTTCCGCCGCCCCGGCGCGGCGCCGCCGCCGACTCCTTCGAGCGCGCGAGCGTATCAGCGCATCGACGTTCCGACGCTCGTCGTGGAGGGGGGAGGCGACAAACTCCTGCCGGTCGGCTGGGCGAAACAGGTCGCCGACCAGATTCCAGGCGGTCGCTCGGCTGTGGTCGACGC
>DASPOT010000240.1:0-45134 GCA_035625875.1 Mycobacterium sp. | reverse complement strand
CGTTTAGAGCAGCGACCGTGGCATGAACGCCAATGTGGCACCCTGACCGTCGCGGGGAGTTGTGTTGCAGCCCATTGAGGATAGAATCCACTTGCATTTTGGCGCTTATGGCGCGCCAAAATGGCGCCATGCCCAGTGCGCAGATCAAAAACGTCCCGGAGGATACCCACCGGGTCCTGCGTGAGCGAGCGGCACGCGCGCACCAGTCCCTGCAGGAATACCTTCGGAGCCGGCTGATTGCCGACGCGAGTCAACCCACTGTGGATGAGCTTTTCGACCGCGTTGCCACACGCCACGGTGGCAGGGTGTCGTTTAGCGCAGCTATGAGTCACGTTCGGGCAGAACGTGATCGTCGTTGACGCGAGCGTATTGGCGGTAGCCTAGGCGACGGTGGGACTGACGGTCGCCGCGCCCGGGAGCGGTTAGTGGACGAGACGTTGGCCGCTCCTGAACTTATCGACCTCGAGGTCGCCTCGGTGTGGCGCCGCCATGTTGCTGCCCGGCTGATGCCAGCTCGGCGTGCCGCCGATCCGATATCAGATCTAGCGGATCTGCCGCTGCGCCGGTCGTCGGACCGGCCGCTGCTACGCCGCATCTGGGAGTTGCGGCATGTCGTTACCCCGTACGACGCCGCATATATCGCACTGGCCGAGGCCCTAAATGTCGTCCTAGTCACCGCTGATGCGCGCCTCGTGCGGGTCCAAGGTGTCAAATGTGAGATAGAGGCGATCGCCAGGAGTAGTTGAGGTTCCGGCGCCGATCAGAAAAATGACCTCAGCTCGGCAAGCGGTACCAGGCTTCATCGTCTGTTGTGTGCCGCCTGCGCGGTCCCCACCACTCTCCGGTGGTAGGCCCATCCCGAGGCCCGCTGCGAGGGCTAGCGCCGCCATTAGCTCGGATCGGCGCACAATCTGCACGGACAATGCCCACGAATGAGTTGTGTCAACTGCGGCAGGCTTCGACAGGTCCAAAGACCCGACTTCAGACCGGCGAAAACAAGGGCCGAGCTCTGTATCCGCGCGACGACGACGGTAGTAAGCTGCTCATACCCCGACACCGAATTTCGCAGTATCGAACCGATTGGGGGGTCGGGCGCGTTGTATCCCATATCGGCGCCTTGGCGCATGTTGTCCACTTGGGTCTGGCAGTCGATCGCAACGCGGCCGTCGCGCGCTGGGTAGTGCGGGCTCTCGGGAGGACCATCATCAGAAGAGTCGACACCTCGGATACACGGAAGCACGAACTGACCATCGAACTCCGCAATGTGGTGCGCGAGTACCGGGTCGGCGGTCAATCGGTGCGCGCACTCGACGGGATCAGCCTGCGGCTCCAGGGTGGGCAATTCGTGTCGGTCGTCGGGCCGTCGGGGGCGGGTAAGAGCACGTTGCTGCATCTGCTCGGCGCGTTGGACTCCCCCGATTCTGGGTCGATCGCATTCGACGGCGACGAGATCGGTCGCCTCGGCGATGAGCAGCAGTCAGAGTTTCGCCATCACCGCGTGGGGTTCGTCTTTCAGTTCTTCAACCTGTTGCCGACGCTGTCGGCGTGGGAGAACGTGGCGGTCCCGAAGCTGCTCGACGGTGTCCGACTGGGCAAGGCCAAACCGGATGCGGTTCGGCTGCTGGACCGGGTCGGGCTCGGCAACCGGGCCGAGCACCGACCGGCGGAACTGTCCGGCGGCCAAATGCAGCGGGTCGCGGTGGCGCGGGCATTGATGATGGACCCAGCGCTGATCCTCGCCGACGAACCAACCGGGAACCTCGATTCCACAACGGGCGCTTCGATCTTGGCGCTGCTTGCCGAGGTGGCGCACGAGGAGGACCGCCGCCGGCTGGTGGTCATGGTGACCCACAACTCGAATGCCGCGGCGGCGACCGATCGAGTGATCACACTGCAGGACGGTCGGCTCGGTTCCGACGAGTTATTGGTGGTGCAAGGGTGAGACGGGGCTCGGCGATCGCTGCTGTGGCGAGTCGGCTCCGTCTGTTCAGCCTGCGCGAACTCGCGGTGCATCGTCGGCGCACGATCGCCTCGATCGCCGTAATGGCGGTGTCCGCAATGTATCTCGTCGCGATATTCGGCATCTTCGGGTCGATTACCGGATCGGTCAACCGGCTGGCCGACGGGATCGCCGGCATCGCGGCGCTGGAGGTGTCGGGTATTACCGACGCAGGATTCCCCGACACGATAATGGCCGATGTAGCCGCAATTCCTGGCGTCGCGACCACGGCACCGATGATACGGATGTCTGCGTCCACGGCGTCGGGGCCGGTTCTGCTGCTCGGCGCAGATGCCCGGAGTGCCGCGTTGGGCGGCGCTTTGAAAGATGCGGTAAGAGGACAGGTAGAGGCGGCGTTCGGGGAGGCGAACGGTGTCCGGGTCGGGCCAGGTCTCGGTTATGCGAAAGGCGACAGATTCCGGCTGGGCTCGGCTGTGGTCACAGTGGCGGCGGTGCTCGAGGGCAAGCAACTCGCAGATCTCAACGGCGGACACTATGTCCTTGCCTCACTTCCCTTGGCGCAGAATGTTACCGGGCGACAAGGTCAGCTCGACTCGATACTGATCGCCACGAAACCGAACGCAGATCTTGCCACAGTTCGCGCCTCGGTCACCGCGGCTGTGAACGGCCGAGCGATCGTCGCGGATCCGAGTATGCGGGCAACTCGGGCCGGCGACGGTGTTAGGCTGATGAACTACATGGCCCTGATGGGCGCGGCGGTTGCGTTGGTGGTCGGCGCGTTCCTGATCTACACCACGATGACCATGGCGATCACCCAGCGCCGGCCGGTCATCTCGATGTTGCGCGCGATCGGCGGCCGACGCGCCACGATCGTTCGCGACATGCTGGCGGAGGCGGCGATTCTCGGACTGATCGGCGGAGCCATCGGGTCGGGCATCGGAATACTTATGGGCCGCATTGCGATTGGTCGATTACCTCCGGCGGTCACCCAGGGGCTTGAAGCTCGCGTCGAGTACTGGCTGCCCGGCTACGCGATACCAGCTGCTCTCGCGGCGACGGCGCTGACTAGCGTGGTTGCGTCGGCGATGGCTGCGCGGCAGGTGTACAAGGTTTCACCGATCGAGGCATTGGCACCTGTCGGGGTTTCCGCGGCGGACGTCGTGCCGCGATGGCTGCGGATCGCAAGCGGGGTTGGCGCCGTCGCGGTGTTCGCGGTGTCGATCCTGATCGTTGTCGCACACAGCGGCACCTTCGCCTTTGTCGCGATGGCTGCGCTGTTCTGTGCCGAGATCGCGCTTGGCTTCGCGCTTACCGTGCCCATCGTCAAAGCCACCGCCGCAACGGCTCGACTATTCGGATCGGTCGGGGCACTCGCGGCGGCGACGATCGAGCGTGCGCCGCGGCGAGTCTGGGCCACCGTGATGACCGTGCTCATTGCAGTTGTCACAACGGTCGTGATTACCGGGACGAACACCGACATGATCCGGTCGGCGCGCGGCATCTTCTCACCGGTCGCGGATGTCGACGTGTGGGTGAGCGCAGATTCTCCCGACCGCTATCCCACCGACGTTCTACCGCAAGGTCTTACCGAGAAGGTGGCGGCGGTGCCAGGCGTGGCACGTGTCATCGAGGGCGCGTTTGCGTTCGCTGTGGTCGGTAGCAGGCGCGTGATGCTCGACGGGTTTTCCTCCGGCACCCACGATTCGCTGTACCGAGCGCTCGATGAACAAGTACGCAACGAGGTGCTCGCCGGTCGGGGCGTGGTGCTCTCGCAGAATCTGGGCAAGACTCTCCACGTCCGGGTCGGCGACGAACTGCGGCTGCAGACGCCCCGCGGCCCGCGCCAGACGGCTGTGCTGGCTTTGGTGCCGTACTTCTCGACGGTCATCGGCACCGTCGGGATCGACCTCGATCACATGCGGGCGTGGTTCGACCGCCCGGCGGTGACCACACTGCAGATCGCCGCAGCGGCGAGCGCGGATCGGAATCGCCTGTTGGCCGACGTTCGCCGCGTGGTGCCAGCGCCGAACTACGTATACGACGGTCGCACCGCACTGGCCGGCGTCGAGGCGCCGCTGCATCAGAGCATGTTCATCGCCAACGCTGTATGGATCATCGTTGTATTGGTGGCCGCAGTCGCACTTTTCAACACGTTGACACTCTCGGTACTCGAACGACGTCGCGAAATTGGTGTTCTGCGGGCGATGGGATCCAGCCGTCGGTTCACATTGCAGATGGTCCTGGCCGAGGCGGCCGGCATCGGTGTCATCGGCGGTGTGTTGGGGCTTCTGTTGGGCCTGACGGACCAGTGGCTCTTCAGTCTTGTCAGCGGCGACGTCATGAATTTCGGCGTCGGCTTCCGGCCGAGCCCGATGGCGCTCGTCTTCACTATTGGCGCTCTGGCCATCAGCCTGCTCGGCTCGCTGCCGCCGGCGCGACGCGCCGCGCGACTGAACATCATCGAGGCTGTCGGCGTCGAGTAAGGGCCGCCGACGCGGCTCTCAATTCACCGGATCAGAAGCCGAGTGGAACCAACGCGGTAAAGATGTCGGCGAGGGGGTCCGTGAAGGGAAGGATGAACGTGCTGTCGATGCCCACGGCCGGAACCATGAACGTGTTTACCGTCTCCCCGGCCATCCCGACGCCCGTGTCCGCGGGCACCCCTGGCAACGTAGCGAAGCTATTCGAGAGGTCCTCCCCGGAAGTCAAAACATCCGTGAAGAGCGGAGTTTGGAGAACGGTCGCAACATACTCGTGGTCGTCGGGGTCGGCGGCTGCAATGTCCGTGATCGGGCCGATAGAGATGGTTTTGTCCATAAAGTCTGGGTCCAGCCCAGCTGTGGGGCCATCCTCCCCCTCTGCGTGGGCGACTGGGCTGGTTGCCAACTGGATAAGCCCAGCGGCGAAGAAAGCGCCGGCACCCGTGCCGAGGACGAGCGCAATACCGCGACCACTCATGGGAGACTCCAATCGTGAGTGTGATCTAGCTCACTGGCCGTGAGGAACCTGAGCGTATACCTCGGCAAAAGCAAACGAAAGGTGTCGACCCATTCAGCGGCGACACATCGGCATAGTCACGCCAGCCTAGCTTGGAATCTTCACTACAGTGGCGAATCCTTGCAGATGAGGTGTGCACGGCGGCGGCACAAAGGTTCGTCGGATGCTGCGCAGTCCGCTGGTATCGAATCCGGCCGCGGCAATGGCGTCGACGGTTCGGCGGTTCGGCTCGCAACCGGAAGCCAGCCAAGACCACGGCTTGGCGATCAGATCCTGGAACCGACCCATCGCACCGTCCCCGCGGACATGCTCGAGGACAACCAGCCTGCCTCCGGGTGCGAGCACACGCCGGATCTCGTCGAGAGTAGCGGCCACATCGTCGACCGAGCACAAGACCAGCCCGACGTGCACCGAGTCGAAGCTGTTGTCCGGGAACGGAATCGACTCGCCGACCCCATCGACGATGTCGACTGCAACGCCGTGACGGCGAGCCAGAGCGGCAGCCATCCGGCGCATCGCCGCCACCGGCTCCACAGCAGCGGCCGCCGTCACCGCAGGCGGAAGAAATAACAAGTCGGTTCCCGGGCCGCAACCGACGATCAGCAGCCGGCCGGTCGCATTGCTCATCGCCTCTCGCCGATACCGGCGATAGAACAGCCGGTCGAAGATCGGCATGCCGAGCCGATACACGTACGGGAACAACGGATTACCGCGGGTCATCTGCTACCGAGATCCATTCGGAACGGGGGATATTCGTCGCGCATCAACGAGACATACACGGCCACCCGATAACGCCATCGAACGATGCCCATGAGGAGATCGAACATGCCCCGCGGGATCGTCCCCGTCCACAACAACGACACCGCGGCGACAACGGTAACCACCTGCAGCACAGGCTCCATCGACCAGCAAATGAGTATTTGAGGCATCGCCAACAGCCACCACTTCACCAGCACGGCCCAGTTGGTGAGCTGTTCCGGATAGTCGACTTCGAGATCGCCTGGGTAGTCGGGACGAGACGCGAGCGTAAAAGGCGGGAACTTGTCGGTGCTGTTCATCGGAAATCGGTAATTCATGACTCGCCACGACCAGCGCAGCACCCCGACGTTGAAGTCGAAGATAGGGCGCGGATATCGTCCGGTGCACAAGATCGCGACGCCGGCAACGAAGGTCAGCAGCGGATACACCAGGTAGAGAAATATCAAGATGGGGTAGTGCGGGACGGCCAGCACGCACCACTTGAATAGCCAGAGCCAGCGTGAGGGCGCGTCGAAATCGCCTCGCACTCGTACGGGATCGGGTTGTTTGCCGGTTCCATGCTCGACGCTGCCTGACTTGTTCATCGCCGTCGACAAGATGGGGTGGTCGGTGCGGCCCCGAGGTCTCGGCTGATCTCCGCAGACATCCGGCGGTGACTCAGTGAACGCAAAAACATCGTCAATGCCCAGGTATGGAATCGGTCTGGGATCATCGCCGCCGGTCTCAGCACGGACTCACCGTGGGACACCGGCAGCGATGCCACCCGGGACACGGCCATAACCTTGCGTCGCCTGGTCTTCTCGTACCAGCGCAGCGCCCTCAAGAGATCATTGTTGCTGCCGTCCGTTCCTTTCCGGAAAGCCGAAAGCGCCTTGCACAACACCATCGTGTCCAGCAGCGCCTGATTGGTCCCTTGCGCAAGCGTGGGCGGCATCGTGTGTGCGGCATCGCCGAGCAACGTAACCGCGCCTTGGCCCGGCCGAGGAATCGGATGCCGAAAATGCGGGTACGGCGAACGGGCCAGGTCGTCGTCGGTCAGCGTCGCGAGTACTCGATCGACCGAGTCGGACCATCCCGTGAAATTGGACCGGATCACGTCGATCGGGCGTTCCGGTCTGACGAAGTCGTACGACCATGGCAAGTCGAACCACCACTGCAGATCGGAGCCTCCAGCCGGCCACAGGCCAAGGTTCCCATGCGCGCCGATAACGACAATTGCGACGCACTTGTCGTCGACGACGTCCGGAAGGGTGACCAATCCCTGCCAGCTGCACCAGCCGGTCGGCTCCGCGTGTTGGGCGCCGACGATATCCCGCACCATCGAGTGCAGGCCATCCGCACCGATCAACAGATCTCCTTCGGCCGCGCTGCCATCCTCGAAATCGACCCGAACTCCGTTGTGCGTACTGACCACCCCGACCGCGCGCGAGTTGCATCGGATGCAATCGGCCGGAAACCCCTCCAGCAACCGGTCCAGCAGGACTCGACGCGGGACCATCCGAACAGGTGCGCCCAGCCGGTCCACGATCGCAGTCACGTCGAGAGTGGCGAGCCGCCGACCCGTGGAGGTCAAGACCCGCACGGTGGACAACAGCTGGCCGGCGCCGTCAATATCGACGCCCAGCTGACCCAAAACCGTCGCGCCATTGGACCAGATGGTCACCGCGCCGCCACCTGCCTGCACATCCGGCCGCTGTTCGAAGACGGTGACGTCATGCCCGTCCCGCAGTAATCCCCGAGCAACGGAAATGCCGCCCACACCGGCGCCGACAACGAGGACCCGAAGCGACGGAGCCGACCGCACGTTCGGTCCTGGCATTCGCTCCGCAGAACGCCCGTCGCCGGGCATATTTCGAAATCGGCTCCCGATCCGTTTCGTCCCCACGCCTCAATCTATGCCGGCGATGGGCTGCTGAACAGGGGTATAGCCGGATATCTCGCAAGCAGCCTCGGTTACACAGCGGCAGGTGCGGAGACGGTCTGTCCACCAAACCAATGTGAGCGGCCGGCAGCTATCGGTGGACCGTGCAGATCTAGACCGGCCGGGCGGTCGCGGCCGCGCGGTCCATCTCCCAGTACGCGCGCAGGGCCACCAGCTTGCCCTCATCGTCGACCTTGTACGTGAACACGCCTTCCGCGGTGATCTGGTGTCCGCCCATCGTGATGACGATATTGCCGACATTGGCTTCTTCGTTGCCGCACTGGTAGGTGTCGCGGAAGTTGAACTCGATGGCGTCGGTGTTGGCGATGGCCTTGTCCCAGAACGCCGATATCGCGTCGCGCCCCCGGTGTCCTTTGCCCTCGGGGTCGAAAGCCGAAGGCCCGATGGGGTCCTCGACGATGGCGTCCTCGGCGAACAGGGCCAGCCAGGCGGCTTTGTCCTTGGCCCGCACCGCCGCGCGTGATCGGCGGCCGGCCGCATGCGCTGGGTGCTCGGTTTTGGTCTGTGTATCGGTCATGTAGTGTCCTGCCAGCCGGAGTGAATGTAGGTGTCGGCGAAGCGTTTCAGCGAGTCCTGTTTCTTGTCCAGCGGCGCGTCGAAGCCCAGGCCCCCAAACTCGGGGTAGACCCAGGGGATGACGATGTTGTCGGTGACCCCAATCTGAGCCAGTTCCCGATGGCCGTCGACTCCGAACTTGTCGACGCAGACGGCCTGGAACTCGAACGGCTGATCTGCACGACCGCACTCGTGGCGTAACGTGTTGAGATTGCCAATGGTGTCGCGCAACTGGTCGCAGGTCATTATCGCGCTGGTCCAGCCGTCACCGACGCGTGCGGCCCGCTTAAGCGCCGCCTCGCTGTGCCCGCCGACGTAGAACGGCACCGGTTGCGAGGGTGCCGGGCTCATCTGCAGCCGGTCGAAGTCGTAGAACCCGCCGTGGAATTCCACCATTCCGCCGCCCAGCACCAGCTTGATGACCTTGATCATCTCGTCGACTCGCGCGCCGCGGCGCTGATACGGCACCCCGCACCATTCGAATTCTTCTGGCGCCCAGCCGATCCCGATCCCGAAGCCGAACCGGTTGTTGGTCAGGTTGGCTACCGAGCCCACCTGGCGCGCCAGCAGCAGCGGGTTGCGGGAACCGAGCTTCATGACGTTCGTGCAGAACCGCAGCGTCGAGGTGACCGCGCCCATCGCCGCCGCGGCGATCAACGGGTCCACCCACGGGGTGTTCTCGTTCCACATCCGGGAGCCGTCCGGGGTGTACGGGTAGTCGGCCGCGGCCTTCTCCATGTAGAACAGCGAATCCGGCAGCGCGATCGAATCGAACCCGACCTCGTCGGCGGTCCTGGCGATCTCCAGCAGTTCGTCGATGGGTCCCATCGCGATGCTGCAGGTGTACTTCATGGCTTGTCTGCTCCCACCACCCACATGGAGAAGTACTGGGAGCCGCCGCCGTAGGCGTGGCCCAAAGCCTTTCGGGCACCGGGAACCTGATGGGCCTCACCCTTGCCCATCACCTGGATCGCCGCCTCGGCGAAGCGGATCAGGCCGGAGGCCCCGATCGGGTTCGACGACAGCACGCCGCCGGACGGATTCACCGGCAGCCGCCCGCCTATCGCGGTCTCGCCGGCCTCGGTGAGCTTCCAGCCCTCTCCCTCCGGGGCGAACCCGAGGTTCTCCAACCACATGGGTTCGAACCATGAGAATGGCACGTAGATTTCGGCGGCGTCGATCTCGTCGATCGGGCTGGTGATGCCGGCCGCCTTCCACAGCGCCGCCGCCGCGTCGCGGCCGGCCTGGGGGTTGACCTGGTCGCGGCCGGCAAAGGCCAGCGGTTCGGTGCGCAGCGCGGTCGCGTGGATCCAGGCGACCGGATGACCATGCGCGACCCGCTGGTCGGCGACCTGCTCATCGCCGATGACAAGCGCGCACGCACCGTCCGACGACGGACACGTTTCATCGAAGCGGATTGGATCCCAAAGCATCTGAGAAGACATCACCTTATCCAAGGTGATGTCGGGCTGCTGCACATGTGCTAGTGGGTTGCGGCTGCCATTGAGCCGATCCTTGACCGCGACCATGGCACCGATGTGGTTCGGGGCACCCGAGCGGCGGATGTAAGCGCGTACGTGCGGCGCGAAATAGCCACCCGCACCGGCACCGACCGGCTTAGTGAACGGCACCGGAATCGACAGCGCCCACATGGCATTGGACTCCGACTGCTTCTCCCACGCCATCGCCAGTACGCGACGGAACCTGCCCGATTGCACCAGGCTGGCCGCCACCACCCCGGTAGATCCGCCGACCGAGCCCGCGGTATGCACCCGAATCAGCGGCTTGCCGGTGGCGCCCATGGCGTCGGCCATGAACAGTTCCGGCATCATGACACCCTCGAAGAAGTCGGGTGCCTTGCCGACCACGACGGCGTCGATGTCGTCGAAATCGGTCTCTGAATCGGCCAGTGCCTTATCGATGGCCTCGC
This sequence comes from Mycobacterium sp., assembly GCA_035625875.1. Classification (GTDB taxonomy): domain Bacteria; phylum Actinomycetota; class Actinomycetes; order Mycobacteriales; family Mycobacteriaceae; genus Mycobacterium. The sequence continues at coordinate 34,991 of DASPOT010000240.1, read as the reverse complement.
GCACCAGACCGTTCATCGAGACGTCCTGGCGCTTCGCAACATACTTCGTCTGCCCGGTGCCGAGTACGGCCGCGAGTTGCCCGGCCATCAGTTCTTCCTTTCCATGACGGCGACCAGGTTCTGCTGCAGCGCCGGCCCACTGGTGGCGTGCGCCAGCACACGCTGCGCCGAGCCGTTCCAGATGTGTTGCGCCGCGAAACCAATGCGCTCAAGGCCGGCGACGAACATCGGGTTGGCTGCCAGCGCACCACCGGAGGGGTTCACCTTCACCGACGCCGGTAATCTCATCGCCTCGGTGAGGATCAGGTGCTGATGGGTGAACGGCGCGTGGATCTCGGCAACGTCGATGGAGCGGAGCTTGCCGCCGGTAGCCGCCTTGGCCGATGCGGTGGTCGAGGGAGATACCGTAAGGTCGCGTGCGCCCAGCACCGGTGACTCGATGCGGTGTTCGAAACCGGTGATCCAAGCCGGGTTTTCACGTAGCTCACGGGCGCGGCCGTCGGCGGCGAGCACGATGGCGGCGGCGCCGTCAGTGATCGGTGCGATGTCGTGCCGCCGCAGCGGGTCGGCGAAGAACGGACGGTCGAGCAGCTCTTCCGTGCTTACCGGCGGCGGCTCGGAGTCCACCCGATGTGCCTGTGCGAACGAGTCGAACGCAACGCGAGCCATCTGGTCAAAGCTCCACTTGTCGGATTCCAGCCCGAGCCTGGCCTGCAGCCCGGCGATCGACACCGAATCCGGCCACAGCGGCGCGACGGTGTAAGGATCGGTTTGCCGCGACAGGATGCGGCGCAGCATTCCCGCCGAGGACTTCCCAAAGCCGTAGACCAGGGCGGTGTCAACCTCGCCGGTTAACAGTTTGATGTAGGCCTCGTAAGCCGCCCATGCCGCGTCCATCTCGACGTGCGATTCGTTGATCGGGGGAACAGCACCGATCGAGTCGATCGCCGAGATGAATGAAAAGGCCCGCCCAGCAAGGTAATCGGAAGAGCCGGAGCACCAGAAGCCGATGTCTGCCTTGGTGATGCCCAGCTCGTCATACAGCTGCGCGAAGCACGGTATCAACATCTCGACGCCGTTGGTGGTGCCGTCGGTGCGGCGTATGTGCGGGGAGTACGCGAAGCCTACAACGGCTATGTCCGCAACATCGCGAGCGCTCATAGCGAAAAGACCCTTACAGGTGGTGTTTGTAGGTGTCGTAGTCGGCGTCCGGCTCGCCGGTCGGCCGGAAGTACTCGATGTTGTTGATGCCCAGTCCCCACTCTTCGCGTGGCTTCCACACCGCTTCGACCCGCATGCCCATCCGCACCTCGTGCGCGTCGATCTCGGAAACCAAGTGCAGGAACGGGATATCGGCGCCGTCGAGCAGCACATAGGCCGCCACGTACGGCGGTTTGAGGCGCTGACCCATGAACGGAATGTTGATGATCGCGAACGTCGTCACGGTGCCCTTGTCCGGCAGCTCGACGAACTCGGTGGTCGGCAGGCCGGTCGCCGGATCGGCGCCGTGAGGCGGGAAATACACCTTCCCATTGGACCCGGTGCGTGCGCCCACCAGCTTGCCCTCTTGCAGCGCCCGCAGGTAGGCGCTTTCCTCGTGCGAGGCGGTGTGTTGAATCTCCATCTGGATCGGCGTGACGACCATGCTGACCGGATCGCGGGCTTCGATTGCTGGTGCGCCGCTTGGTTCTTCCTGCTCACCGAGCGCGAAATACGCAATGTCGGTGATGGCGCCGACCGGCTCGTCGGCCCAGTGCACATGCACCCGGGTGCCGGTGCGGATGGCGTCGGGCCTACCAGCGTCGACGGCGTGCAGCAGCGTGGTGTCGGCTCCGTCGAGCTTGATCAGCGCCCAGGCGAACGGTCGGTCCAGCGGCTGGCCTGCTATCGGCTCCGGCTGCCAACACCAGGACGCGATGGTGCCGATACTGGACACCGGTACCATCTCGCCCAGCGGTTCATAGGTGACCGGGTCGTACTCGGCCGGCGGCACATGCGCCCGGCCATCGGATCCGCGCACCCCGAGGATGCGGCGTTCACGTAGTGCGGTGAAGAACCTTCCCAGGGTGGGACCGACCGAACGGGTGTAGTCGAAGGACAACGTCAGCGGTGCCGAAAGGGGCGGCTCAGGATGTTCGATCCGGGTCAGGCGACTTGAGCTGGCTGTCACGCCCTCGAGTAGAACAGGTTCTAACAATCGTGGCAAGAATCGCTCGAAAGGTAGTCTAATGAAGCTGGGGTTGCAGCTGGGATATTGGGGCGCACAGCCGCCCGAGAACGCCGGGGAGCTAGTGGCCGCAGCCGAGGATGCTGGTTTCGATGCGGTGTTCACCGCCGAAGCCTGGGGATCCGACGCCTACACACCGCTGGCCTGGTGGGGATCCTCGACGCGCCGGCTGCGGCTGGGCACGTCGGTGGTGCAGCTGTCTGCCCGCACCCCGACGGCGTGCGCGATGGTCGCGCTGACACTCGACCACCTCTGTGGCGGCCGGCACATCCTCGGTCTTGGCGTGTCCGGCCCGCAGGTGGTCGAGGGCTGGTATGGCCAGCCGTTTTCCAAGCCGCTAGCCCGTACCCGCGAATACGTCGACATCATCCGCCAGGTGTGGGCCCGCGAGAAGCCGGTGACCAGCGACGGCCCGCATTACCCGCTGCCGCTGACGGGTGAGGGCACAACGGGCTTGGGGAAGGCGCTCAAGCCCATCACCCATCCGCTGCGCGCCGACATCCCGATCATGTTGGGTGCCGAGGGCCCGAAAAACGTCGCGCTGGCCGCCGAGATCTGCGACGGCTGGCTGCCCATTTTCTATTCGCCGCGGCTGGCCGACAGGTACAACGAATGGCTCGACGAGGGCTTCGCCCGGCCCGGGGCACGGCGCAGCCGCGAGGACTTCGAGATCTGCGCGACCGCGCAGGTGGTGATCACCGACGACCGGGCGGCGGCATCCGCGGGAATCAAGCCGTACCTGGCCCTCTACATGGGCGGCATGGGTGCCGAGGACACGAACTTCCACGCCGACGTTTACCGGCGGATGGGTTACTCGGAGGTGGTCGACGAGGTCACCACGCTGTTCCGCAGCAACCGGAAAGATGAGGCCGCCAAGGTTATCCCCGACGAACTCGTCGACGACGCCGTGATCGTGGGTGACATCGACTACGTGCGTAAGCAGATCAGCGTGTGGGAGGCCGCCGGGGTCACCATGATGGTGGTGTCCGCCCGCAGCACTGAGCAGGTCCGTGAGCTTGCCGCACTGATCTAGCCTGACTATTGCAGCCGGTTAGAACACGTTCTAAATTGGCCGGATGGGACGGCTAGCCGAGCACACGGGCGTCGGCGAAGGACATTTCGACGTTGGCGACGGCTCCGGACACCATCGCCCGCTTCGGCAGGCCCAGCGACGCCAGTTCTTTGGCGTAGGGGTGATCGCCCAGCCGCAGCGTCGCACCGCCGATGCGTCCGCGCAGACCGGTCACCTTCATCTCCCACGGCACCTCGCGAGTGGCGCCCTCGGCGTAGGTGTACGTCTTGAGCACTTGCGGCTTCGACGTGAACACCGACGGCACCGGCACGCCGCGGCCGAAGTCGATGCCGGCGATCAGCTGTCCGTCGGCGCTGACATCGAAGCCGAACTGTTTACCCTCGCGAACGCGGAAGTCTGCCATGATCTTCGGGAAGCCCCAGATGGTGCGGCCGGCCTCCAGCGTGAACGATTGGTCGACCGGCAGGTGGTGGATGAACGCCGCAGCCGCGCCCAGCGCCCGCAGCCCGCGCGCCCGCGAACCCGGCGGGTTGACCATCACGCAGGTGCCGAATTCGTGATACTGCCCGAGATCGCCGTCGATGTAGCGGGCCAGCATCAGGTTGACCACCGCCCGGCCGGGGTGATGTTGGCAGACCTGCAGTCCGCTGTAGTCGATGAGCCGCTGGGCCGCCTCGGCAGGCACCGAGAACATTGCGCTGTACACATCGGCCTTACGAACCCGTACCGGCATCGTAAGCACTGTGCCGGCGATGGTGTGCTGCGAGACGGGCACGACGCTCACTGTAATCCGCGTCGAGGAATATCTGGAGGGCAGTAGATGACGCGCACAATTTCTGGCACGATCCCCGACGTCGATCTGGCGGACGGCAACTTCTATGCCGACGGCGGCGCAAGGGAAGCCTATCGCTGGATGCGAGCCAACCAACCGGTATTCCGGGATCGCAACGGATTGGCCGCCGCGACAACGTATCAGGCCGTGATTGACGCCGAACGCAATCCGGAAATCTTCTCCAGCACCGGCGGCATCCGTCCCGACCAGCCGGGTATGCCCTACATGATCGACATGGACGATCCCGCACATCTGTTGCGCCGCAAGCTGGTTAACGCCGGGTTTACCCGCAAGCGGGTGAAGGACCGCGAGCCTTCGATCGCAAGGCTCTGCGACACCCTGATCGACGCCGTCTGCGAGCGCGGAGAATGCGATTTCGTCCGCGACATCGCCGCTCCGCTGCCGATGGCGGTGATCGGCGACATGCTCGGCGTGCTGCCCGAGGAGCGCGGCATGCTGCTGAAGTGGTCGGACGACTTGGTGACCGGGCTCAGTTCACATATCGACCCGACGTCGACGACATTCCAGGCGGTGATGGATGCATTCGCCGCGTACACCGAATTCACCATGGAGATCATCGCCAAGCGTCGTGCCGAGCCGACCGACGATCTGTTTTCCATCCTGGTAAATGCCGAGGTCGAGGGACAGCGGATGTCGGACGATGAGATCGTCTTCGAGACACTGCTGATCCTGATCGGCGGCGACGAAACCACCCGGCACACGTTGAGCGGCGGCACCGAACAACTGCTGCGTCACCGAGACCAGTGCGAGCAACTGGTTTCTGATCTCGACCTGCTACCCGGTGCGATCGAGGAGATGCTGCGCTGGACGTCGCCGGTGAAGAACATGTGCCGCACGCTGATGGCCGACACCGAATTCCACGGCACTCAGCTGCGGCAGGGCGAGAAGATGATGCTGATGTTCGAGTCGGCCAACTTCGACGAGTCGGTGTTCGCAGACCCGGACAATTTCCGGATCGGCCGGAACCCGAACAGTCACTTGGCTTTCGGGTTCGGGACTCACTTCTGCCTGGGCAACCAGTTGGCCCGGCTGGAGCTGAGCATGATGCTGCGGCGGGTGCTGCAGCGGCTCCCCGATCTGCGGCTGGCCGAGGGCGCCAAGTTGCCGCTGCGCCCGGCGAATTTCGTCAGCGGCGTGGAATCGATGCCGGTGGTGTTCACACCGAGCGCGCTGGTGGGTGCCTAGGAGTTTCGGCTCCTGGCTAGACCGACCCCGGTAAGCCGGCGATTGCCTGGGACGACCTTCAGGCGCGTGCTGAGTTGATCGCTGCTCTGGTCAGTGGTGCCCGCCGGCTGCTGGCCGAGTTGGGTGATCGCAATCGGGATGCCATGGGTCGGCGAACAGCCCGGCCTAGGTGCTGGCCGATTCGGCCGACGGCACGCCGCAGTAGAACCTACGTCGGCTGATCAACCTGAGACTCGACAACATCAACGGCGCCTGGACGATCCCAGCCACATAACAATCGAGCAGTCACAGCCGCCACGGCAGCACCACCACACTTCATGATGCGAGTCCAGAAAGCGATATCACATGCGACATCCATTCTTCAGGGACACCACCACAACTCTTTAGGGACACCACCACAACCCTCCGGCGGCTCGACACCCCGTCATTCAGCAAACTCCGCTGCTAGCGGCCCTTGAACTGCGGTGTGCGTTTCTCGGCGAACGCCTTGGGGCCTTCTTTGGCGTCCTCGGACAAGAACACCTTGATGCCGAGCTGGGCGTCGATCTTGAACGCCTCGTTCTCGGGCATGCCCTCGGTCTCGCGGATCGACCGCAGGATCGCCTGCACGGCCAGCGGCCCGTTGCCCGAAATAACGTCGGCGATCTCCAGCGCCTTGGCCAGCGCCTGGCCGTCGGCCACGATGTAGCCGATCAGGCCGATCTCTTTGGCCTCGGCGGCCGTGATGTGCCGTCCGGTCAGCAGCAGGTCGCACGCCACCGTGTAGGGAATTTGCCGCACCAGCCGCACCGCTGAGCCGCCCATGGGGTACAGGCTCCACTTGGCCTCGGAGATGCCGAACTTGGCGCTCTCGCCGGCGACGCGGATCTCGGTGCCCTGCAAGATCTCGGTTCCGCCGGCGATCGCGGGACCTTCGACGGCGGCGATCAGCGGTTTGGTCAGCCGGCGGCCTTTGAGCAGGGCGTCGATGCGTGACGGGTCGTAGCTGCCGTCCCTGAACGAGTCACCCGGTGGGCGGGCGGTCGCCGCCTTCAGGTCCATGCCGGCGCAGAAGTAGCCGCCGGCTCCGGTCAGGATGCAGCACCGGATGTCGGGATCACTGTCGACGCGGTCCCAAGCCTCGACCATGATCTGCATCATTTCGGTGCTCAGAGCGTTGCGCGCCGCGGGCCGGTTCATCGTCACGATGAGCGTGCGCCCGCGCTGCTCCACGAGTGCGTCGGGTTGTTTCTCAGACTCGCTCACGAGCGTCCGCCTCCCTGTGTCCTCGCCACAGACTTGTCAGGAAATGTAACACGTTCTAATTTGGGTCCGTGGCCCTGAACATCGCCGATCTTGCCGAGCATGCCATCGACGCCGTGCCTGACCGCGTCGCCCTGATCTGCGCCGACGACCAGCTCACGTACGCGCAACTGGAGGAGAAGGCCAACCGCTTCGCGCACTACCTGATCGACCAGGGCGTCAAGAAGGATGACAAGGTCGGGTTGTACTGCCGAAACCGCAACGAGATCGTGATCGCGATGCTCGGCATCGTGAAGGCGGGTGCCATCCTGGTCAACGTCAACTTCCGCTACGTCGAGGGAGAACTGCGCTACCTGTTCGAGAACTCCGACATGGTGGCGCTGGTGCATGAGCGCCAGTACGCCGACCGCGTCGCCAACGTGCTACCGGACACTCCGAATGTGAAGACGGTGCTCTCCGTCGAGGATGGCAGCGACAAGGACTCCCTGCGCTACGGTGGCGTCGAGTTCTACTCCGCGCTCGAGCAGGGCTCGTCTGAGCGCGATTTCGGTGAGCGCAGCGCTGACGACATCTACCTGCTCTACACCGGCGGCACCACCGGATTCCCGAAGGGCGTGATGTGGCGCCACGAGGACATCTACCGGGTGCTGCTCGGCGGAACCGACTTCGCGACAGGCGAATACGTGAAGAACGAGTACGACCTGGCCAAGCAGGCCGCCGCCGGACCGCCGATGATCCGGTTCCCGATTCCGCCGATGATCCACGGCGCGACGCAGTCGGCCACCTGGATGGCGCTGTTCTCTGGCGGAACCGTTGTGTTGGCACCGGAATTCGACGCCGACGAAATCTGGCGGACCATTCAAAAGCACAAGGTGAATCTGCTGTTCTTCGCCGGTGACGCGATGGCGCGACCCCTTCTGGACGCACTGTGCGCGGCCAAGGACAGCGCCAACGATTACGACCTGTCATCACTTTTCCTGCTGGCCAGCACCGCCGCGCTGTTCTCGCCGAGCACCAAGGAGAAACTGCTTGAGCTGCTGCCCAATCGGGTCATCACCGACTCGATCGGCTCCTCGGAGACCGGTTTTGGCGGCACCAGCGTCGTCGCCAAGGGCGAAGCATACACCGGCGGGCCGCGCGTCACCATCGACAAGTGGACCGTGGTGCTCGACGAGGACGGCAACGAGGTCAAGCCCGGCTCGGGTGTTCGCGGTGTCATCGCCAAGCGCGGCCACGTCCCGGTCGGTTACTACAAGGATCCGGAAAAGTCGGCCGCCACCTTCAAGGTGATCAACGGTGTCCGCTACGCCATCCCCGGCGACTATGCGCAGGTCGAGGCGGACGGCACGGTGACCATGCTGGGGCGCGGCTCGGTATCGATCAACAGCGGCGGGGAGAAGATCTACCCCGAGGAAGTCGAGGCCGCCCTGAAGGGCCATCCCGACATCTTCGATGCGCTGGTGGTGGGAGTGCCGGACGAGCGGTACGGCCAGTGCGTGGCCGCCGTCGTGCAGCCGCGGCCCGGAACGCGTCCGACGCTGACCGAACTCGACCAGTTTGTGCGCAGCGAGATCGCGGGATACAAAGTTCCCCGCGCACTTTGGTACGTCGATGAGATCAAGCGGTCACCGGCCGGCAAGCCCGACTACCGCTGGGCCAGGGAGCAGACCGGGGCCCGGCCCGCCGACGAGGTGCACGCCAACCACGTGAGCGCCTGATGTGCCCGATCTGGTCTGCCCCAGTTACCGGCCGACCGGCGTCGACCGCCGCGCATCCGCAGCGGCGCCGGCCACGGCAACCGCCCATCGTTGGCGGCCTGCGCACTCCTGCACCCATCACCGCCAAATAAGCACCCCAAGCAGCCAGTCCAGAGAATATCGTCGACAGTTATCAGCCTGTTGGTATCGCGTCGGAAAGGAAGTGGACGTGGAGGCCGGTGATGATGCAGGCATGCGGGATGAACCGGGCAGCCGTCGCCTCCCGGATCGGTGGCTAAGTAGGGCCATCCTCAGCCGGCGCGGCGCGCTCATCGGCATGGCAGCCGTCGCCGGCATCGCGACCGTCGACGTCGGCGGGTTTGCGTACGCAGGTGGCTGGCTGCGCCCGGGCGCCTTGACACCCTCGCGATTCGCCGACGGCTTCGAGCATGTCTACGGGCGCCACGACGGGTTCAGGCGTAACCACGCCAAGGGCGTGAGCGCCACAGGGACCTTCGTGAGCAGCGGAGCCGCGTCGCAGGTGTGCAAAGCCGCGGTGTTCACCCCCGGGACGGTGCCGTTGATCGGCCGGTTTTCCCTCTTCGGCGGTATACCCGATCAGGTCGACAAACCCCAGGCGGTGCGGGGTCTTGCGCTGGCGTTCCTGCCGCCCAACGGCGAACAGTGGCGCACCGCCATGATCAACATCCCCGTCTTCCCCGACAGCACCCCCGAGGGTTTCTACGAGCGTCTGTTTGCGTCCAAGCCGATGCCCGACACGGGCCAACCCGACCCGCAGCGGGTGGCCGCGTTTCTCAATCGACACCCCGAGACCGTTGCTGCGATGAAGATCATCAAGCAATCCCCGCCCAGTGCAGGTTTCGAGGACAGCACCTTCCACGGGCTCAACGCGTTTCATGTCACCAACAGCAGAGGCGTCACAGTTCCGGTGCGTTGGACGGCGGTCCCACAACAGGAGAGCCGCCGTGAAATACCGGCCCGTTCGCCCAACCGCGATTATCTGTTCGATGCGCTGATCGAGGCGGTGGCGCACGGTCCGCTGACGTGGCGGCTGATCCTGACTATCGGTGCGCCCGATGATCCGACTAACGATGCCACCAAACCCTGGCCGGATTCCAGGCCAACGGTCGATGCCGGCACGATCTCCATTGACGCTGTGCAGACCGAGGCCGCAGGGAATGCGCGCGATATTAATTTCGACCCGCTGGTGCTGCCCGACGGCATCGCGCCATCAGACGATCCACTCCTGAACGCGCGCTCGGCGGTCTACGCGCGTTCGTTCACCCGCCGCGCCGGAGAGCCCAAGCAGCCCAGCGAAATCAACGTTGTACGGGTGCTGGATGAGCGATAACACCCATGCCGCGCCGGCGCGCTTCACCCTGTTCTCCAGGCTCCTGCACTGGTCGATGGCGGCGATGGTCATCGCCCAAGTGTTTATCGGTGTCACGATGGTGGCCTCGCTGAGCTACTACTCGCTATTGCTGGCTATCCACCGGCCCCTGGGTGTGGCGATCCTCGCCTTCGCGGTCGTGCGTCTAGTCAATCGCCTCACCCACCGGCCCCCGCCGTTCCTCACCACCATGAGCCGCGTCGAACGCCGCATCGCTACCTGGTCGGAATACCTTCTGTACGCATTACTGCTTTCGCAACCACTGGTCGGCTGGGCAATGCTCTCAGCGGCGCGCTACCCCATCGCCCTCTACGGGGCTATCCACCTCCCCGGAATCACGCCTCACGACATCACCCTGTACGCCGCGCTGCGCCAGTGTCATACGATTCTCGCGTTTGTGCTGTTTCTCACGTTCACCGCCCACATGTGCGCAGTGCTGTTTCACACTCTGGTCATACGCGACCGGATCATCGACCGCATGGCATTATGGCCGTCGAAACGCGCAAGGAGCCAACGCGATCCAACACCGTCGGCATAAATCGCGCTTGCCAGAGTTGTGGGCACGGGCGAAGCGGGCCAGCTACGCCGAGGTGTAGCGGCAGCCGCCGTCGGCGTGCGAAATGACCTGCTCGGCCAGCTCGCCGCGCATCGCCACCGCCATGGTTAGCACGGACTTGACCGTCGATCGGACTCAGTCGGGCCGGGCGTCTACAGTCGAAACGCGATGACGATCGATGTGTGGATGCAACACCCGACCCAACGGTTCCTCCGCAGCGACATGCTGGCTTCGATACGGCGCTGGACCGGCGGCTCGATACCCGATGCCGAGATCCCGATTGACGCCACTGTCGCGTCCATGGACTCCGCGGCGGTGAACCTCGGCCTGCTGTCCGCGTGGCGCGGTCCGGGCGGTCTGGATCTGATCAGCAACGATGACGTCGCCGGATGGATTCGCTTGCACCCCAAAAGGTTTGCCGGCCTGGTGGCCGTTGATCTGGATCATCCGATGGCGGCGGTCCGGGAGTTGCGGCGACGAGTGCGCGACGGCGGGTTCGTCGGCCTGCGGGTGGTGCCGTGGCTGTGGAACGCGCCACCCACCGACCGCCGCTACTATCCGCTGTTCGCCGAATGCGTGGAGTTAGGTGTGCCGTTTTGCACCCAGGTCGGTCACACCGGCCCGCTGCGGCCCTCGGAGACCGGGCGTCCGATTCCCTACATCGACCAGGTTGCCCTCGATTTCCCTGAGCTGGTCATCGTCTGCGGCCACGTCGGCTATCCGTGGACCGAGGAGATGGTCGCCGTGGCCCGCAAGCACGAGAACGTCTACATCGACACCTCCGCCTACACCACCAAACGGCTGCCGCACGAGCTCATCGGGTTCATGAAAACCCGCACGGGACAACGGAAAGTCTTGTTCGGCACCAACTATCCGATGATCGCGCATGCGCACGCGTTGGCGGGGCTGGACGAACTCGGCCTTGCTGGCGACGCCCGCCGCGACTATCTGCACGGCAACGCCGAACGCGTCTTCGGGCTCGCCGAACGGGAGGTGAATACATGAACGGTGCCGAGGCCCTGATCAACACCTTGGTCGACGGCGGCGTCGACGTGTGCTTCGCCAACCCCGGCACGTCGGAGATGCATTTCGTGGCGGCGCTGGACACCGTGCCGCGCATGCGTGGCGTGCTGGCCCTGTTCGAGGGTGTGGCCACCGGCGCGGCCGACGGCTATGCCCGCATCGCCGGCCGGCCGGCGGCGGTGCTGCTGCACCTCGGCCCCGGCCTGGGCAACGGCCTGGCCAACCTGCACAACGCACGCCGCGCGCGGGTCCCGGTGGTGGTTGTCGTCGGTGACCACGCCACCTATCACAAGAAGTACGACGCCCCGCTGGAATCCGACATCGACGCGCTCGCGGGCAGCGTCTCGGGATGGGTGCGGCGCACCGGTGACGCCGCCGACGTGGCAGCTGATGCCGCCGAGGCCATCGCCGCCAGCCGAGCAGGCGGGCGGGTCTCGACGTTGATCCTGCCGGCGGACGTGTCGTGGTCCGAGTGCACGAAGACCGCCAAGGCGGTGTCTGCGCGGCTGGTGCCGGTTGTTGACGTGGAGATGGCGGCCGAGGTGCTGCGATCAGGCGAACCCACGGTGATCTTGGTCGGCGGGGACGCCACCCGCGGTCCTGGGCTGACGGCTGCGGCCCGGATCGCCGCGGCGTGCGGTGCCCGCTGGTACTGCGATACGTTCCCGGCGCGGCTGGAGCGCGGCGCCGGAATCCCCGCCGTCGACCGGCTCGGCTACTTCGCCGAGGCGGTCGCGGCCCAGCTGGACGGCGCTAAGCATCTCGTGCTGGCCGGGGCCAAGTCGCCGGTGTCGTTCTTCGCCTACCCGGGCAGGCCCAGCGACCTGGTGCCGGAGGGCTGCCAGGTGCACGTGCTCGCCGAACACACCGGCGCCGCGGATGCGCTGGCCGCGCTGGCCGACGAAGTGGCCCCGCGGACCACTGCTTCGCTCGCTGCGCCTTCGCACCCGCAGCTGCCGACAGGCACCCTGACCGCCGCGTCAGCGGCTGATGTTGTCGGCGCACTGATGCCCGAACGCGCGATCGTCGTCGACGAGTCCAACACGTCGGGTTTGCCGCTGGCGCAGGCCACCGCCGGCGCGCCGGCGCATGACTGGCTGACACTGACCGGCGGCGCGATCGGCTACGGCATCCCGGCCGCAGTGGGCGCGGCCATCGCCGCGCCTGACCGGCCGGTGCTATGCCTGGAATCCGACGGATCGGCGATGTACACCATTTCGGGGCTGTGGACACAGGCGCGGGAGAACCTCGACATCACCACCGTCATCTACAACAACGGCGCCTATGAAATTCTGCGGATCGAGTTGCAACGTGTCGGCGTCGACAACACGCCCGGCCCCAAGGCACAGGCACTGCTCGACTTGACCCATCCCGCAATGGATTTCGTCAAGATCGCTGAGGGAATGGGAGTGCCGGCGCGCCGGGTCACGACCGCGGAGGAGTTCGCCGACGCGCTATGCGAGGCTTTCGCCGAGTCCGGTCCGCACCTCATCGATGCGGTGGTGCAGTCAATACTGGGCTGACGACTGTAGCCCACGAGACTGCGTTGCTGCCAGTGCCTGAATCGTACCGATGATGTTGTCCGGCGTGACATGGCGGTGAGCGGTCCACTGGACAAAAATAGGACCTTGTTTCAATCTTGTGGGCGCCGGAAGCTGCACTCCTCAGGCCGACGTAGACCAGCGCCGCGTCGTCGGGGCCGGGTCCGATCGCCGGTACGTGCCGGAGTCAAGCGCCTTAGATTCGGAGGACCTTATGGCTGGCTGTGCCGGGTTGCCGGTGTTCGACACGATGATCGGCTTTCCCCGGCAGGGCTTCGGCCAGTACGACTTCATCCGCAAGCAGACCAAGGACCGGGAGTCGCGCGAGAAGTTCGAATTCCCCGTTGATTACATGTTCAAAGGGGTGCCGAAAAACCTGCCGTCGAGCGATCCTGTTGCGTTGACACTGCACGAGATGGACCGCTTCGGCATCGAGAAGGGTCTGATCGGCGTCGCCGATGAGACTTCGCAGCTGGCGTTGAAGAAGTATCCGGACCGATTCGTGCCGTCGGGAGCGGTGAGCGATCCCAACGACGTGATGGGGTCGGTTAAAGCCATTCATCGTGAACACGACGAGTTCGGCATCCGGGCCGCGTCGGTATTCCCCGCGGGCACCTTTCCGCAGGTACCTATCGACGACGCGAAGATGTATCCGATCTACGCTGCGTGCGTCGATCTGGGCATACCCATCTTCGTGTGCGCCGGGGTGCCGGGGCCGCGAGTGTCGTTCGGGCCGCAGGACGTCGCGCAGGCAGGGGTCCTGCTAGCGGCGGATCGCCCACACCGGGTCGCCGCAGTCGACACCCTCGGCCGACAGCTCACGCTTGAGCACCTTGAAGGTGACGGTCCGCGGCAGCGCCGCGGCGATCCGGACGAACGACGGCCACTGCTTGGGCCCGAGGTCGGGCTGCTCGGCGAGGAAGGCGCGGAACTTGTCGGCGTCGAACTGGGCACCGGGGGCCATTACCAACGCGGCCATCACCTGATCGCCGACGACCGGATCCGGCACGGGATAGACCGCCACCTCGGTCACGTCGGGGTAGCGCAACAGCACCCGCTCGATGGGCGCGGTGCCGAGGTTTTCACCGTCGACCCGCATCCAGTCGCCCAGCCGGCCGGCGAAGTAGACGTAGCCGGCATCGTCGCGGTAAGCCAGGTCTCCGCTGTGGTAGACGCCGCCCGCCATCCGCTCCGCCTCAGCGGCGTCGTCGTGGTAGTAACCCTCGAAACGGCCCGGCCCGGCGACGTTCACCAATTCGCCGGTGGCCCCCGGCGGACACGGCTCACCGGTGTCGGGGTCGACGATCTCGATGCCCTCGGGCAGCGGCCCCAGCGCACCCGCCGGGCTATCCGGCGTGCGGCTGATCGCCACCCCGCCTTCGGTGGAACCGAACCCGTCGATGACAACGCACCCGAACCTGCGGGCGAAGCGTTCGACATCGCCGGGCGCGCCCTCATTGCCGTACACCGCCCTCAGTGGGTTGTCCGCATCGTCCGGGCGCTCGGGTGTGGCAAGCACATACGACAACGGCTTACCCACGTAGTTGGCATAGGTGACACCATAGCGGCGGATGTCTTGAAGAAACTGCGACGCAGAGAACTTGTGCCGCAACACCATTGAGCCGCGACAAGCCACCGCCACCGACCAGCCGACCAGCACCGCGTTGGAATGAAACAACGGCATCGACACATAGCAGACGTCGTCGTGGCCGAGATCAAAGCGCTCCGTCATCGTCACACCGGCAATCGCGACCTTGCCGTGGCTGCACTTCACCGCTTTCGGCTCGCCACTGGTGCCCGACGTGAAGATCAGCATGAACAGGTCCGCGGGGTCGGCGGACTGAAAGCGCACCTCGGCGTCCCGGTGCGCGACCACCTCGGCCGCCCACTCGGCGGTATCGACGTTCAGATGCTCGATATCGCCCAGTGCCGCAGCAGAATTGGAGTCGGCCAGCACCAGCTGGCAATCCGCGTGGCTGATGTCGCGGGCCAGCGCGGCGCCGCGGCGCACCGGGTTGAGACCCACGGGCACGATACCCGAGAGCCCCGCCGCAACCAGCACCGCTGAGAAGAACGGCGTGTTTTCCAGCAGCACACCGACATGCGGTGGCCGTGTCGGGTCGAGGCGATCGCGCAGCGTCGCCGCCACCGCGGCACCGTGGGCGATGTGGTCACGCCAGCTGGTGAACGTGTCCTCGAAGTACACCCCCCGGTCGTCGATGTCGATCAGCGGGGCCAGCAGTTCGGTGACGGTGGGCAGTGCCTCGGTCATGCGTTAGGCGGGGGTATCCGCCAGTTCACGGCCGATCCGGCGCAGCTGCCCGGTGGCGCTGCCCAACGCGAACTCGGTCTGCTTAGCCGCTAGGAAATAGCGGTGCACCGGGTGGTCGATGTCGATGCCGACACCACCGTGCACGTGAACGATGGTGTGCGCCACCCGGTGTCCGGCGTCGGCGGCCCAGAATGCCGCAGTGGCCACCTCGGTGTCGGCGGGCAAATCCTCCGCGAGGCGCCACGCCGCCTGGGTGAGTGTCAGCCGCAAGCCCTTCAGGTCGATGTAGCCGTCCGCCATCCGCTGCGCCACGGCCTGGAAGCTGCCGATCGGTCGGTCGAACTGCTCACGGGTGCACGCGTATTCGGCGGTCATCTGCAGCCCGCGGTCGAGCACCCCGAGCTGGAAAGCGCTGTGTCCTAATATGCGAAGCCGTCTGAGCCACCCGACGGCGTCGTCGCCGCCAACTGTCTGCGTGCCGTCCACCTCGACACCCTCCAGCTGCATGTGCCCGACGCTGCCCAAACCAGTGGTCTCCAGCGGAGTCACCGACACTCCGGGGTCGTCGGTAGAGACCAGGAAAACGACTGTGCCGGAATCGGTTTCCGCGGGCATCAGGAAGCCGTCGGCCACCGGGCCGTAGCAGACCTGGGTGCGGGTACCGGTGAGACGGTAGCCAGCGGCGGAACGACTGGCCCGCACCGGCCCGTCACCCATCTCGCCGTCCAGCGCGACGGTGAGGATCTTCTCGCCACCGACCGCCGGCACGCCCCAGCTCTGCTGGAGTTCCGCAGAGCCGAACCGGGCCAGTGCACCCGCGGCCAGCATCACCGATTCCAGATACGGCACCGCGGCCAATTGGCGGCCCAATGACACCAGCACGGCCGTCTGTTCGAGCACACCGAAACCACCTCCCCCCAACGACTCCGGCGCGCCGGTGGACAGGATGTCGGCGTCGACGAGCTTGCGCCAAAGCTCGCGGTCGAACCGCTGCTCAAGCCCGTCCAGCTCGCGTTGATGCCCCGGGGTGCACACCGCGTCCACGATCGTGGTGACCAGATCGCCGAGGTCCTGCGCCGCTTCGGTTGTCGAGAAGTCCATGAGTCGAGTCCTTTGCAAGGTCAGCGGTTGGCTCGGGGCAGCCCCAACGCGGTCATGGCGATGATGTCGCGCTGGACTTCGTTGGTGCCGCCGCCGAAGGTCAGAATCAGGCAGGCCCGGTGCATCCGCTCGACTCGGCCCCGCAAGACCGCACCCGGCGAATCCCGGCGCAGGGTCGCGGCGGTGCCCAGCACCTCCATCAGCAGCCGGTACGCCTCGGTGGCCAGCTCGGTCCCGAACACCTTGGCGGCCGACGCGTCGGCCGGCGACGGGGCGGTGCTGTCCGAGGACGCCAGTTCCCAGTTGATCAGCTTGAGGACCTCGACCTTGGCGTGCACCCGGGCCAGATTGAGCTGCACCCACTCCGAGTCGATGAGCCGGGCGCCGCCAGCGTCCTTGGTGTTTTGTGCCCATTCGCGAACCTGGTTGAGGCACACGACGATCGGCATCGGCGACACCAGCGCGACGCGCTCGTGGTTGAGCTGGTTGGTGACCAGCTTCCAGCCGCCATTCTCCTCACCGACCCGGTTCGCCACCGGCACCCGGACGTCGGAGTAGTAGGTGGCGCTGGTGTCGGGACCGGCCATGGTGTGCACCGGTGTCCAGGAGAAGCCGTCGGCGGTCGTCGGCACGATCAGCACCGAGATGCCGCGGTGCTTCTTGGCCTCGGTGTTGGTGCGCACCGCCAGCCAGACGTAGTCGGCGTACTGGATCAGGCTGGTCCACATCTTCTGGCCGTTGACGATGTAGTCGTCACCGTCGCGCACCGCGGTAGTGCGCAGGTTGGCCAGGTCGGTGCCGGCACCCGGCTCGGAGTAGCCGATCGAGAAATGCACTTCGCCGGCCGCGATCTTGGGCAGGTAGAACTTCTTCTGTTCCTCGGTGCCGAACGCCATGATCGTCGGCGCGACGCTATTGATCGTCAGGAACGGCACCGGAGCGCCGGCAACGGCGGCTTCGTCGGTGAAGATCAGCTGATCCATCGCGGAGCGGGCCTGGCCGCCGTACTCCTTCGGCCACCCCAGGGCGAGCCAGCCGTCGCGGCCCATTTGCGCGACCGTCTCCCGGTAGACGTTGCCGCTACCTATCTCGCCCGACGTCGAGTTCAATGCCTCGCGGCGCTCTGGGGTGATCAGCTTGGCGAAGTACGACCGCAGTTCGCGACGCAGCTCCTCCTGCTCAGGGGTGTAGCTGATTCGCATGCCAGCCGCCCTTCGGTAAGAATCGTGCCCACGTGACGCGGCGCGCCACCGGCTGCCCGGTCGCCACCCCGGTTGTAACACGTTCTAGTCTGGGGGTCCAGCGATGGTTTCGCCGGACGTGCCCGTAAGGGGTCGTATGGTAGGTGACGGGCCGTTTGAACGGGTTCAAGGAGGGTGCCGTGCGGGTGATAGTGGACCGTGACCGGTGTGAAGGTAACGCGGTGTGCATGGGAATCGCGCCGGATATCTTCGAGCTGGACGACGAAGACTACGCCGTCGTGAAGACCGATCCGATTCCGGCCGACAGGGAGCAGCTGGCCGAGCAGGCGATCGCCGAATGCCCCCGTGCAGCCTTGTCGCGCAGCGACTAGCAGTGCCCAGGCCGAAACTAGAGGTATTCACAAATTGAGTAGCAGCACAAACGCGACCGATCTGTCCGGGAAGGTCGCGGTGGTCACGGGTGCGGCCGCGGGGCTGGGCCGCGCCGAGGCGATCGGCTTAGCGCGCGCCGGCGCCACCGTCGTCGTCAACGACATCGCCGCCGCCTTGGATGCCTCCGACGTCATCGACGAGATCACCGCTGCCGGCTCCAAGGCCGTTGCGGTGGCCGGCGACATCAGCCAACGCACAACCGCCGACGAGCTCGTCAGCTCCGCCGACGGGCTGGGCGGGCTGGACATCGTGGTGAACAATGCCGGGATCACCCGCGACCGCATGCTGTTCAACATGTCCGACGAGGACTGGGACGCCGTAATCGCCGTGCACCTGCGTGGCCATTTCCTACTGACCCGCAACGCGGCCACCTATTGGCGGTCGAAGGCCAAGGAGGCCGGCGGATCGGTGTACGGGCGGATCGTCAACACCTCATCAGAGGCAGGCCTGGTAGGACCGGTCGGTCAGGCCAACTACGCGGCCGCGAAGGCGGGCATCACCGCGCTGACCCTATCGGCCGCGCGGGCGCTGGGCCGGTATGGGGTACGCGCCAACGTGATCTGTCCGCGGGCCCGCACCGCGATGACCGCCGAGGTCTTCGGCGCCGGGCCCGACACCGGCGACAGGCAGATCGACCCGCTGTCACCCGAGCATGTGGTTACCCTGGTCCAGTTTCTTGCCTCCCCGGCGGCCGAGGCGGTCAATGGTCAGGTCTTCATCGTTTACGGTCCCCGCGTGACTCTGTTGTCGGCGCCGAGCGCGGAGCGTCGGTTCAGTGCCGGTGCGCCGGCGTGGAACCTCGCCGAACTCACCGACACACTGCATGACTACTTTGCTGGCCGTGATCCGGAGCTGAGCTTTTGCGCGATCGGCCTGATGGGCTCGTGATCGCGCCGGAGAAGTGAGCAATCAAGCCGAGCCCGGCGGATGCGCGTCCGCCAGCGCGTCAAGAAATGACCGCGCCCAGCGGTCCACGTCATGGATGAGCACCTGACGTCGCAGCGCACGCATCCGGCGCCGCCCTTCCTCGACAGGCTGGTTGAGCGCGGATTCGATCGCATCCTTGACACCGTCGAGGTCGTGCGGGTTGACCAGATAGGCCTGTCTGAGTTCGGCCGCGGCACCGGTGAATTCGCTGAGGACGAGCGCACCGCCCAGATCGCTGCGGCAGGCGACATACTCCTTGGCCACCAGGTTCATCCCGTCCCGCAACGCCGTCACCAGCATCACGTCGCCGGCTACGAAGAACGCGATGAGCTCGTCGCGGGGGACTGGACGGTGGATGTAGTGCACCACCGGGTGGCCGACCTCGCCGTATTCGCCGTTGATGTGGCCGACCTGGCGTTCGATATCGCTGCGCAGGATCTGGTAACTCTGCACGCGTTCCCGGCTCGGTGTCGCCAGCTGGACCAGCACGGTGTCGTCGCGTTTCGCGCGGCCCTCGGCGAGCAGCTCGGAAAAGGCTCTCAAGCGGACGTCGATGCCTTTGGTGTAGTCGAGCCGGTCGACGCCGAGCAGGATCTTGCGGGGATTGCCGAGCTCGGCCCGGATCTCCCGGGCCCGGCGCCGGATGTTGCGGTCGCGGGCCTTCTGGTCGAGCGCGGTGGAGTCGATGGAGATGGGAAAGGCCCCCACCCGGACGCTGCGGGAGTCGAGCCGTGCCTCACCGAACCGTGACCGCACGCCGACGGATCCCCGCGAGGTACTGGCGCCGGCCAGGCGCCGGGACAGGATCAGAAAATTCTGGGCACCACCGGCCAGATGGAAGCCCACCAGGTCGGCGCCCAGCAAACCTTCGATGATCTCGGTGCGCCAGGGCAGCTGCATGAACAGCTCCACCGGCGGGAACGGTATATGCAGGAAGAAACCAATGGTCAAGTCGGGGCGCAGCGTACGCAGCATTTTGGGGACCAGCTGCAGTTGGTAGTCCTGCACCCACACGGTCGCGCCTCGGGCGGCGGCACGGGAGGTGGCTTCGGCAAATCGGCGGTTGACGTCGACATAGCGGTCCCACCATTCCCGGTCGTAGATCGGTTTGACTATGACGTCGTGGTACAGCGGCCACAGGGTGGCGTTTGAGAAACCTTCGTAATACTGGGCGACGTCCTGGGCGCTGAGCCGCACCGGGTAAAGCTGCAGGTCTTTCTCGACGATGGGTTCTTCGTCGGCGTCGACGATGCCCGGCCAGCCGATCCAGGCGCCCCGGCGACGGCGCAGGAGTGGCTCTAATGCCGTGACCAGCCCACCAGGGCTGCGGTCCCAGGTGGTGGTGCCATCCGGAAGCCGCTCCATATCGATGGGCAGTCGATTGGCGACCACGACGAAGTCGGGATCCCCGGAGCTGACCGCCCGGCCCTGCCGCGGAGGCATTTACGTCTCGAGTTTCGCAGGTCCAATACCGAGCATCGACAAGAATATCCGGCACTCATCCGCATCGTTCGCGTATGCAGCGACGACACGCCTGGCCTGGCTTGCCGTGCTGTCGGTCAGCGGTTCCACATCTCCTATTTCGCCAGGATCAGATTTAGCGGGCATGAAACAACTCTAAGCGAAGCCCGCATTCCGTCGCAGCCCGCGTCGCGAGGTTCACGGTGAACCGCCGCGGGTGACGCCGACCCAAGAGTGCATCCGCGCTGGTCGTAATGTGACACTTGTCGGATCGGATGTAAATCGACCAGCAAGCGAGGTGCGCGCAATGGCGAGCCCGGACCATGCCGGTGCCGGCCAGGTCGACGGCAAGGCTGATGACCTGGTGACCTACGAAACCCTCGACGAGGGTCGGATCGCCCGGATCTGGCTCAACCGGCCCGAGGCGCACAACGCTCAGAACCGCACCCTGCTGGTTCAGCTCGATGAAGCATTCGGCCGCGCCGAGGCCGACGACAACGTCCGCGTGGTAATCCTGGCCGCGCGCGGGAAGAACTTTTCCGCTGGTCATGATCTGGGGTCGGAGGCGGCGATACTGGAACGGCAGCCCGGACCGGCCCAGCACCCGACTTTCCGTTCGCACGGCGCCACCCGCGAGCCGATCGCCGAAAAGGTCTTTCTGCAAGAGTGGCACTTCTACTTCCAAAACACCTGCCGCTGGCGCGATCTGCGTAAGATCACGATCGCCCAAGTCCAGGGCAATGCGATTTCGGCGGGCCTGATGCTGATCTGGGCCTGCGATCTGATCGTCGCCGCCGACAACGCGAAGTTCAGCGACGTCGTCGGTGTGCGTATGGGCATGCCCGGCGTCGAATACCTCGCGCATCCTTGGGAATTCGGATCCCGAAAAGCCAAAGAGCTACTGCTGACGGGTGATTCGTTAGACGCTGACGAGGCTTACCGACTGGGTATGGTGTCCAAGGTCTTCCCGCTCGACGAGCTGGAGGAGAAGACGCTGCAGTTCGCGCGGCGCATCGCCCAGCGGCCCACGATGGCGGCGCTGCTGATCAAGGACTCGGTAAACGCTGCCTCCGACGCGATGGGGTTCACCGAGGCGCTGCGGCACGCGTTCCACGTCCACGAGCTCGGGCACGCGCACTGGGCGGCCCACAACCAGAACAGATATCCGGTCGGGCTGCCACCCGATGTCGAGGACTGGCGCACGGCGAAGCCCACAAAGGTGGCCCGCCGCGACGTGCCATAGCGCCGCATAGACCGGTAACGGTCACAACCGTCGCATTGGTCTCCTGCGGAGAGGGGATGGTCGTTGTGCGGAGACTCGTGTGGCACATGTGACCGCTACCCGCTTTGCGAGGTGGGGGGTCGAATCCACTGCCAACTTAGAGTCGGGGGAGCATTATCGGAAGCGACCGGTACATGGTTCGATGGCTAGAACCTGTTTCAGTTTGGTGTGAGGGACTGGCGTGCAGCTTTCGTTCGAAGATCGGATATA
Source organism: Mycobacterium sp. (assembly GCA_035625875.1). GTDB lineage: Bacteria > Actinomycetota > Actinomycetes > Mycobacteriales > Mycobacteriaceae > Mycobacterium. The sequence continues at coordinate 13,336 of DASPOT010000240.1, read as the reverse complement.
CCTAGTCACCGGGGGTGGCAGCGGAATCGGCAAAGCGGTGGCCGCCGAGCTGGTCACTGCCGGGGCCGCTGTCATGATCGTCGGCCGCAATGCCGATCGGCTGGCGACGGCCGCCAGGGAGATCGACGCGCTCAAGGCCAACGGTGGCTCGATCCTGTATGAGCCCGCCGACGTCACCAACGAAGACGAGACCGCCCGTGCCGTAGACGCGGCAACGGCATGGCACGGCCGACTGCATGGCGTAGTGCATTGCGCGGGCGGCTCGGAGACCATCGGGCCGATCACCCGGATCGACTCGGAGGCATGGCGACGCACGGTGGACCTCAACGTCAACGGCACCATGTACGTGCTCAAGCACGCGGCGCGTGAGTTGGTGCGCAGCGGTGGTGGGTCGTTTGTCGGGATCTCGTCGATCTCCGCGAGCAACACCCACCGCTGGCTCGGTGCTTACGGGGTGACCAAGTCGGCGGTCGACCACATGATGATGTTGGCCGCCGACGAGCTCGGCGCGTCCTGGGTGCGGGTCAACGGTATCCGCCCGGGGTTGATCCGCACGGATCTGGTTGCGCCCGTTATAGATTCGCCGGAACTGAGCGAGGACTACCGGATCTGCACGCCGCTGCCGCGGGTGGGTGAGGTCGACGACGTCGCCAACCTGGCACTGTTTTTGCTCAGTGACGCCGCCAGCTGGATCACCGGACAGATCATCAACGTCGATGGCGGGCACATGTTGCGACGCGGTCCGGACTTCAGCGCGATGCTGGAACCGGTGTTCGGGGCCAACGGGTTACGCGGACTGGTGTGAGGCCGTGCCGGCGTCCCGCCCGGCGAGCGTGGCGATTGCCGACCAGTCCAGGTGCCCGTCGCCGTTAGCCAGCAGCGTGAGGAAGCGATCGCGCAGCAAGCTGGCGACCGGCAACGGCACCTGCAGCTCCTCGGCGGCTGCAAGCACCAGCCGGAGGTCTTTGAGACCGAGCGTCGCGGCGAACCCGGCCGGCTCGAAGTCCTCGCGTGCGATCAGCCCGCCGTAGGTCTCATACGCCGGCGCGCTGAACAGGGTCGACGTGAGGATGTCGACGTAGTGCAGCGGGTCGACACCAGCCTTGGCGACCAGCGCTATCGCCTCGCCGAGCGACTCGATGACCGAGGCGATGAGGAAGTTGCCGGAGAGCTTCACCAGGTTGGCGGCGTGTGGCTCCTCGGACACCACGAAGGTCCGCTGTGCGATGGCCTCGAACACCGGGGTCAACGGCTCGAGCACCTGCGGTGCGCCCGCAGCGATAACGAAAAGCGTTGCAGCAGAGGCCGCTTCGGGCCGGCCAAAGACTGGCGCGGCGATATACTGCTGCCCGGCGTCGGCGTGCGCGGTCGTCAGGCGCTTCGACAGCGCGACACTGATGGTGCTCGATGAGACGTGGGTGGCGCCCGGCGCCAACGAGGCCAGGATGCCGTGCTCGCCGAAGGTGACGTCCTGCACGGCCTGGTCGTCGGCCAGCATGGTGACCACGACATCACCGCCGCAGGCGTCGGCGACGGTGCGCGCCGGCGTTGCCCCTTGCTGGGCCAGGGCGTCCGCCTTGGCGGCGGTGCGGTTGTAGACGGTGATGCGATGGCCCGCTTTGACGAGGTTCGCTGCCATGCCGCGGCCCATGTTGCCCAGGCCGATGAATCCGATTTCCATGCCCTCCACCATGCCGCGTCTTTCTGTGCGCCGGTGGGGAAAGATGTGCTGAGGCCGCTGCCATGACGGGAGAGCAAATGAAGCGACTGGTGGGCAATCGGATCCTGGTGACCGGCGGCGCGTCGGGAATCGGGCAGGCCACCACGCTGCGGCTGCTGGACGAGGGTGCCGTGGTGGTGGCCGCCGATATCGCCGCGGACGGACTGGACAAGACTCGGGCTCGAGCCCAGGAGGCCGTGACGGGTGAGCGGCTTACCACCGTGGAGATGAACGTCGGCGACGAGCACTCGGTGGTCGACGGTGTGCGCTCGGCCGTCGACACGCTCGGCGGCCTGGACGCGCTGGTCAACGCGGCCGGCATGCTGCGCGCCGCGCACACCGAGCAGATGAGTCTCGAGCAGTGGAATCAGATCATCGCCGTCAATCTGACCGGCACCTTCCTGATGGTTCGCGAGTCGCTGCCGGCCCTGCTGAAGAATTCCCGTAGTACGGTTGTGAACTTCAGCTCGACCTCGGCGGCGTTCGCGCACCCCTACATGGCGGCCTACGCGGCGAGCAAGGGCGGTGTCCAGTCCTTCACCCATGCCCTCGCGCTGGAATACGCCCGGCAAGGTCTGCGTGCGGTGTGCGTCGCGCCCGGCAGTATCAAGTCCGGGATCACCGACGCCACAGCGGGTTACATTCCCTCCGATGCGGATTGGTCGCTGTTCGGTAGGCTGTTGCCGATCCTGCCCACCACGCTGGAATCCAGCGGGGCGCCGATGGGCGATTCCGCGGCCGTCGCCGGGGTGGTGGCCATGCTGGTGTCGGAGGATGGCGCGTTCATCACCGGCACCGAAATCCGCATCGACGGCGGGACACACGCATGACACCGGATCTGAGCTACGAGGCCACTTTTCGGGAGATCAGCACGGAGCCAGGGGTTTTGCGCTATCACGAGGCTGGTGATGGTTCTCCGCTGCTGCTGTTGCACGGCTCCGGAGCCGGGGTGACGGGCTGGCGCAATTTCCGCGGGGTGCTCGGCGCGTTCGCTGAGCACTTCCGTTGTCTGATCCTGGAATTCCCCGGGTTCGGCGTCAGCGACGACTTCGGCGGTCACCCGATGCTCACCGCGCTGGACGCGGTGGTCCGGTTCGTCGACGCGCTCGGCCTGGATACGGTCGACATCCTGGGCAACTCGATGGGCGGCGGCGTCGGGATCAACTACGCGATAGCCCATCCCGCGCGGGTGCGCCGGCTGGTGACCATCGGCGGGATCGGCCGCAATATTTTCAGCCCGGGTCCGGCGGAGGGGATTCGGCTGCTGCAGGAGTTCGTCGACGAGCCCACCCGTGAGCGGCTGATCCGCTGGTTGCACTCAATGGTCTACGACCCGGCGGTGGTCACCGAGGAACTGATCGAGGAGCGCTGGCGCCACGCTACCGATCCCAAGACGCTGCCCGGAGCGCGCCGGATGTACGGCAAGGAAGCGTTCGCGCAGATGACCAAGGCCATGGAATCGTCCAATGGACCGCAGCCGTGGGCGATGATGCATCGGGTGCAGGCACCGACGTTGATCACGTGGGGCCGCGACGATCGGGTAAGCCCGCTGGATATGGCGCTGATCCCGATGCGCTCCATCCCGAACGCGGAGCTGCATGTGTTTCCCAACTGCGGACACTGGACGATGATCGAGGCCAAAGACGCCTTTGAGAGTGTCGTGCTGGCTTTCTTATTGCGCAACGACAGCGCGCGTAGCGCTTAGTTCACGCAGGGAACGCCGCCGCCGTCGATGGGCCTGCCCTGATCGGGTCTTTGCTCGGTCGTAGTGGTGGTGCGTGACTGCTGGTAGGAGCCGGAAACCGTTGACGTTGTTGAGGTGTCGTTTTGCGACGGCAAGGAGTAGCCGTTGTCGACGATGACTTCGATATAACGGGGTTTGACGGCGGAATCTGGTCGGTCGGGGGCGTCGATGCCGAGCAGCCTGGCCACGTTGCGCGCATCGGCGTTCGCGCCGGCCCCGTACTCGATCGCGGTGGCGGTAGGTTCGCCGGAGACGCGGTCGCGGACCTGACCCGTGGTGTAGCCGTCGTGCTTCAGCGTGCGCGACACGTCACTGGCCAGCCCCGTGATGCTGCCGGCATTGATCACATCCACGACCGTGGACGGATTCGGTGCAGTGGTCGTGGTGGTCGCGGTCGGAGTGATGCCGAACGCTGCGGCCACCTCGGCCTTGATCGCGGCCGGGTCGACGATGTTGACGTCCTGACCGTCGATGTTGTCGTAACGTAACACGGGCAGCGTCCGGTATTCGACATTGCCGCCCGCCAGCTCGCCCATCCGGCGGAACTGGTTCTCGTCCCAACCCGCAGACAGCACAACATCTTTACGCGCCACCGCCATCAGGCTTTTCAGCTTGCCCAGGTCGGTGAGGGTGCCGGAATCTTGAAGTTGCCGCATGACCGACGACAGGAAGGCCTGCTGGCGGTGGGTGCGGTCCAAGTCGCCGTTTTCCAGTCCCTCGCGCTGCCTGACGAACGCCAGCGCCTCTTCGGCGTCCAACGTCTGGCGGCCGGCCGGGAAGTCGGCACCGGAGTACGAGTCGTAAACGGCGTGCTTGAGGCACACGTCCACACCGCCCAAGCTGTGGGCCAAATCATAGAAACCGATCAAATTGACCTCGGCGAAATAGTCGATCGGAACTCCGGTCAGGTTACGCACCGCCCGCAAAATCGCCGCCCGGCCGGCCTCGCGGCCCCGTGTCTCCAGTTCCTTCTGGTTGCTCACACCCTTGTCCATGAGCTTCTGCTCGGTGTAGGCCTTGGTGAGCCCGTACGCCTCCTTGATCTTGATGTGTTTGTACCCCGGAACCCCGCTGAAGGGCACATAGTCGTCGCGGGGAATCGAAAAGGCGACAACCTTTTCGTGGGGCCCGACGTGCACGAGGATCAGCGTGTTGGTGTTGTAGCCGCCGGCATCGGAATCCCCGGCGTGCAGGTGTTTCAAGATCGCCCAGGGCAGGTCGTTGCCGTCCTGATCTTTTCGGGAGTCGAGGCCGATGAGCAGGATGTTCACGTTGTCGCCGCTGGACCGCGGATCGTCGGAACCCAGCGCCTGCGAAATGGTGATCCCGCCCAGCGCGCCGTGGGCTACCCACCATCCCGCGCCGGTTCAGCAGTAATGCCGCCGCCGACACCAGCGCCATGGCGCCGCGGGCGAGGCTTAGGCGGGTCCGCGATGGCGAGCGAACTGCACGCTGGCGATGCCTAGTCCCCGATGGCGTCAATTTCCCCACCACAACCTTGAGTCTGCCATGTACGCCCCATCCGCCCAGCGAAGCCGGTTTGCGGTGATGACGTCCGGTGCATGAAGTCCAGTATGCGGCAGCTTGCTGTGGAGTCTCCTGTCAGGGCAAGCCGGGCAACCAAGGCAAACACGGTTCTAGTAGACAATGCGCGACGTCTGGGATTGATGCGGGTGACGGGACGACGCGCGCTGACTGGTCCGCGGTCAGCGCTGGTAGTGTGGCGCGCCGTTGACTATGCTCCCGGTTTGCGCGTCGCCGTCACAGCACGTCACCCAGGCTGTGCTGGGTAGCCCCCGAAGGATGCGGGGGTTCGATCACGGCCCCAGACGTGGCGGTGCCATTGCCCCTGGGGCTGCAGCAGTACCCTTGCTCGATAGCCAATTGCTGGCCGCAGGCAACGACGGGAGGCTTGACCAGTGGCCATGTCCGATGTGACAAGCCGCCCGCCCGCGGTCGATGCTGGCGATGGCACGGCGCCGCCACGTCGCCGGGCCCGCACTGTGCTGTTCCGACTGCTGGCCGTCACAGTCGCCGTCGTAGCCACCCTGGGAGTGGTCGAAGTCGGCTTCCGCATCCTCGGCTATCAGCCCCTTTATGAGGTCTACGCCCAACCCGACAAGTTCTACGTGGCCGACAAAGTGGTCGGGTGGTCATACCGACCGGGGGCGACGGGCGAGTTCGTGGGGCCGCAGCCATACCCGATCACGTTCCGCACCCACGTCAGGATCAACTCGCTCGGTCTTCGCGGCCCCGAGCTGACCCCAGTCTCTCGCGGGGGGCTGCGGGTGCTGGTACTGGGCGACTCGTTGACCAGCGGGCTGGAAGTGGCGGAGGACGAGACGTACTCCGCGGTGGCGGCCCAACTGCTCTCCCAGCGACTTGGCGTCGGCGTACAGCTCATCAACGCGGGCGTCCGGGGCTATGGCACCGACCAGGAGTTGCTCCTGTATCGGGAACGGCTGAAGCAGCTGCATCCCGATGTCGTCATAGTCCACGAAAACGCCACCGACCCGGGCGACAACGTCACGCTGCATCGGATGCGCCGGGTATTCGGCAAGCCGGCCTTTGTCTTGGGGGCCGACAACACACTGCACCTGATCGGGCAGCCTGTACCCGACTACCCCCGCTGCTCGGAGTACCGGGTCATCGACGGTGTCGTCCGCCGGATCGACGGCGACCGGGCCCGGATAGTGTGCTGGCTGCAAATGAACCTGGCCAATCACTCCGCCTTCTTCAGCTTCGTCGCCGAGCGCCTCCAGCGGAATCCGACGCTGGTGAAGGCGCTCTTCAACATGGGCAGCTACGACCAGGCCTTGCAGAGCACGGTCGACCCCCTGCCGCCGCCCGCACCGGAGCCGCCCCCGCCTGCCGGAGACACCCCGCCCCCGCCTGCCGTAGACATCCCGCCTCCGCCGTTGGACTACGCCCATCGGCTGACCTCCGCGCTGATCACCCAGATGGCCCATGATGCGCGCCATGACGGTGCCCGCTTCGTGCTCATGGGCCAAGACGTCGACCTGCAAAAGCTCGACATGGCCGCCTTCGAACAGGAGGGCATCTCCCTGGTCCGCATCGACCCCGCCTTCGGCCCGGAGACCCTGATCCCTACCGACGGGCACCCCAACGCCCTCGGGCACCGCCGGATCGGAGAGCTGCTCGCCGATCAGATCGACCCCCTGCTGCGCGAGGTTGTTGCCTCACGATGACCTCCATCCTGGGCATCTCCGCCTACTACCACGACGCCGCCGCCGCGCTCGTGGTCGATGGTGACATCGTGGCCGCGGCCCAGGAGGAGCGGTTCACCCGTCGCAAGCACGACCCTTCCTTCCCCAGCGGCGCCGTCGCCTACTGCCTCGAGGAGGCCGGGCTCACGGCCAAGGACCTCGACTACGTGGTCTTCTACGACAAGCCGCTGCTCACCTTCGACCGGCTACTCGAGACCTACGTGTCCTTCGCGCCCCGCGGCTTCCGGTCGTTTGTCCGGGCGATGCCGCTGTGGTTCACCGAGAAGCTGCACCTGCCGCGGGAGATCCGCCACCAGCTCGGCGGCTACAGGCGGCGCGTGGCGTTCGTCGAGCACCACGAGTCCCATGCCGCCAGCGCCTTCTTCCCGTCACCATTCGACGAAGCCGCCATCCTCACCTTCGATGGCGTTGGCGAGTGGGCGACGGCGACCATGGGCACCGGCCGCGCGAACCGGATGGAGCTGCAATCCGAGCTGCGCTTCCCGCACTCGCTAGGGCTGCTCTACTCCGCCTTCACCTACTTCACCGGGTTCAAGGTGAACTCCGGCGAGTACAAGCTGATGGGCCTGGCTCCCTATGGCGAGCCGATCTATGTCGACCGGATCCTCGACAACCTGGTGGACCTCCGCGACGATGGGTCGTTCCGGCTCGACCTGCGCTACTTCAACTACTGCACAGGGCTGCGGATGACGTCGAAGCGCTTCGACGAGCTGTTCGACGGCCCACCCCGTGCGCCTGAGTCGCCCATTACCCAACGCGAGATGGACCTGGCGGCGTCGGTCCAGCGGGTCACCGAGCAGATCGTCGTCCGGGCGGCCCGCCACCTTCAGGCCACGACCGGGATGACGAACCTCTGCATGGCCGGCGGGGTCGCCCTCAACTGCGTGGCCAACAGCCGCATCCTGCGTGATACGTCTTTCGAGCGGATCTGGATCCAGCCCGCCGCCGGGGATGCCGGTGGCTCGCTCGGCGCCGCATTGTTCGTCTGGCACCAGCTGCTCAACAACCAACGCACCCCACAGGGCCGGGACCGCCAGCTTGGGTCCTTCCTCGGGCCGCGCTACAGCCGCGACGACGTCATCGCCACCCTGGCCCGTCATGGGGCGACCTACCGGCTGGTCGACGACGAGGTCGAGCTGTGCGACCTGGTGGCCGGTCTGCTCGCCGACGGGAACGTCGTGGGCTGGTTCCAGGGCCGCATGGAGTTCGGGCCGCGTGCCCTCGGTGCGCGCAGCATCCTGGGTGATCCGCGCAGCCCGCGCATGCAGTCAGTGATGAACCAGAAGATCAAGTTCCGGGAGTCGTTTCGCCCGTTCGCCCCCGCGGTGCTGTTAGAGCATGTCGACGACTGGTTCGAGCGGGCGGCAGGGGAGGAGAGCCCCTACATGTGCCTGATCGCACCGGTGGCAGCCGCGCAGCGCACGCCGGTGGCTGCTGACACGGCCAGCGGGCTCGACAAACTGGGCGTGGTGCGCTCGACCATTCCCGCCGTCACCCACGTGGACGTGTCAGCGCGGCTACAGACCGTCGACGCCGAGCGGCACGGCCGTTTCCACCTGCTGCTCCAGCGGTTCGACCAGCGGACCGGCTGTCCCGTGCTGGTCAACACGTCGTTCAATGTGCGCGGCGAGCCGATAGTCTGCACCCCGGACGACGCCTTCCGATGCTTTATGGCCACCGGGATGGACGCACTCGTGCTTGAGGACGCCGTGCTGCTCAAGGCCGAGCAAGATGGCGCCGCCCCCGTCGAGTTGAAACGCTACCTAGGCGAGTTCTCGCTGGACTAATGATCAGGATCGACCGTAACCCGGGCCGCCGCGAACTGGCGGTGTTCGCCGCCGTCCTCCCCGTCACCTTCGCCCTGTTGGGCTTCATGGTGGGCCATCGCCTCGGTTTTTCAGCTGTGCGCGACGGGCTGTGGGCGGCCGGTGCCGTGCTCACCGCGGCCTACTTGGCGGTGCCCCGGCTACGCCGGCCCCTGTACGTCGGGATGTCCCGGACCGTCTACCCGATCGGCTGGCTGCTTGCCCACGTCATCCTGCTGGCCGTCTTCCTCGTCGTCGTCACTCCGGTGGCGCTGCTACTGCGGGTGCTGGGACACGATCCCATGCACCGTCGCTTCGACTCGTCGGCGCCGTCATACTGGGTGCCGCATCGCCCCGCCGGCGACCCCCGCCGGTACTTCGAGCAATTCTGAGGAGACACCCGTGCCCGACTCCGACTTCGACCGCGCCGCTTCCGAACGCCAGACCACCTTCATCGGCGAGTTCTGGCAGTTCGTCCGGCACAACAAGAAGTGGTGGCTCATCCCGATCATCAGCACCCTCCTACTGGTTGCGGTCCTGATCTTCTTAGCCGGGTCGGGCGCAGGGCCTCTTGTCTACACGTTGTTTTAAGCGTTGGGCCGCCGCTCGGCTAAGGAGCTGGCCGTGTCGGACCAGTCGGCTCCCCCCGGGCGGAACCAGTACTCGCTCCAGGTAGCCGACCACCGGGCTGTGGGGCACGACGACGGGAGGCTTGACCAGTGGCGACGCCGGACGTGACAAGCGACCAGCCGGCCGTCGACGCTGCGGAAGCGCCGCCTCCGCCACGTCGCAGGACCCGCACGGTAGCGTTCCGCCTGCTGGCCGTCGCAATTGCCGTGGTAGCCACCCTGGGAGCAGTCGAAGTCGCCTTCCGCATCCTCGGCTACCAGCCGCTCTACGAGGTCTACGCCAAGCCCGACAACTTCTACGTGGCCGACGCTGTGGTCGGATGGTCGTACGGGCCGGGGGCGAGGGGTGAGTATGTGGGGCCGCGGCCGTTCCCGATCAGCTTCCGCAGCGAGGTCCGGATCAATTCGCTGGGTCTCCGCGGCCCAGAGCTGACCGCAGCCCCTCCCGGGGGGCTGCGGGTGCTGGTGCTGGGCGATTCTGTGACCAGCGGGCTGGAGGTGGCGGAGAACGAGACGTACTCCGCAGTGGCAGCCCATCTGCTCTCTGAGCGGCTTGGCGTGCCGGTGCAGGTCGTCAACGCCGGCGTGCGGGGCTACGGCACCGACCAGGAGTGGCTCCTCTACCGAGAGCGGCTAAAGCAGCTGCATCCCGACGTCGTCGTGGACCACACCACCGGCAACGACCCAGAGGACAACGTCACGCTGCACAGGATGCGCCGGGTATTCGGCAAACCCGCCTTCGTCTTGGGTCCCGACAACACACTGCACCTGATCGGGCAGCCGGTGCCCGACTATCCCCGCTGCTCGGAGTACGGCGTGGTGGATGGCATCGCCCGCCGGATCGACGGCACCCGGGCCCGGATAATCTGCTGGCTGCAGATGAACCTGGCCAACCACTCCGCGTTCTTCAGCTTTGTGGCCGAGCGTCTCCAACGGAATCCGGGGCTGGTGAAGGTGCTCCTCGATCTGGGTAGCCCCAGCGAGGCCCCCGCGGCCATCGCGCCCGTCCCTCCGGCGGCGCCCCCGTCGGCGCAGCCCCCCGATGCCGGGGCCGCCGTGGCGCCGGCTCCACCATCAGCGCTGGCAGCTGCGCCGCCGGCCCCGTCCCTGGCTTCCACGCCGTTGGATTACGCCCACCGGCTGACATCCGCGCTGATGAGCCGGATGGCCGACGACGTGCGACATGACGGGGCGCGCTTCGCGCTCATGGGCCAAGACGTCGACCTGCAAGCGCTCGACGTGGCCGCCTTCGAGGCGCAGGGTATCCCGATGATCCGCACAGACCCCGCCTTCGGCCCGGATACCTTGATCCCCAACGACGGCCACCCCAACGCCCTGGGGCACCGCCGGATCGGTGAGCTGCTCGCCGATCAGATCGAGCCGGTGTTACGAGAGGTCATTGCCTCCCGAGGACGTTAATCCTCGGCATTTGGAGGATGTGAGCAGGCGCTGTGCGGCTCGGCCAGCTTCGGCCAGAACATCTAGCGCGGCGATCAGCCGGGCCGCGACGGGCCAAGCGGCAGAACTCAATTCGACTGGAACCCATTCGTGATGCCGCTGTTACGCAAGTTGCTAGTGTGATTATCGTGATTATTGTGTTTTGTCGTTCACGAGCGAAGGTGCGACCGTGTCGACTTCAACCGTCTTCAAACGCGCTGTGGTCGGTGTCGCCACGTCGATGCTGTGCGTGCTGACGGCGACGGTTGTCCCACCAAGAGCGAACGCCGATGCCCATGAGTTGCTGGTGGCTGCGATCGCCAACACGCGCGGTTTCGTATGTCGTCTACAACTTCGGTGGCCAATTCGCCGCGCCGTTTCGCAAGGCCGTCGGCGACGAGTACACACTGAACAATGGCGGTCACCTGGTGACCATCAAAGCCGCGTCCGCCAGGCTCAATCCCCGCTTGCTCGTAGACACCCACACCGGCGCGCAGGCCCGCTGCGAACACAACCCGGGAGCCCGGGCGAGCGAGGGGCTGTTGATGGCCTCCGAGATCTACCCGCCGCTGCAGGCGTGGCGGATGCTGGGCGGGCCAGCCCTCGTGATCAACGGCAACTTTGGCGATGAGCGCCCCCAGAAGGGCGGGTCGTGGCGGGACACGGGGGTGCATCGCTCCGCAAGGCGTGTATGTCGACAACACCCACGGTCAGGGCCGCGCGAATATGGCGGTCACCGGGACGATCCCCTATCCGGGCAAGCAGGGCTGACCAACAACGACAAATCCTGGAATGCGTTGTCCACGATGGTCATTCCGGTCGACGGCGAACCGCACATGATCATGCCGACGGATCATACCGATTACGACGTAGCCTCACCGGAGATTGTCGAACTGGCCAACCAGGGTGCGCGATTTGTGGCGGTGGGCGGAATCGGGCTACTGGCACCGGGTTTCAATCGCCAACTCAATGACGGTGGACCCAGTGCCGCGCGGACCGCGGTCGGCTACAACGAGATAAAGAATGAGCTGTACATCTTCCAGGGTGGCAGCTACACGCGGGACAATATGCAGGATCTGTTCCGTGGATTAGGGGCCGATAGGGCCATCCTGCTGGACGGCGGCGGTTCGTCGGCAATTGTGCTGCGCCGGGACACCGGCGGGATGTGGGCCGGCGCCGGTTCACCCAAGGGGAATTGCGACACCCGCGCAGTCTTGTGCGACTCGCGGGAGCGAGCGCTGGGCGCCTGGCTCGCTTTCACCTAGGCCGGATTTTGCAGTAAGAGGCTTCTTTCGGTTCAACGGTTTTCGATGATTCCTCGTCGCTGCTGCGGCGTATGCGGGCCGGCCAGCAAAGGCGCTGGGTGAGCTGATTCACCAACCTCTTTACAGTTACTTCAGTGGTGGACAAGGCCACTGGGCTCGAAATCACGAAGCAGAGTGGTGAGGTCGGGCAGTTGAGTCCGCCACACTTGCGATGCCGCCATGGTCGAAGAGCACGAGCGCGACAGCTATGGCGCGGACGCCATCGAGCGCGGGGATGCCGACACGACGGGTCAGTCCTCGAGCCGTGGCGGGTGCGACACGACGATGTCGGCCCGGCGAAGACGTGGAACGGCCCGGGGCGGCTAAGATCCCGGCTGATCGAAAGTCCTGTGCCCACGGCGCGACCACCTGGCCGGCCGGCGGGGTAGCTATCCACCAGGCACGGAGTGTAGGCGGGCGCCACTCCGGCGGCCAACCAATCTCCGCAGTCAAGCGAGTGCACGGTGAGACGCCCAGGTCGGGGCGGGCAACGGCCCTTCTCCGGTCGGCTGTGGTCCTTTACCCTCATTTGAAGGTGTAGCAAGGGGATCACCCGACGATTATCACCAGCGCCTTGGAGAGGAACACGCCATGGAGACACTCGAAGACGTGCTGGCCAAGCATCCGTTCTTCAGTGATTGGGACCCGCGTTATCTTGAACTGGTGGCCGGGTGCGCGTCGAACCTGCGCTTCGATGCGGGTCAGTTCATCTTTCACGAAGGTGAAGAAGCAGAGCACTTCTATCTGATTCGTGAAGGTCGCATATCACTCGAAGTCTCCGCTCCCGGTCGCGGCATCCTGACCATCCAGACGCAGCGAGGCGGCGACGTCCTCGGGTGGTCGTGGCTCGTACCGCCCCACAATTGGCGGATGGACGCGCGTGCGATGGAGACGACCCGAGCGATCATGCTGGATGGCAAGTGCCTGCGCAACAAATGCGAAACGGATCACGAATTCGGGTATGCGCTGCTCAAGCGCGTGGCATCGGATCTCGGTCACCTGCTCGATTCGACGAGGTTTCGACTCCTGGACATCTACAGCACTGCCACCTGAGGCAGCACCTCGTTGTTCTAAGCGCAGGCCGAAGGCCTGAAAGGAGGCTCTGATCAAGGCGATTCCGTCCCGTAGGCGTGCCCGGCCCGAGGAAGTGGGCGTCTGCCGGCAACCGCGCTGCGCCTGTCCGCCGACATAAGGCCGGGAACTTCGCGTTATCGCCCGCAGTGTCCATGTGACCGTGGATGTGCGATGACTGCCGCTGAGAAGCCGTCGCTAATGCCGGCTGCTGGTGGCAGCTGCCGATCACATTTTGGGTATGGGACGTGGCTGTCGGGTGCTGGTGGCAGCATGGGTGTGTGACGACGCCGTCGCTGTCCTGGGATGTGGTGTCCGTTGACAAGCCGGACGATGTCAATGTTGTGATCGGACAGGCGCACTTCATCAAAACGGTCG